>JBAZGS010000001.1:0-144487 GCA_041652755.1 Candidatus Nanoarchaeia archaeon
TTTTATAAAAAAAATAATGCTTTTAGAAAATCTGATGATTTTCTAGCATAATTTTTTTATTTAAATGAAAAACAAAAAATATTTTTCTGATGAAAAATCTTTTTATTTTTAAAATGATAAAATTGTTTTGTTTTTATTTATATATTACTTAAAGCCTTATTCTCAACCTGTGAGAAAGCTAAAAAAACCACTTTTATAAAATATAATTAAGCAAGCAATAACTATTGAAGCTATTGCAATAATGTTATCCTTTCTTTTACCAGTCTCTATTGCACCATCAAACATAGTGAAATTAACATTCCAAGGATAAAACAACTTAACACCAGTAGGATTAAACATATCCAAAAATATATGAGCAGAATAACCAATACACAACTGCAAGAAAACTTCTTTATTAACCAAGCTTAAACCACCAAAAAGTAGAGACCAATAAACACTATGACATAAACCTCTATGACCAAACCTTCTAAACAGGTATTTGCTTAGTTTATTGAAAGTTTGGCCTAAAGAAGTAGAGGGTAAATCAATATCAGGCAAAGTAGAGCCCAAAATAGTGAAAAAATTAACATGAAAACCCAACAAAACATCAATTAATACAGCAAATAAGATATGAGTTCTTAAAATCATAAAAGAAAAGGAAGTAAAGGGTTTAAATATAAAAATTATTAGAATTAATAAATGAAATTTATCTTGAAAAAATCATTAAAAAGTTTTATAATAAATCAGCATTATTCAATATTATGGCTGATGGGGAAGAAATACAGTATAAATCTGAAATTGAAAAATTAAAAGAGGATTTAATTAAAATTGATGAGCCTCCAATAGATATGAGTAAACATATTGAGATATTAGTGGATTCATTAAATAAAATGCAGGAATTAATGAATAATAAGGATATAAATAAAAAAGATTTTGAAGATAATTTAATCAATGCAAAAAAGGCAGGAGTGCAGGTAAATTTAGCATTTGCTGTAGATATAGCAATAAAAGCACTTGAAGAAAAGATAAATTCAATAACTGATGCTGAAGCTAAAAAAAAGACTCAGGATTATTTTAAAAAAAATCTTCCTTTCATAGGAATTTTTAAAGATTTAGAAAAACCTCTTGAAACAGAAGTTAAAGAAATTAAGAATTCGTTTTATAAAAATAAAGAAAATCATCCTGTTCAATTTTATGAATTGGCAACTTCATTAAAAGAGTTTCCTAATCTGCCTAATATTAATGCTGAGTTTTTGGATCTTGAAGGCATGGCTTTCAATAATAAAAAAGACCAAATTAAAAAAATGCTTGAAGGCTTGGATAAAGTAAGCACAATAATTACTATGAATCTTAAAAGATTCTTGGATGAAAAATTAGATCCTACTAAAATAAAAGAAATGTTTAAGCAAACTACAGGAAAAGATATAATTGAAATTTTTAAAGACACTAAAGGAATTATAGAACCTGAAAAATTTAAAGCAGAATTTAATCAAACAAATGAAAGCATGAAAAAAATAGCAGAAACAATTGAAAATTACAAGGATGTAAGCCATAAACCTATTTATAAAAAATTGCTTAATTTTTACTGGAATTCAATGATTTTTTATGAAACAATGGAAAATGAGCTGAAATTGCAAGAAGAGACGAAAGGATTAGCGAGTATGATTGAAGGTTTAGGTGATGACTTTGCTAAAACTTATGAAGGCTACGCTAAATTATATAATCCTGATGAGTTAGATAAAATCTCAAATTATTTGGACAAAAAATCTTCATTATTCACTGAGATTTATTATGTTAATTATTTGAATATTTTAAAGAATTATCAAAAAATATTGGATGCAATTGAAAATAAAGAAAAAAAAACAGGGATTAAAATGCTAATTCTTAAGATTGTCAATGCCGAATTAAATAATGACCAAGAGGGGCAAAAACTTCAGGAGGAAATTCAAGGTGCCAAAGAATTAATCAATGCATTTAGCAATATTGATTCTGATAATAATGATAAAATAAAAAAATTCATTATTCCTCCAAATGCTGAATTTGAAACAATAGAGAAAGATATTAATAAAAGATTAGGGAAGATAGTTTTGATTGATGAAAAAAGCATCCAATTATTTAATTTAGTTGATGACATGCAGAAAGAAATAATACAGGATGTCAATGTTTTTATTCAGCAGATTAAAAATGTGTGGGAAAAAAATAAGGGCTCATTGCAGATTAATGATATGAAATTAATCAAAGAAAATTATGCCAGATTAATAAAATCATTGAAGAGCATTAATGACATTTATCATAATCAAATAATAAAAAATTATAAGCAAAATTTGGATTCTATGAATAAATTCATAGATAATTTTGATTTAATGTATGGGCTAAAAAATAAGGTTAATGTGCTGGATAAAAATGATAATAAAGAAAAAGATAAAGAAATAAGATTGATAAGATTTGATTTTCAGGAAAATGATTTGGATAGATTAATACAGAATGAAACAATGAAAAAGCAGGAAATAAACGCTTTTTTTGAAAAAAATGAAAATATGGATTCATTAAATAAATCATTGCAAATATTAAAGGGAATGAAATAAAATGACTGATTTTACTGATTTGGCAAAAATAGTGAATGTGATAAACAATTCTCACAAATTCATAATTGACTTGTATTCTGCGTTAAAAAAACAAAATGAGCAGGAATTATGGGCATTAATTAATGAATATAAAA
This sequence comes from Candidatus Nanoarchaeia archaeon, assembly GCA_041652755.1. Classification (GTDB taxonomy): domain Archaea; phylum Nanobdellota; class Nanobdellia; order Tiddalikarchaeales; family Tiddalikarchaeaceae; genus JAQTTT01. The sequence goes on from JBAZGS010000001.1 coordinate 2,699, forward strand.
CCAATTCTAATAATAAAAAATTGTTTGAATTTGATTTTGTTCCAACTGAAGCAATGAAAAGAATGGATGATAACTGCAAAGCATTTCCTGATAATTTGAATGAATTTGAAAAAGAGCTTGGAAATATTTGGCTATTAATGCTTAATTTGCAGAAAATGTTAAGCCTTAATGAAAATAATATTTTGATTCAAACCAAATCTTTGTTTGAGCAATTAATAACTAATTATGAAAATTCTGTAAAAAATCTTGGTAAATTAAGGTTTGATAATAAAGTGGAAAAATTAATAACTAATAATAATTATAAATCAGTATTTAAAGATTTTGTAGAAGAAATAAACAAAAAAGAGACATTCTTGCAGTCGATAAAATTAGAGGCAAATATTAACGGCAAGGCTGAAAAAATAGATTTAAATGCAATAAAAACTATAATAATTTTTGATAAAAAATATTTTATTGAAAGACAGAATGAAGCAATGCTATTGCTTGGGAAAAATTTTTTAAGGCATTTAATTAAAATAATAAAAGAAACTGCAGAAACTGACGGAACAAACAAATTGCAGGATAATTTATTGGCAAGCTTAAATGATTCAAATAAATATTTTGCAAAAGCAGAGGAATTAAATATTATTATTGAAGATTTAAAGAATTCAGCCATGAAAATAATTCATTTTTCTAAAAAAATGAATGAAAATGAGCTGAAATATTTGAAAATAGAAAAAAACATTGATTTCAATGATTATTTTAATGACGCGAATGAATTATTGACAAAAGTTATGAATCTAAAAAGTTTGGATAATGATGTTGGCAAGGCTGCGAATTTGTTTGACCTGTCAATTTTTTTAATCAAAAATAAAAAAATAGAATTTTTTAAAAAAATAAAAGAGAGTGAGGGAAAAATAATGAAATCTCTCACAGGAATTGATTTAATTCTAAATCCTGATTTGACTTTAGAAATTGATAGCTTATTGAATTACACTTTGGTTGATATGAATACTTTCAAGTCATTGCAAAACGAGCAATTGAATGAAAAGCTTATACAGGATTTGAAAGGGTTCGCAACTATGAATAATTATGTAAACCTGCGTTGTGAATATAAAACTGCAAAAGAAAAATTAGAAAACGCAATTACTAAATGGAAAAGCATTATTAATTTTAATATTTTGGATTCAAAAGCAATAAAAGAAGAAAGAATGAAGGAATTAGAAATAATAGCGACAGTTTTAGATGATTTAAAATATTTTAATAAAATATTTTTTGAAAAAATTAATGAATACACTAATGATTTTAAAACTAATTTTAGCAAAGATAAAGATAAGAATCAAGGAGTTTTAACTAATGAGATTAACAAAATAAGATTTTATGAAGATTTATTAATACTTTTAGAAAAAATTAATGACAATAGGACAAAAGCAACGCAAAATAGATTAAAAGTATTATTGCAAGGCAAATCAGGCAAAATAAGTGAATTAAATAAATACAAATCATTTATTGAAGAAAAAACTAAAAATGATTATAATATTTATAAGTCTGTAAAAGAAGTACAAGATATCAAAGAAGATTTTGATAATAAAGATAATTTTAAAATGATTAAAGATGCTGTAGAAAGTATTGGCAATTATTTAAAAAACATGAAAGATATAGGAAAAATAATCGAAGAATTCATAATAAAATAAAAAAATCTTAAATTGATTTACCAACTTTGCCAAGCATCAAATACATAATATTTAGAAAGGTTTTCTAATAAATCATTAATAATCACTTCAGAACTAGCTCCTTTTTTAATTTGTTTTTCAAGATTTCTAAAATATTCAGGAGCATCAAGATTACTTAGTTGGAAACTTTTACCATTAGGTCTGTCAAAACAAAAATCCCTAGCCAACGCAATTGCTAATTTCTGATGTGACCATTCTTTAGGATTGTTCATTTTTTCAGCTAATTTTTTATGTATTCCTTCATCTCTTCCCATGTTTGTTTTGTAATAATATTCTCTTAGTAGTTTTTCTGATGTTACTGCATAAGTGAATATTTGGAAGTCGAGTTTGGATTTATTCATAGGAGATAAATTTAATTTGTGGTATGTCCATTCTACTTTGTCATAGTTTACTGGCTTATAATTATTCATATCTAAAAGTTCTGTTTTTTCATTATATTTAGCATTTCTTGTTTTAATATTATAATTAATGTAATCAGCTGCTATGAATAATATATCTTGAGGAGGAAGGTTTAATTTATTAATAGCATCATCAAGCAATTCTTTTGGAGTCCACTCGCTATCTTGAGCTTGCAGTTGAGCTAATTTTGCATCTAAAGTCATATTAAATATAATAAACGATTGTTTTTAAAAAGCTTTTCCTAAAAAACTATTTATTTACAATATTGTAAATAATTCCTCTTTCAGTTCAAAGCAAAAATCAAGTAAAAAAAAACTTGACTCGCAAGATAAAAAATAACAAAAAGAAGATTTAAAAACATTTTTGTTCACTGAATTATGTTAAACAAACTGAATTAAGTAAAAACTAATTTGAAATAGATTTATATAGAGCATTTAATATTATATTAAATAATGAAATCTTTTCAATTGGTTGGAGTTCCGGGTTCTGGAAAATCTTTTTATTTAAATTTACTTAAAAAAAATCCTATAAATAATATAGACTATTTTGATTTTAAGGATTTATTTAATGATTATTCCATTAATTTTCCGAAATATAACAATAAAATGTTGTGTTTAAAAATTTTGGATGATTTATTTACACAAAATAGAAATATTTTATTTGATTCACATTTTGTTTTTTTTCAAGAAGGAATTTTTGAAAATAGTTATTATTTTCATAAGTACGCAAAAAGTTCTGGCTATATTTTTATTGATTCTAATTCTGAATTAATTGCTGATAGAATATTAAATGATGTTTTACTTGGAAAAAGAAAAAGTTTTCATTTTATTGATTATTCTATTAATAAAAATTATATTGAAAAAAAAGAGGATTTAATATTTTTAATTGAAAGATATAAAGAAACATCATTAGAATTTTTAAAAAAAATAACGTTCGAATTAAACATTGATTATATAACCATAAACAATAATGAAAAAAATAATAATATTTCTAAAAACATTAATCAAATTAATGATTTTTTAAATAATCATTTGAAATAATGGGTTTTATATGAAATCAAAATAATTATAAATAATCAAGTTATACTATTTTATATGGAAATTGTATCTTTAGATTTAATAACCTCTTCAAATCTTGAAGAAAAATTACAGAAAGAAAAAAGTAGCTGTGCATGTAGTTGTAGATGCGGAGGTTCATGTGGAACTGCAAAATCTATCTCTGCTGAAGAATTACCTGTGAATTTAAGTGACTATAATTTAGCAGTCAACAGCTATAATACTTCAAATTATTCAAAAAAGTAATTTCTATTTTTTTTTCTATTTTTTTTTATTAAAAACATTTATATATTAGATTATTTTTCTAATAAACATGATTATTTGGGAAATTCCACCTTCAGCATTTCCTATTCAATGGCATATTACTATAGCATGCGATAAAAAATGTAAGCATTGTTATACCACTGATGAATTAACATACCAGTCTGAATTAAAAAAAGAGTTATCTTTAAATGATCTTCTTAATGTTGGGGATAGAATTATTGAATTCAGAGACAAATATAAAGTTCCTGTTCCGTTAACGATTACTGGAGGACATCCACTTATTAAAGAAGGACTTGATATTCTTTTAAGAAAAATGCATAAGGCAGGTATATCTGTTGAATTATTAGGTAATAGGTCTGGTTTAGAAGATTATATGTGTTTGTTTAAAGAAATAAACTTGCAGGGTTATCAAATTTCAATTGATGGAAATAAAGATTTACATGAGTATATGAGGGGAAAAAATTCATGGGATGAGGTTAATTTTTCAATAAATTATCTGAATGATAATGAAATCCCTGTTGATGTAATGACTACTGTTAGTAAGTTAAATATGAATCATATTAAAGAAATAAGTTCTTTTTGTGCAAATTTGGGTGTAAGAAGATATTCCTTTGATAGAATTGTAGGATTAGGCAATGCAAAAAATTTAGATAATGATTTGCCACAACCTTTGGAATATAAAAAATTTCTTTTTGATATTTTTAATCATTATGTAAATTTATCTCAAAATTCTCCTACTTTTTTTGCATTAAAAGACCAAATGTGGAAACCCTTATTGAATGATCTAGGTATTTTTAATCCTAAAAAAACAGATAAAATTATTGGAGGTTGTCTTGTTGGAGTAACAGGTATAACTATTCTTGCAGATGGAAATGTTGTTCCTTGCAGAAGATTACCTATTAATATAGGGAGATTACCTGAGCAAAGTATTGAAGAAATATTTTTTGATTCTCCTAAAATGAATGAACTAAGGCAATTTGATGCTATTGAAGATTGCGGTCCTTGTGATATAATGCCTTATTGCAGAGGGAATAGGTGTGTTGCTTATTCGTTGCATAAAGATTATTTTTCACCTGATCCTCAATGCTGGAGGCCAAAAAAATGAAAATAGGCATTTTTTCAAGATTTCCCCCCTTACAAGGAGGAGTATCTTCTGAAACTTATTGGGATTCTGTTGCTTTAGTAAAAAAAGGAATTGAAACAGTTATTATTTCTAATTCTTGGTCAGGAAATTATGAAAATAGAATAAATTTTAATGTTGAAGATTTAGATTATTTTAATTCTAAAAATTTAAAATTGTATATAAAAAATCCTTTTTCAAATTCAAATAATACAGATTCAAAAGGACCTAATCTTGAGACAGAACTTTTTGCTTTAGGTATTGAAGTTGAAAGAAAAGAAAATTTAGATATAATAGAAGGTTTTTATCTTTTTCCTTATGGTATGTCCGCTTGGAGTTTATCTAAATTGTATAAAAAGCCTTTAATAATAAAACATGCAGGAAGTGATTTTTATTCACTTCAAAAACTTTCTTATTTGCCTTTAATTAATGTTTTTAAAGAAGCTGACTTTATTCTTTCAAGATTGGATTCTGCAAGCAAAATGTTTGGTAATGAAAAAATAAAGAAATTAGGATTAGCAATACCTAATGAATTTAATCCTCAAGTTATACCAAAATTTAATTTTGAAGTGCCAACTATTGGTTTTATTGGAAAATATAATTCTTTTAAGAGAATAAAAGAATTAACTGAAGAATTAAATAAAATAAATTTGCCTTATAAATTTCTTATTTTAACAGATAAGAAAGGACAGGTTGAAATAAATAAAATTCTTTCATCTAAAGTTAAAGAAAATTCAATTTTTGTGAATTTTACTGCTCCTTGGAATATGCCTTCTATTTATGCAAGTTTAGATATTTTATATTGCGGTGAGACCGGATTTAATATAAATGAGCATTTTCCTAAAGTGGCTCTTGAGGGATTTTCATCAGGAGTATGCACTTTATTAAGTGATGAGATTTTTAATAAATATAAAGATGTTTTTAATTTAATTGATGGAGAAAATGTAATAAGGTTTAATCCCTTAAATGGAAACGAAATGAAAGCTAAATTAGAGTCTATTTTAAAAGATGAAAATCTAAGAAGAAACATTTCATTAAATTCAGTTAAAATACCTATGATTAATTATAATAGTTATATTGATTCTTTGATACAAATTTATAAATTGGTTCTTGAAAAATGAATGTTAATAATTATGATAATTTCTATAAAGAATATATTGATAAACGATTAATTCTGAAAACTCCTTCAATAATTTTTGATAAATTCAAATCTTATTTAAATGATTATTCAAGTGTCTTAGATATTGGTTGTGGTATGAGTTTAGATTCTTTTGAATTGTCCAAAATTAACTTAAATATTGTTGGTATAGATAATAGTATTAAAATGTTGAGTTATGCAAAAAATATTCATAATAATTTAAATTTAATTTTAATGGATTTTAATAATTTGGCTTTTTCAAATAAATTTAATAGTATTTGGTGCAGAAATGTTTTGCAGCATTATTGTTTATCTGATTTTGAAAAAAATATTTTAAATATGAGTAATTTTTTAGAAAAAAATGGTATTTTATACTTTTCAGTGCCTATTAATAGTAATATCAAAAAGAAAAATGAATCAATAACTTTTGTAAAGATATTTCAATATGATTATGATAAAATTGAGACAATTTTAAAAAAAAAATTTGAAATAAATGATATTTTTATTGAACATTTAAAATTAGATTGGTATAATTTTTTTTGTAAACTTATTTAAATAATAATATTATAATCATTCACATGGAAAAATCATTTGATAATGATTATAAAAATAATAATGCTTTTTTTGGAGTTAAATCCTCTAAACTGGTATTAAATCTTTTAAAATATATCAATAAAGGTAAAGTTTTAGATTTAGGTATGGGTTATGGCAAAAATGCAATTTTTCTTGCAAAAAATAATTTTAATGTTTCTGGAATTGATATTTCAAAAGAAGGAATAGATATGTGCATTAAAACATGCAAAAATTTGAATGTTGATGTTGATTCAAAAGTTGAAGATATTAATGTCTTTGAATTTAAAACTAAATATGATGTTATTACTGCAATGAATGTTTTGCAATTTTTAAAAATTGAAGAGATTAAAAATATTATTTTAAAAATGAAAGATAACACAAATATTAACGGATTAAATGTAATTAGTGTTTTTACAAAAGAAAATGGTTTTGAAGAATTATTTGGATATTTATTTAATAAAAATGAATTAAAAGAATTTTATAAAGATTGGGAAATATTGGAATATGAAGAATTTATTTCTGATCCTGAAGTTCACGGCAATGGCAAGCCTCATACTCATGCTATTGCTCAATTAATTGCAAGAAAACTAAATTAATTTTTAAATTTAGTATAATATTCTTTTATTTTAATTTTTAACGTTTTAAAAAATGAATATTTTTTTTTGCTTTCTTTATAATTAATTGTTTTAGGATACATTCCATTATTATCATTATATTTTTTGTTAGAAAAATCTTCTGGTTGATAAAAAAATGAATCATCAATTTCTAATAAGTCTCCTAAATCCCTATTTAATTCTTTTTTAATAAAATTATCAATCATGGTAATTTGATTAAAATCATTAATTATAAACATTACTAGGCATATTTTTTGTGTAAGTTTAGTAGCATATGTCATGAACATATACCTCTTTTACTGAATCAAATAATTTAAAAGTTAGCAGAAACTATTAAAATTATGGGCAATGCAGTTTTAAATACTAATGAAGAAGTTATAACTTTTTTTGGAACTGATCCTAAAACTCCTAATGTTGAATCTGTGTTTGAAACAGAAAATAAAAAAGAAAGAGCATCTGCAGATAATGATCAAATAATTTTATTGGCAGAAATATTAAAACTATTTGCGGGGGATAATATTAGTAAAAAAGCTAAAGATATTTTTGATAAAAACAATATTTCTCTTGAGAATAAAGGAGGTTTGACAAAATTTATGGATAATTTGAAAGAATCTTGGAAAAAGACTACGGAATCTTTGGAAAAAATAAAAAAATGGTTTAAAGACCATAAAAAACACATTGCTATTGGGGTGGGAGTAGTTGGATTAGGTGTGGCAGCATATTTTCTACTGCCATTTTTGTTATAAAAAATAACAAATCCACATTCATAAATTTGTAAATATTGCTTAAAACATAATTACAAAGCTAGTATTGAACAAATCCAGAAATCTTTCAAATCCACACCTTTTTACAGATAATAGCTATAAATGAAATCCACAATTAAGGCTAAAAACCCTTGGATTTCATGGATTTGTGGATTTCTTAACTGCAAGGCTCCTAATTGAGTTTTATTAAAATAACAAATCCAGAAATCCACAAGAAAATAGTAAAAAAATTAAATTTAAATTTTTTCAGCAATATCTACTAATACGAAAAATATTAGCATTAATTCTAAAAAGATTGTTAGGAGCAAGTTTTCAATATTATTCATTGCGCCCACCTTAGTTCTCTTTTTATTCTTCTGTATTGTTTCCTTATTAGTCTTCCACTGTGGCCTGTGATGTTTGATAGTTCTTGTTCGCTGTTTTTTTGGCCGTCTTTTTTCTTTAAGTAGTAAGTTATTGCTGAGAATGTCAGCTCTAAGGGTATTCCTCTTGTTAGGCCTTTTTCTAATGCTTTGTAGTATAGTCTTTTGACTTCTTCTGTGTAGTATCCTGTGAGGCTGAATTGCTCGCAGGTTAGGTCAATGAACCTTTCGTTTAGATTGAATCTTTTTATTGCACATTCCATATTTTATTTTTACCTCGCTTTTATGCATTCATATTCTTTTTTCATAATCATTCTTCCGCCAACATTCTTGTAGGGTTTCATTGTTTGCGGAAAATTAGCCCTCCAGGAAGAATTAAAAGGACTCATGCCTTTCATTAAATCTCCATAATTTAGATAGTCATTGTAGACGAGTCCGCATCTAGGGCAGTAGGACTCATGCGGTGTGTTTATCAGGTTTAAGTTGCAGTTTGGACATATCATATTTTTATTAAATCACCTCACAAAAAATAGTTATGCTTATATATAAGTAGATATTTATAATAACTAAACTAATCAGTTTAAAAGCTAATGATTAAGCACAGAATCTATGAATATATACTGAACCTTTCGCATAAAAAGATTTTCCAAGTTGATATTGCTAAAAATTTGCACTGCACAGAGATGTATGTAAGCAAAATAGTCAAAGAATTAGAAAAGAAAGGAATAATTATTAAAGAAAACAAGAACGCATTAGCAGTAATTAACCCCTTCATGATATGCTGCGCGCTGGCCTTTGAAAAAGATAAAGAGAAACCCCTATATTTTCAGGCCCCTGACTTTGAAGATACAATACAAGTGCTAAATAAGATTACTAAATATTATGCCCTAACTTGTGAATCGGCCAATAAGATAAAAAAGAATGAAATACCAAAAATAATCCAAGCCCACCTATTAGAAAAACACATAATCACCCTAAAAGAGAATTTTAACCAAGTTCCAAGGCCTGAAAATGCAAACTTAATTGTTTATCCAGCAAATATTATGAAATTCATGTATACAAACGAAAAGAACGGAATAAAACTGGCCAATGAATGGCAAATATTAATAGATAAAATAAGAGAGAATAATTTAAGAAATTTGGATAAAATTTAAATTAATATATTTACTAAAACATTTTAGCTTTTTTTTATAAATTAATTATACAAAAATGATAATAAAAAGAGTTATAAATCAAATCTTTTATATTAAAAATTAATTATGCAAGATTTAGAAACTTTGATATATGAAATTAATGATTTTTCAAAATCAAACTTTGGATTTAAAGTGGAAAAAAGTAGTTTAAAAACATATTCTCCTTATAATTGGGAATTATTTTGCAAAAAAAATGGATTCAATTTAGTTTCAGAAGGTATTTACATTCCAAATATTTTAAGATCATACATTAAAGAAAATACTGATTATTTTGTTTTGAATATATTTCATGAACTATTTGGTCATGGATTATTTTGTGAGCATTCTCTTTTTGGGAAAAAATTATGCACTTTAGATTTTAAAGAAGCGGAGCAGTATTTATATAAAAAAAGCAATTCAGGCATATCTGAATACTTCATTGAAGATTATGAAGGAATAGCTATGTTATTTGAAGAAAAAATAAGTATATTTACTAATACTATTGAATTATTTAATAAAAAATTAAAACATTTTCCTAATTATAATTCTATTTTTGAAAAATTTAAAAATTTTGAGAAAGAATATTCTTTAAAAGAGATTTTTGTTAAATTTGAATTTTTATAACTACTTATTTAAGCTTTGGCCGATTATTATTTTACTAAAAATGAGGTGGTTTGAAAATGAATAATGGGTTAGAATTATGCATTATGCAAAACAGTCTTGAAATAGATTTCTTTGGAAATAAATCAATTGCTTTGTATATGGGAGAAGGAATAATAAATGAAAAAATAATACAAAAAGGTGCAGTGCTTGAAACTGTTGCTTTGTATTCAGATAAAACAACATTAAAAACTTATGTCAATTTAATAGACAATTCTTTAGATATAAAAACTGAAGAAAAAGGACAGCATAAAACTACATCAGATTATAGTAGTAATGCATATGGTTATTAAAAGGTAAAAATATGGATAATTTTTTGAAGAATAAAAAAGAATTAAGAGAACAATATAATAATATTGATTCTGAAAGAAAAAAAAATTATCCATCTCCTTTTTGGAGAAATTTGGAATCAAAAAGAGAAAAAATATTAAAAGATAATACTACTTTAGATGAAGCAATAAAAATTTTAATGGAAATCATTCAAGAAATAATTAATGCTGCCAAAAAAAGATTTAAGCCTGATAAATATGAGCAAATTGATAAAAATGATATTTCTTATTGTGAGCAAATATTTGATGATATTGCATTTATATGGGATTCGGAAAAACTTGATGTTTATGAAAATTATTCAGATATACATTCTTTAGTGGATTATTCATCTTCTGAAGTATTTACTCTAAAAAGTTTAATTAATGAATTTAATAAAATTAAAGATAAATATTTATAATTTTTTTTTAAAATAATAAAAAAATCATTTAATTATTTTTAAATAATTCATTTTTAAGCCCTTTAATCTCATATTCTTTCATGTATATTAAAACTAAGATTGTTAAGCTCAAAAGTGGAAAATTGCAGAAGTATTACTATGTTGCCATGAGTGTCAGAAAAGGCAAGTTAGTAAAACCTGCTATTCTCAAATATTTAGGAAAAAATGTTCACCCAAAAATACTGTATTGGATGAAAGAAAAGAACAAATGGATAAAAGATAGAAAAAAATAAATAATTAAATTTAAATAGCTCCTGAATATAACGAATAATATGAATAAATATATTATTTTTACATTTAGTTTACTAATCTTGTTTTCTGGTTGTACTTCTTTGTCAAGTAATACTCAAAATGAATTAAATAAAAATAATGCACAGTTATCTTATCCTAGTATTTCTTTGAATGATGATGGTTTTGTAATAAATGAAAATCTTGGCCCTTTATATATTTCTGATTTTCCTATAACTTGGAAAGCACTTGGTGGAAATATAAAAACTATTCAAAATGTGACTCTGGAAGGATTTATTGAAGGTTTTAATCTTTATTTTGAATATACAAAAAATAATATTTTAACTCAAAGTGTTGCAAGATTTTATAATATAAATACTATGTGGGAAAATTATACTTCTATGATATATAATATAGCAAACGAGAAAAACATTTCAATAAGTAATTCAAAAGATATTGGAGATAAAGCTATTTTTTATTCAGTTAATTATAATAATAGTTTAGGAAATAATGTCAATTTTAATCATCTTGAATTTGTAAAAGGAGATGTTTATCAACACTTATCTTCAGAAGAAGATTTTGAATTTTTGTTTAGTTTAGCAAGAATAATAGTAAATAGAATTGATAATTATAATCTTCAATCACAAATTCCTATTTCTTCTGTTCCTTCTAATGATTATACTAATTATTCATGGAATAAAATTGAATCAATATTTTATTTAGATTCTTCATATACTGATTTACAAATTAATGCAATTATGAATGAAGTAAGTAGCAAATGGATTAAGGGTACTGGTGAAGTTAAAAGTGTTGATGATGTTATGTTAAGTAATGATTATGTTGTTACACTTAAAGATCCAACTAATAGATTTAATGAAATTGCTTTATTATATTTTGGAGAATCAGAATATAATTCTTTATTACAAATAAATGAAGGTGATGAAATAAATTTTAATTGTAAAATAGAAGGAAAATCAACTTTTGGAAATAGTTTAATTTTAAAACAATGTACTCTGATAGATGAATCAATTATAAATTTAAATGATTCAAATCATTATTATGATAATATTAAAAGTTTAATTGTTTCTTATTCAAGAAGTCAAGAAATTATTGGCTATTCTTTTGATCCTAATATTTTTATTAGTGTTGAAACTGAAGGTATTTATCCTAAAAATAGTATGTCTTCAGGTTATATTAATGCTCAAATTTTTAATCCAATAACTAATGAGTGTTATACTTCAAATTCAAATTCCATCATAGATGTTAATTGTGCTGAAGGTTGGATAGGTAATTTAGGTGATGTCAAAACAAGTCTTGATTGTTTAGTTGATATAAATCTCTTAAATATTACAAATGATTTAATATTAAGAGTATATGTTGGAAATGTTACTAAAAGACCTGGATTAATGTATGGATACTATTCAGATAATTGTTTTAAATCTTCAGAAGATATTTTAAATGAAGGTTTTCAACTTATAGAATTCACGTTTAATCCTTCAGAAATTATTTAAAAATAATTTTAAACCTAAATATATTACTTTGTAATATTAAGATATAAATTTATATAATAGTTCAGTTAAATATATACTAAAGGTAATATTATGACAAAAATTTGTAAAAAATGTAAAAAGAAGATAAAGGAAAATTATGATGAAGCAGGGTGCAAAATTGTTTTAGACTCAGAAGATTATTGTAAATGTAAAGATAAATAAATTAAGGATAATCTATGCAAGATTCAGTGTTTTTAATAGTACATCTTGATACTCGTTTAAATGCTAAAAACCATCCTTTGAAAAATCCATATTTTTCAAGTGCCATAATTGCATAATTAGAACATGATGGATGAAATCTACAGATTATATTAAATTTTTTATTGTAGGATCTTCCGAATTTTCCATGCCATATTTTTTTAATTAAATAGATACTAAATCTTGTAAAAATATCATCATTTACCATAATTTTAATTCTTGAGAATATTTACTTGAACCACATTCAGGGCATTTACGCAAATCTTCAAGCATGTGTTTAGTATTATTACGATTTGACATATATTGATTTTGAGCAAGTAATCCAAAAGGACTACAAGTCATTCCAGAAGCAATACCTCCTAATTCAGACATAGTTTTATTTGATTCTAGTTCCTTTTCACGCTTAACTAAAGAATGCCATACCTTACCGCATCTTTTACATGTTCGTTTATATTCTGAAGCCATAATAAAAATATGATAAGGGTATTTATTAACTTTATTTATAATACCTTTGCTCTCTACATTTCTTTATGGTTAATCTTGAGGCCTTGGAGGGTGAGAAGCTCTTTGAATTATTGCATGATGAGTGGGATAAAAGGATTGTTGGAGAAATATTGGCCCGTGAAATAATTTTTGCCATTGGTTTTGGTGGCTCATTGTGCTTGAATGCGCAAAAAACAAGCAATAACTTGATAGTTAATAGCAAGAGTGGTGCTGGCAAGGATTATGTGACTACTGAAATCTTAAACTTAGTGCCTGGCAGGGAGGAGAGGTGGATTAAGAGAACTAGGATTTCTAATACAGTTTTTACTTATTGGCATAATAGTTTGAAAGAGCCTGATTGGACTTGGAATGGAAAAATATTCTACGGCGAAGACATGAATGGCCTAGTGCTGAATTGTGATGTGTTCAAAGTCATGTGCAGTGGAGGGAGCTATTCAACTATTGTTAAGGATCAGGTGGCTTTGAATATTCAAATTAATGGAAAGCCAAGCATTATTATTACTGCAGCCAAGGCAGTTTTAGGTGAAGAGTTGCTTAGAAGGTTTGCAGTATTGAACCTGAATGAGTCCAAAGAGCAGGATGACATGATTATTGACTTCCAATCCAAGTTAGCTACTATGGATAAGAGGCCTGAATACAATTCTGACTTGATGAATGCTTTAAGCGGATTAAAGCCTGTTAATGTTTTGATTGAGTTTGCTGACAAGTTTAGTAAAGTTTTCAAGGAAATGAATGCAAGTGTCATAATAAGGACTAATTATAACAGGTTTATTGACTTAATTAAGTATAGTGCAGTGATTTTTCAGAATCAGAGAACTTGGCTGGATGAAAAGACTATTTTTGCCAATTCAGAGGATTATGACAAAGCAGTTGACTGGTTCGTGCACTTATTCAAAAACCAATGTTTACTGCCAATCACTAAGGATCAGGAGAAATTACTGCAAATCATTAATGCTATACAGCAGGCAACAGTTACTGACATAATATCAGAAGCTACATTTGCCAGCAGAAGCTGGATCTACCTAAATCTTAACCTATTAACAGAAAAGGGTTTTTTGGAAAAAACTAGAATAGACGACGAAACAGGATACTCTAAGAAAAAAATAGACTCTTATATTGTTCCAAACAAAGCAAAGCTAAAAATACCTTATTGGAGCGAATTAGAGTAATTTTATTTAAATTTTTAAGAGTTACATAATATTTAAATATTATGAAATTAATTAAAATTTGTGGAAAAAATATATTTAAACAATATTAATATTGAAAATGTAGATGAAGTTAGTTTTTCAGACAATTTTTCTAATTTAATTATTAAATATAAAAATACTGGGGATTGGTTTGTTGTTGTTGATATGTATGGTAATAAATTTCATATAACAATAATTAATGAATTTTCTGAAAGTTTAAAGAATCATGAAGAATTTGCAGATACTGTTCCAATCAGAAAATCAATACGTGAAAATAATGGTGGAAATCTTAATACTTTAAATTTTTTAATTTCTAAGTTGCCTAAAAAATGATAGTAATTTTTAATCCTCTTGTTGAATCTAAATTTGATATTGTAGAAATGATAACTTTAGGAGTTGCATTTTTAGGTATTTTAATTTCTGTCATTACTTTAAACCGAGATAAAACAAAAAGACAATATGATATGTTATATAATAATTTAATTTTGGTAACTAATATTAATTTAAAAATTAATGAATTTATAAAACCTAAATTAACAAAAAAAGAACAAATGCAATTAGATAATTTAACTGTTGAGTATATTAATACTTATGATTATATCTCTTTTTTAATTAACCATAAACAAATTGATTATAAATTAGCTTATGATTATATGGGAGATTTTTTTATTAAATTTTTTGAAGGATTTGAAAAAAAATTAGATAAAGAAAATAACAAAGAATTATTTAAATTATATGCTAAATGGAAATCTTTACCTCCAAATTCTTTTAATAATATAATAACTGCTTATATTTTAGGATATTATTAATAACCTAAAGGGTTTTTATTTTTTATTAATAGAAAATTCAGGAAAAGTTTATATAAAATCGCTATTTTGTTGATTATCATAGCTATTAAAAACACATAAAAAGTGGGGGCGAGTGACCTTTAGTTAGACGCGTGTTCATAGCGAAAAATACTTTTCTTAATTTTTAATACTAAATTAGTGCTTAAAGGTTTTATAGATAATTTTAAACTAAGAATACCTTAGTGAATTGAATTAAAATAATTATTTTTTAGTTAGACTTTCACTTAAAGTTTCATTTGGAAAATATATTAATATTTTTTCAGTTTGGAGTTCAATCATTTCATATTTTTTTCTTATTATTAATTTTAGATTATTGTATTTTTTTTTGAAAGATTCATAATTATTCACTTTAAAATCTGGTGCGCCTCTTTGTGTGCGTTTTTCATCATAAATTCTTATTTTTATTAAATTTAAAGGTCCATAAATAGTTTTAATTGGAAGATGTAATCTAAATATTTCTCCTGTTTTAGTAGATTCTAATAATTTACTATCTTTTTTTATTTCTTCTAATAGTTCTTTTCTTTCAAATTCATTTTTTGGAAAAATATCAACAAAATCAATTAATAATTTTTCAGATATTACATTTGTAATTGCATTATTTGCTTCTTTAACAATTTCATTTACAATCTCATTTATCATACTTTAAATTATTACTAGTTACTATAAATTTTTTTCTTTTTAACAAAAATTAAGCAGTCTAGGAATAGAAAATTCAGGAAACCTTAAATTATTAAAGTTTAAATAACACTTGTTACTTATTGATAACCTATGTTACTTAAAAATAACACTTTGTTTGATAAGAAGTTGCTAAACATTGCCAGCATTTTTTCAAAAACCCGTCGAAAACCTTTCATTTGAGGCAGTTAGCTTTGGAATAGTGATTTATGGATACTTGGAGGTTAAATAATAATGGCAATAAAAGATTTCGATTACTATATTGAACATGAAGCTTTAGAAAATCTTATTTTTAGTTTAAAAAAAGAATAAGTATAAAATTAAGATAAATTTTAGAGTATGGGTATTTTGTTTTGATGTTTATTTTATTCCATATTTTTTTAAGTACTTTAATCTTTAGATATTAATATGAGATTTAATTATTTTTTTTTAACCTTATTAATTATTTTTGTTAGCGGGTGTGCAGATGACAATAATTTTAATCTTCAATCAAACAAAATCGATAATAATCTTAATGAGTTTCCAAAAATTGCTTCATGGTTAGCAAAAAAAGATGAAATCATAGCTAGTGAAAAACCTTTTAGTCTAATAATGTCTGGCTGGTTCACTGAAACTGAGGCAGCTAATATTAAGTTAATTAACCCTAATGCAAAGCTATTAGCAGGATTATCAACTAATTGGGTTTGGAATAACAGTGAATGGATGGCTTTTTTATTGGCTATAACCAATTATAATAAAGAAAATCCTGTTAATATTACTGAGGATATGTATTTGCATAATCTTGATGGCTCAAGATGCGCTTTTGGATGGCAATCAAATGAATGGGGTTATGAAGAGATTTACTCAATGGATCCAAGGAATGAGAAATGGGTGGAGTTAATAGTGACTTTTTATGGCAACGTGTTAAGTCAGCCTCAGCATGATGGAATCATTGTTGACATGGTTGTAAAAGAGCAGTTTTGGTGCCCTGATGCAATCTCTGCGATTGAGTGGCAGTCTGCAACAAAGAATATTATGCAAAAGATTAGTGATTTAAACACTGAAAATAAAATGATAATATTTAATGCAGGCAGAAATTTATCGGACATTGAAATTTTTAGTTCTTATTTTGATGGTTATTTAATGGAAAATTTCATGGGTGAACAGTTAAATTCAACGTTTGATGAAGGGTTAAATGCAGCAAAAAATGATTATATAATTATTTATGGTGTTGATACTGATGATTCAGGAATTAAAGATTTAAACAAGATGCGTTTAGGACTAACATTAAGCATGCTTAATAACAATACTTATTTTGCTTACGATTTTGGTCCAAGGAATCATGGTCAAGCTTGGTGGTTTACAGAATATGATGCGAATTTAGGTAAGCCGTTAAGTGATTATTATAAAAAAGATGAGGCTTATTTTAGGGAGTTTGAAAATGGCATTATTGTAAGCTCTCCTTACTCAAATGTTACTGTTAATTTTGAACAAAATTACACTGATGTTACAACAAAGATGCAAAATAGTTCTTTTATTGTGAATAAAGGGGATGGAAGAATATTTATAAAAATATGAATTAATTCAATTTTTTCTATAAATACTGTCAAAAAATAGGTTGTTTTTAAATATTTTTTCAATACTAATTTATAAATACTTAGGGTTTAATGTATTATTTAGCATAAGAAATTATTTCAGGTAAAGGATTATTAATAATTTTTTTTTTTAAAAATTCTTTCAAGTAAGGATGAAAAATAATTTTGTGGCCAAGAGGTAAAAATGAAGGTATATAATTATAATATAAGGTGTAAAGCATGCAATAAGGGTTTTAATCCTAAGGACAAGCAAAATATTTACACTAAATTATGCCCAAAATGTTACAAGTTAAGGGCAAAAGTAATGGAAAAATTTGAAGTTGAGAAAAAAAATTTAATCTTATCAATGGTGAAGGAGTAATGCAGTGCGGAATATGCAATAACTGCAGGACTAAAACTGTTTTTAAGTGCAAAAAGTGCGGGCTTAAATTTTGCTTGAACTGCGGAGACAAGCAAACTATGATATGTGCATTATGCGAGCAGTCTAATAAAGGCATTAAAAAATAATTCTTCAGTTTTTTATGCTTAATTTGTATAATTTTGCAGGCCTGTGCCCCACACTTGATTGTTTAATGCTTGTTGGCTTAACTATGCCTTTTAAGATTAGTTTTTTTCTGAAATTCCTGTTGTCTAATTTTTCTTCAGTTACTATTTCGTAGAGTTTTTGTAAACAATTAAGTGAAAAAACTTCAGGCAAGGCTTTTTCAGTAATGATTGACTCAATATTATTTTTCAGGTACTGCCTTGCTTTCATTATGATACTTTTGTGGTCAAATGAAGTTTTTGGCAAATCATTTAAATCATAAAATTTTCCAAGAGTGTTCGCCAATCTTTCGTTTATTAGTGAAACATAGCCAATGCTTATTACTTCATTTTCAGGGTCTCTTGAGGGTTCGCTAAATACTTTGAATTGAAAGAATTCAATGTTAATGTTTGAAACTTGCTTTAATTTTCTTTCCAGCGCTTTCTCACAGGTTTCATTTACTTTTACAAAGCCCCCCAATAACTCATAATATCCTTTAAATGGCTCTTTCTCCCTTATTTGTAAAAACACTTTTAGTTTGTTATTTATTACTGAGAATATTGCTGCATCAACAGTTACGAATCTTTTGCTGTAATTATTCATTATGTTTAGTAATCAGTGCTTCAATATAAACCTTTGCGTATTTTAAACACAAAGGTTTATAAATAATACTCTTTCATACTTAACGTAGAAATAACGCAAAATGGAGGGGGTAAAAAAAATGATAGAAAAAATAATTGAAATAATGAAAGCGCATAAAGATTATGCGAAAAAGCCAAGCAAGGCTTGCAGAAAATGGGATGGAAAAACTGAATATAGCATTCATCCAATATGGTGTGCAATGACAATAGCTGCAGAAACAAGCTTAGATGAATTAACAAGAACAGAGGGAATAACAGCATTGTTGTACCATGATGTCTTAGAAGACACTAATTACAAGCCAAATCTTGAGGAAAGAATAGATTACTTAGTTAAAGAAATGACTTTTGAAGGAGGAAGCAAGCAGGAAATGCAGGAAATTTGGAATAAGCCAAAAGAAGTGAGGCTTTACAAAATATATGACAAAGTAAGCAACTTAATGGACGGCTCATGGATGAGTGAAGAAAAAAGGAAAGACTACGAAAACTACCTAAACAAGCTGATTATTGATGTAGAACAAAACTATGGAGAACTAAATATAACTAAGATGGCTAAATCCATAATAACTGAATGAGCAAACTAATTTTTTTTTTATTTGTTTTTTTGTTTTAGAAACCTTTTTTAATAGTTCTTTGCCTAATAATTAATAGGTGATATTTTTAAAATGGCTAAAAAACAAGTTTCAAAAAAAGACAACAAAGAAGACCCTATTGTTTCTGAATTAAAATCAATTTTTAATGAAAATCTTATTTCAGTCTCTAAAGTCGAGTTTGTTAAAGATGCTGAAGAAAGCGAAGAAAAAAAAGACATTAGTCTTCCAAAAACTGAAGAGCAAATAATTGCAGTAATCAATGACTTGGCAGATGAAAAAGTCTCAAAAATAATGGAGAATTATAAAGGCACAAAAGCAAAAATCTTGCCATTAAGCGGATTGTGGCAAAGCTGCTATGACCAAAAATTTGAGTTAATGAGTGCAATAACCAATCCTCAAAGCAGCAAAACATTATATGATAAAGGATTCATTAAAGGATTAACCGCTGCTCAAGTTCTGAAATCAATGGCGCTAGAAAAGCTGAAAAGGTACATTTTGTCAATAATTCTTGTTGGAAGCGTTTCAAGAGGAACAATGCATGAGCACAGCGATGTGGACATATCATTCGTAATTGATGACACTGATGTAAAAAAAATGTCTAGGCATGAAGTCCTAGCAAGATTAAGGGGTATGATTCTTCAAATGGCAGCTCAGACAGGATTTGAATTCAATATCCAAGTCTATTTATTGACTGATTTCTGGCAAGCATTAAGGGATACTCAGCCAGTAATATTCAGCATGGTAAGGGATGGAGTTCCACTTTATGACACAGGAATGTTCATGCCATGGAGAACTCTTTTAAAAACAGGAAAAATGAAACCAAGCCCTGAAGCAGTTGACCAATTCTATAAAACTGGAAGATTATTAATTGAGGATGTTAATAACAGCCTTAAAGAGATAGTCATTGAAAGGCTGTTTTTATCAATGCTTAATCCCGCTCAAGCAGCAACAATGCTTGTTGGAATACCTCCAACTCATCATGGAGACACTCCGAAAGTTTTCAAGAAATATTTTGTTGATGAATACAAATTAATAGAGCCAAAATATGTTGATTACTTGAATGAAATACTTGAACTAAGAAAAGGGGTTGAATACGGAAAAATTAAGGAAATCTCTCCTGAAAAATTTTTAGAGCAAATGAATCACGCAAAAGAATTCCAGGACAGAATGGACAAGCTCTTCAATGATATCAGGCACGATTTGATAAAGAAATCCCTTGAGGAATCAGAAAAGAAATGCACTAAAGCAATAATGAATGTTTTGAAAGCAATGAATGTCAAAGCAACAGAGAAAGACGTGATTGACTTGTTCAGAACCAAATTGTTTGACTCAGGGTTAGTAACCCAGAAAGACTACAATTTTTATGTTAAAAAGCTCAAAAATGTTTTTAGTGACTTCAAAAGAGATTTGTTAACAACTGAAGAAGCTTCAAGCATTGAAAGAGAAGCGCTTGAATTCACAAACAGGATTATTGACATAGAAGAGATGCTTGAAATAAAATCAACTGAACGGTCAAGAGTTCATTTCAGGGCAAATAATGCCAACGGAGAGCTTTGGATTTTTAAAAACGAGATTTTTATAATAAGTGATTTGAAAAAAATGACTGTTTACAAAGCTAAGCTGAAAGATGATGGAAGCTTTGAAAAGCCAACAATAAGCAACACTGAAGAGCTTTTAAAAACAAGAAAATCCATCAAGCCTGATGAAATGACTTCAGTAAGCTCAAAGATGCTGGAAAGCCTAAAGAAAGCGCTCAACGTTTCAGAAGTTGAAATAATTATTGTGTGAAAAAAACTACATCATTGTAGTTTTCTTTTTCCTTTAATTTTTTGAATTCTTTTTTTAACAATTTTCTTATTTCATTTATTTTATTCTTATTAAGGACTGACAATACTATTTTGCCCTCAGGCTTAAGAACCCTTTTAATCTCAGAAATCGCGGAGTTTAAATCATTCACATCCTGCAAAACTGTAAGCGAGAAGATTAAATCAAAAACTTTGCATTTAAAAGGCAGCTTAGAGCTATCAGCGCACACAACCCTTAAATTTTTTGGGCATAACTTCAGCATTTCAATAGAATAATCAACGCCAATAACATTGTCTAATTTTTCAGTAACAAACCCTGTTCCGCAGCCCAAATCAAGAATTAAGCCTTTGTTAGGAATCAATGCTTTGACATTTTCAAACTTTTTCAGCTGCTCTGAGCTGTAAAGTGAGCTGTATCCTTTAGCAATAGAATCATAATAATTCATAAAGAAATAAAAAGCAGGCATTATTATTTAACAGTTATGAAATATGATTATTTGGAGCATGAAGCAACAGCTGATTTGGCAATAAAAGCTTATGGCAAAACATTGAAAGAAGCCTTTGAGAACAGCGCGAGCGCTGTATGCAATGCCATTTCTGAAACTAAAAAAATAGATGAGCAGGAGATTAAACTGGTCAAAAAAAACTCCGAAAACTTGAAAATGCTGCTTTATGAATTCTTGGAAGAAATACTATTCTTGCATGACTCTGAGAATTTAATATTCAAAAGAGTAATAATTGATGAATTAGACGAAAAAAATAATTCTTTGTCAGCAATTTTTTACGGAGAACCTTTTGAGCCTAAAAAGCATGTTTCAAAATCCAACATTAAAGCAATAACTTACTTTGATATGCAGATAAAAAAAGAAAATGGCAGCTTTGTAATAAAATTCATTGCTGATGTATAGTATTTTAAATAATAAAATAATAATATTATCCATGGATATATTGAAAAATTCTGATTATGAATTCATGATAAAAAAGCAAGGGAGCATGCTTACTGATGCGTTAGTTTTCGCTGACAAAAAATTAATAGAATTAATAAAAAAAGACAGGACATTAGAGCAGCTTAAAAACATGGCAAGTCTTCCTGGAATAGTTGGCAACGCGTGCGCCTTGCCTGATGCCCATCAAGGATATGGTTTTTGCATTGGAGGGGTTGCAGCGCTCAGCACAGAAAATGGAGGAATCAGCCCAGGAGGGGTTGGCTTTGATATTAATTGCGGAGTAAGAGTGCTAAAAACTAATCTAACCGCAAAAGAAGTATTGCCTAAAATTAAGGAATTGTTAAATAAATTATATGATGCTGTTCCCAGCGGGCTTGGAAACAAGGGACTAAGGAACTTCAGCAATGATGAATTCTTTGAAATTTTAAGCAAAGGCAATAAGTATTTGAAAGAGAAAGGCTTGGCAACAAAGAATGATTTATTGAATTGCGAAGATAATGGAATGATGAATAAAGCAAGCCATGAATTCATAAGCCAAAGGGCTCTTGCAAGGGGAAAAAACACTGTTGGCAGTTTAGGCAGCGGGAATCATTTTGTTGATTTGTTAAAAGTTGATGAATTAATGGATGAAAAATTAGCCAAAAAAAACGGGTTATTCAAGGACCAAGTGGTTATCATAATTCATTCAGGAAGCAGAGCTTTAGGTCATCAAGTTGCAAGCGATTACATCAATGAAATAATGAGAACTTATCCTGAATTAGTGAAAAAATTGCCCGATCCTGAACTGTGCTATGCGCCTAGCTGCTCAGAGCTCGCCCAAAAATATTATAGTTCCATGTGCGCTTGCGCTAATTATGCTTATGCAAACAGGCAATTAATGATGAACAGTGTTAAAGAAACAATTGCTAAATTTTTTGGCTCAAGCGAAGAATCCTTAGGATTAGAGTTATTTTATGATGTCACACATAATGTTGCAAAAATCGAGAAAGTGAATGGCATTAAATGTTATGTCCATAGGAAGGGCGCAACTAAATGCATAAAGGATGGCAAAATCATAATTCCAGGAAGCATGGGAACAAGCAGTTATTTAATGATTGGGAAGGATGCAGCTAAATCACTTAACAGCAGTGCCCATGGGAGCGGAAGAGTGATGAGCAGGTCAAGTGCAATAAAAACACTTAACCAAAAAGAGATATTGAAAGCTTTAGGAACTAAAGGGATAATTGTGAAATCCTCAAGCAAAAACATTGTTTTAGAGGAAGCTCCAGAGGTTTACAAAAACGTTACTGATGTTATTAATGTAACTGAAAAATTGGGATTTGCAAAAAGCTTGGCAAAACTAAACCCTTTTGCTGTGCTGAATGGTTAAATGTCATCAATAACTAAGTCTTCCCAATAAGCCATTGATTTATTTAAGAATACTAATTCCCCGATTTCAGGATTCATTGATTCCAAATAAGCAATTATTATTTCATAAGAATCCTGGTAAACGCTCTCCTTTGCAATAGCTATAGGTATACCATTATTGTCCAAGCACATTTCATACCTTAACTGCAATAAATCACTGAACTCTTCATGATTAATGTCTATGTCAAAAAATAAAGGAGCGCAAGCAATATTTGTCAAATTCCAAACCTCTTCCCTTCCTGATTCATTAGTGTAATAATTGTTAACTAGATTGTAAACCTCATCATATAAGCTGATTACTAATGCATTATTCATCCTTAATGAATCAATGCTCGTTTTTGAGTAATTACCACTTATATCATAGTATAAATAATTATTCTGCTCCCGGCTTATTATGTCCCTTTGAGGAGACTGCATTATTGCAGTGATTTTTGAATTATCAAGGTAATAATATTGTTTCCCTAAAAATTCCAAGCTGCTGGAATTATACAAGAAAGTGTAATTAAGGTAAGTGTCAGTTAAATTGTTGAAGATTTGATAGCCTAATCTTAATGAATTTCTAGAAGTGTCTCCAGTCGGAGGATTTGATAGCCAAAAGAATCCAACCGCAGATAATAATAATATGCCAATAACTGCCATTGAAAGAATTGCAAAAGCAGCAGGATTAGATTTTTTTTGAGCACTCCTTTTTATGGGCTTAGAAATAACAGGCTTGATGGGGATTTTTTTTGCAGGAGCAGGAATGCGAGGGGGTTGCACTTTAGGAATGCTTGCTACTTTTGGCTTAATTTCAGGAGCAGCAAGGTTTTGAGTTTTTAAAGCAGGTTTTTGAATAATTGGCATTGTTTTCTTTGGAATGTTTAAACTACTCTGAATTGGATTTGAGCTTTTGTAAGGAATATCACTGTTAAGGTTAAGCATTATCATTATTTTAAAATAAGTGTCATAATCGCTTTTTTTGAGCTTTCTAAGTTTCTTATTATATTCCTCATTATCATATACTTCAAGGTCTCTTAATTCGTTTAAAATCTCATTAATTTCAGCATCGCTTTTTTTGCCCTTTTCCATATTAATTAATAATTTGCCAGGATTTTAAAAATTAAATCATTTTTTACTAATTTATTTAAACAATTAATCAATAAAGTAATTAATGAAGTCAATCACTCCAGTAGTCAGTGTCATATTATTGATTTTAATCACTATTGTTACAAGCGCTTCAGCATTCTTGTTCATTAACTCCAATGTTTTGAATTTAGAATCAAAAAGCAATTTAGACAATTATCCTGGAACTGACAATTCAAGGCTTAATTTGGTTAGCGTTACTGGTACAAAAGCAATAGTCAGGAATGACGGTTCAAGCCCAGTGACTAATGTAATAATCTTTGTTAATGATGAATTGTTCAATTACACTTTAGATGAGCCAATCTTTCCAGGAGAATTAAGGGAGATTGATTTTTTATCAAGGCAAGCAGGGGAGGATTTGGAGATAAAATTAATCTATAATAATGGAAAAACTGCTCAATCAACAAGCCCTGCAAGCAAAAACACTCCTTCTTCAGGATTCACAGAGACCCCTTTGCCTTTGAATGAAATAAATGATGCAAGCAGCGAGTATTGCTTATTAAATAATATCAATAATGCCTGGTTTAGCGGAAGCATAACTGGAAGCAATGGCGCATGCTGCGGAGATGATGGGTCAAGAGATAATTTTTACAACTCAACCATAAACACCACTAATTATTTTTGTGTCAATGGTGCTTTGGTAAATGATTTAATTGATTTTAATAAAACGTTATGCGAGCATTATGGTTATAGGTGGATGACTAATATCTCTTATCCTGCAACTTATTCTTTCACCAATGATGAATCTGGAAGCATACCTAATGGGTTTTCTTTGATGCAGGATAATTTGGAGAATAATTTCTTGAATGTAAGCAATGAATTAGATAATCATTATAAAATAGTCAATATTTCCTGGCAATCTGAAACAACTGGCTCTGAAATGTGGAACAAATCAACAGCCAAGATTTCATCAGGCATTCATACAGTCTCCTGGTGGATTAGGAACTCTGACCTTCATAGGAATTCACTCAATCAGGATTCAGGAGCAGGAATATTTTTAGCAAACTCGGACCTTTCAGAGCTTCTTTTAGTTTGGCATGATGCAAACAATGGGCAAAATGGGGTTATAATTTATAATAGCACTGTTCTTAACGGAGCGCTTGACATATTGCCCGATAAGTGGTATTATTATTCATTGTCTTTGGATTTGGATAATGATTACTGCAACTTGTCAAGAGATGGGGAATTATTAAATAACTTTATGGGAGTGCCAATAAGTTACTACAAATTGCCCACTAATTTTGAAATTGAAAACTTCGGATTTTTTATAACCCAAGGCGACCCAAGGGATAATGTTTACATTGATGCATTAGAGCTTTCATGGGAGAGCTCAAACAATAACTTTGCCCCTAGCTGCTGCGGAGATGACGGAGCAAGGGATAATTTCAATAATGGCACCCACCAATGCGTTAATGGGCTATTTGGTGAGAAGTAATTTTATAGCAACCTTTTTAAACAATTCATTATTATTTTAATCTTGTTCCAATTAGTAGCCCCATTACGGCAATAATAGCATTAGCTAAATAAAAAGGTTTAAAAAAGAAATAAATGTAGGTAAATAAATATGGGTCATACAATTGGAGATTTGGATACACCAAGAAGAGGAAGCATGCAATTTTGGCCAAGATGCAGAGCTAAAAGAATCTTCCCTAGCATAAGAACAATACCTAATTTAACAACTAATATTCTAACAAGCTTTTCAGGCTATAAGGTTGGCATGACTCATGTTGGCTTAATTGATAATGTAAAAACAAGTGTTACTAAAGGCCAAGAAATAGTTGTTCCAGTCACTATTATTGAGTGCCCTCCAATTAATGTTTTTTCTGTAAGATTTTATTCATGCTCAAGCAATGACGGCTACAAAGCTATTGGCCAGTTAAATTCTGAATTATACGAAAAGGAATTGCTAAGAAGATTAACACTTAAAAGCAAGAAAGGCAAAGCAAAAGAATCTAAGCCCATGACTAAAGAAGATGCTGATAAGTTAGTTGAAAGCGGCAAAGTGAAAAGAATTAGCTTAATAGTTCATACTAATCCAAAATCCACATCAATTGGAAAAAAGAAGCCTGAAGTAATGGAAATAATTGTTTCAGGAGAGGCAAAAGGGGCTTATGAAAAAGCAATGAGCTTTTTAGGAAAGCAAGTTACAGTTAATGATGTTTTCGCAGAAGGCGAGCAATTAGACATTTTCTCAGTTACAATTGGCAAGGGATTCCAAGGCAGTGTTAAAAGATTTGGAGTAAAATTAGGCAGGCATAAGGCTGAAAAGGTTAAAAGAAAAGCAATGAGTTTAGGTGCAGTAACTCCCTGCAAAGTAAATCATAGGGTTCCTCAGCATGGACAAATGGGTTTTCAAACAAGATGCGATTACAATAAATGGTTATTAAAAATAGCTCAGCCAAAAGATGCCAGCATTAAGGGAGGGTTCATTAAATATGGGGATCCAAAGAATACTATATTAATAATAAAAGGAAGCATTCCAGGGCCAAAAAAAAGGCTGATAAGAATTAGGAAAAGCATGAGGCCTAGCGACAAGATTCCTAATCAAGCGCCTGAACTATCCTATATTTCAAAGGAGTCAAAGCAGTGAGTTGAATTAAAATGAAAGCAGAAATAATAAGCACTAAAGGGGAAAAAAAGGGAAAGATTGATTTGCCAATCCAATTCTCTGAAAAATATCATCCTGATTTAATAAAAAGGGCTTTTAATGCAAACATGTCATTAACTTACCAGCATCATGGGACTGACACTTTAGCAGGATTAAAGCATATTGTAAGAATTAGAAGAAGAAGGAATGTTTACAGGACAGGTTATGGAAAAGGAACAAGCAGGACGCCTAGAAAAATAGTTTCAAGAAAAGGAAACAGGCTAAACTTTATTGCTGAACAGGTTCCATTTGTAAGAAAAGGTAGAACAGCTTTCCCTCCATTAGTTGAAAAAATCTTTGAAGAAAAAATCAATAATAAGGAAAGATTGTTTGCAATCAGAAGCGCAATAACAGCTACTTTGAAAAAAGAGTTAGTTGAAAAAAGGAACCATAAGATTGGAAAGGTTGAATTGCCAATAATTGTTGAAGGCGCTGAAAAATTGTCAAAAACTGCTGATGTGAAAAAAATGATTGAATCATTCGGATTAAAGGATGAATTACTAAGAGCTAAGGAAAAGAAGGTAAGGGCTGGAGTTGGAAAAATGAGAGGAAGAAAATATAAGACAAAGAAAGGGCCCTTAATAGTTGTCAGCAAGGAGTGCCAATTGTTAAAATCTTCAAAATCAATGCAAGGAATTGAAGCAATACCTGTTAATAATTTAAATGTCACTTTATTAGCTCCAGGAGGCGTTGCCGGAAGGTTAACTATTTGGACTAAAGAATCAATAGATGAGTTAAATACAAAAAAGCTTTTTTTAGGTGAAAAGAAATGAAAAACTATGATGTTTTAGTAAATCCAATGGCCACTGAGAAGAGCGTAAGATTAATGGAGACTGAAAACAAGTTAACTTTTGTGGTTAATAAGTCAGCAACAAAGGAAATGATAAAAAAAGCGATTGAGTCAATGTTTAATATTAAAGTAAGTGAGGTTAATACTCTCATAAGGGGAGGGAAAAAAATAGCTTATATTTCCTTGCACCCTGACTTTAACGCAATGGATATAGCTAACCAATTAGGAGTGTTATAAATTATGCCAAAAAGATTAATACAGCAAAGAAGAGGAAAAGGAGGACCAAGATTCAGAAGTCCAGGTCATAGATTTAAAGGAGCAACTAGCTTAAGGAAAATGGATGAAATTGAAGAAAAAGGAGTTATACTTGGAATAGTCAAGGATATTTATAATGATCCTGCAAAAACAGCGCCAATGTTATTAGTTGAATATGAAAATAAGGAAATATTATCCTATCCTGCACCTTATGGAATAAAAGTAGGGGACTTGGTTGAAAGCGGATTTAATGCTAAAGCAGGAATGGGAAACATTTTACCTTTATCTCAAATACCTGACGGTAGTCTTATTTATTGTATTGAAAACAGGCATGGAAGCGGCCCTAAATTTGTCAGGACAGGAGGAAATTCAGCAAAGCTTGTAGCTCACGAAGATAGAGGAGTTTCAATTGAAATGCCTAGCAAAAAAAATTTAAAACTTGCAGGAAATTGCAGGGCAGTTATAGGAAAAATTGCAGGAGCTGGAAGAAAAGAGAAGCCATTTGTTAAAGCAGTTAATAAAAAATATTCAAGAAATGCAAGAGGAAAGAAACATGCAGTAGTTAATGGGTCAGGAATGAATGCTGTTAATCATCCTCATGGTGGTGGAGGAACAAGGAATAGGAAGAATTATTCAGTTAGCAGGAATGCACCTCCAGGAGCAAAAGTTGGTTCAATAGCTCCAAGAAGAACAGGTATAAAAAAGGGGAGTAAAAAATGAGTGACGAAAGAAAAAAAGTTTATTATTTCAAAGGGAAAAGCTATGAAGAGCTTAAAAGTTTAAGCCAAGAAGATTTATTAAAAATAATAGGTGCAAGGGGTAGAAGAAACCTTAAAAGAGGATTAAGCGTTGCAAAAAAAGAATTAATGAAAAAAGTAAAAGTTTCAAATGAATTAATTAAGCAAGGCAAGCAGCAGTTAAAAATAAAGACTCACTCAAGAGATATGATAGTGCTTCCAGAGATGGTTGATTTGAAAATTGAAGTCTATACAGGAAGAGTTTTTGAGCCAATTAACATAAAACAAGAAATGATTGGCCATTACTTAGGTGAATTCGTGCTTACAAGAAAGAAAGTAGTCCATGGTTCAGGGAATAAGCAAGCAGCTGCTAAAAAAGGGGATAAGAAAGGTGACAAGAAATGAAGCGTGAAACTTTAGAAAACCAAGCAATAGCAGTTACTACAATGCCTGCATCATTCAAGGATGCTGTTAATATTGGAAAATTAATAAGAGGAAAAAATTTGGACAAGGCAGTAATAAGGCTTGAGAAAGTTATTTCAAAAGAATTAGCTTTGCCCTCAATCAGGTTTAATAACAATGTGGCCCATAAAAAAGGATTAGGGGTTGGAGGAAGGTATCCTAAAAATGCTTCAATGGGAGTAATCAAGGCTTTAAAACTTTTAAAAGCAAATGCGAAAGCAAAAGGGTTGGATGATTCAAAATTAATAATAAACGAGTTCATAGCAAACTTTGCAGTAAGTAAAAATAAAAGGGCAAGATATAAAACAGGAGCATCAACTCATTTGAAAATAGGAGCTGTGGTTGAAAAATGATTGAAAGAAAATTCATTAAAGAAAAATTAGGAGATTACAAGATTCAGAAGTTCCTTTTAAAGAATTATGAAAGAAGCAGTTATTCACATGCAATTATTCAAAAAACACCTCTTGGTGATAAGATAATAATTTTCTCATCAAGGCCTGGAATGATTGTAGGAAGAGGAGGAGAGAACCTTAAAAAAATAACTGAAAAATTAAAGGAATTAGGCATTCAAAATCCTCAGGTTGATGTTCAAGAGGTTGACAATGCAATGTTAGACCCTTCATTGATTGCTGAAAGAATTGTTGAAATGTTTTTGAAAATGGGAACAGGAAGATTCAAATTCATAGGGCATAATATTTGCGAGAAAGTTTTATTAGCAGGAGCAAAAGGAGTGCAAGTCACTCTTGCAGGAAGGATACCTGCAGCAAGAGCCAAGATGTGGAAATTCATAATGGGATTTTTGCCAAAATGCGGAAGCGTGGCTTATGAAGATGTTGATGAAAGCTTCAGGATTGCTAACCTTAAGACAGGAGTAATAGGAGTAAGGGTTAAAATACTTCCACCTAATGTAAGAATGCCTGATGAAATCATATTGCTTAATCAAGTAATAGAAGAGCATAAAGACATTAAAGGTGATGCGAAAACAGAGGAAAGCATTATTAAAGCAATGGAGAAAGATGAAAATTTAAATAAAACCGAACAAATCAAGGATAAAAAGGCTGAATTAAAGGAAAAAATTGCAGAATTGGCAAAAAAGATTGAATCAAAAAAAATAGAAGTTGTTGAAGAATTAGAGCCAATAAAAGAAGAGCCTATAAAAAAAGAAAAAGAGGCTGATACTAAATGAGTATTATTCGTTTAAAAGAATTAAAAGAAATGAGCGAGCAAAAGCTTGAAGAAAAAATAGCTGAGATAAAGAAAGAGTTAATGAAAGCAAGAACCCAAGTTTCATCAAAGCAGAATCCGGATAAAATAGGAAAGATAAAGGAGCTAAAAAAGGTTATTGCAAGGATTAAAACAATACTTAGATTAAGAGGTGGGATGTAAAAAGATGGATGTCTGTTCAACCTGCGGATTGCCAAAAGAACTATGCGTATGCGAATCAATGGCAAAAGAACAGCAAAAAATAACTGTGTCAGATGAGAGAAGCAAATTCAAAAAAATAAAGACAGTTATTAGCGGGCTGAATGCGAAAGAAATAGACATTAAGGCTTTGACAAAAACTCTTAAGCAAAAATTGGCTTGCGGAGGAACATACAAGGATGAAACAATAGAGCTTCAGGGAAAGCATGCAAAAAAAGTGAAAGAAATATTGCTAACTGAAGGGTTCAATCCTGAAAGCATTGAGGTAAAATGTTAAGTGAATCCAACCTTAAAAGCCATGAATTAATAGGGCTTAAAGTAAAGGCAAAAAAAACAAAAGGACTCATAGTTGATGAGTCAAAAAACACGATAACAATATGGAACAAAAAAAAGGAGAGTATAATACCAAAAAAAGGCAATGAGTTTATATTTAAGCTAGGCAAAAAAATCATAATAATAAATGGTGGAGAAATAGCTCAAAAACCATATGATAGGTTAAAAAAAAAATACAAGGTGAAAGATAAATGGCAAAAAAAGTTGGATTAATTGGAATAACAGCACCAGAGCATGACTGTAAAGACAGGAATTGTCCTTTTCATGGGAATTTAAAATTAAGGGGAAGAATGTTTAAGGGCGTTGTAAAAAGCGCTAAAATGGAAAAAGGAGTAGTTATAGAATTTGACAAAATGTACATGATTCCAAAATATGAAAGGTTTTCAACAAAAAGAACCAAAATAAAAGCTCATAATCCTGATTGCATCAAAGCAAAAGAAGGTGACTTGGTAACAATTATGGAAACTAGGCCAATATCAAAGACTAAATCATTCGTTGTTATAAAAAAAGAACCAAAAGCTCAAGCAGTTAAAGGAAAGGAAGAAGTAAAGATTGAAAAAAAGGAAAAAAACATAAAAAAGGCTGAGAAAAAATGAAAGCAGTAAAAGCAAGACTTACAAAAGCGCTGGATATAGGAGCAAGATTAGTTGTTGCTGACAATAGCGGAGCAAAAATAGCTGAAATACTTTCAGTAAAGCTCGGAAAATCAGTCAAAAAAAGAAGGCAAGGTTCAGGAGTAGGAGATATGGTAAGTGTAACAATTAAACAAGGAAACCAGACCGTTAAAAAGAAAGTCATGTTAGCAATTATTATAAGGCAAAAGAAAGCTTACAAGAGAAGGGATGGCACAAGAATTAAATTCGAAGATAATGCTTGCGTAATATTAAAATCAGATGAAGGAGACCCTAAGGGAACCGTTGTTAAAGGCCCTGTTGCGCGTGAAATAGTTGAAAGGTTTCCAAAAATAGGAAAAATAAGCAGTATAGTGGTGTAAAAAAATGAAAGAATATTCAAGTCAATGGAAAAATAGTATAAAGCCAAAAAAGCAGAGAAAATACTTAGCAAATGCGCCTTTGCATACAAGAAGGACAATAATGAGCGCTAACTTGTCAAAAGAACTAAGAAAAGATGTTAATAAAAGAAATATTCCTGTAAGAAAAGGAGATAAAGTAAAAATAATGAGAGGAAGATTCAAGGAAAAAACTGCAAAGGTTGAAAAAGTATTAAGGAAAGATTATAAATTAATACTTGAAGGAATAATGATTGAAAAAAAGGATGGCACAAAAGTGAAATTCCCAATCCATTATTCAAATGTTCAAATCATAGAATTGGATTTAGCTGACAAGAAAAGGATAACAAAAAAGGTGAAATAAATTATGCATTTAAAACGATTAAATACCCCAAAAAGATGGAATATAAGCAAGAAAAAGACAACTTTTATTGCAAGAACAAGCCCAGGGCCTTATTCAAAAGAGATGAGTTTGCCTTTAATAGTTATATTAAGAGAGCATTTGAAACTAATAAACTCCAAAAAAGAGGCAAAAGGTTTACTGAATAACAAAAGCATATTGGTAAACAATAAAGCAATAACTGATTTGAACCAAGCAATTGGATTATTTGATACTATAAGCATTCCAGTAAGCAATAATTTTTACAGATTAGTTTTGGATTACAAAGGAGGATTAATTGTAATACCTATTGATGAAAAAGAAGCAAAAATTAAGCTATTAAGGGTTGATAATAAAAAAAGGCTGAAAAAAGGAGTAATGCAATTTAATTTAACTGGCGGAAGAAATTTGCTTTCAAAGGACAGCTTTTGCATAGGGGACACTTTATTATTTGATTTGGATAAAAATAAGGTGCTTAAAAAATTGCCAATCAAGATTGGCTCAAAAGTTTTAGTTATAAAAGGAAGGCATGCAGGAGAAACTCCAATGCTTTTAGGATTCAAAGAATTTGAAAACATCACAAAAGACAGGGCAATACTGAAAAATAAGGACTCTACTTATCAAACAATGAAGGATTACATCTTTGTTTTAGGAGAAGGAAAAGAGGAGATAAAAATTAGTGAGTGATTGATATGGCTGACAAAAAAGATAAAAAACTAAACCCCATGAAGGATGTGAGGATTGAAAAATTAACTCTTAATATTGGAGTTGGAGAAGCTGGAGATAAGCTTGAAAAAGCATATTCATTGCTAAAAACTTTAACCGGCAAGCTTCCAGTGAAAACAGTCACTAATAAAAGGATTCCTAAATGGAATGTAAGGCCAGGAATTGGAATAGGCACAAAAATAACATTAAGAAAAGATTATGAAGAATTGCTAAAAAGATTATTGCTATCAAGGGAGTATACTTTAAAAAAATCATGCTTTGACAACTATGGAAATATTAGTTTTGGAGTTGATGAATATGTTCATATTCCAGGAGTTAAATATGATCCAAAGATGCCAATGTTTGGATTAAATGCGACAATAACCTTAAAAAGAGCAGGTTATAGGATAAGAGATAGAAGGCTAAATAACAAGAGAATTCCAAAAAATCACAGGATTAATCAAAGCGAGGCTATTGATTTTTTTAAAAAAAAATATGAAGTGAAAATAATATGACTGCAAAGGATTGGAAGAAAACTTTTGATACAATATCACACAAAAAAGCTGAATCAGGAAGGATGCTTAAATTCAACAAGCCTGATGAAAAAAAATTCGGCAGGGGAAAAAGGGTTTGTGATATTTGCGGAAGAAGAGGGGCATTGATAAGAAGATATTCATTGAATATATGCAGGCAATGCTTTAGAGATGTTGCAAGAGATATAGGTTTTAATAAATTTTAAGGTGAAAAAAAGATGAGACATGATTTACTAGCGGATGTATTGTCAGCAATGACTAGTGCTATGAAAAATGGTAAGAATGAATTAAATCTGAATTTTAATTCAAAATTTGCAATGAAGGTTCTTGAAATATTCAAAAACGAAGGATTCATACAAGATTATATTGCAGTTCCTGAAACCAAAGGAATAAAGATTATACTAAATGGAAAACTAAACAAGTGCAATGCAATAAAACCAAGATTTTCAGTGCAAAAGGATGAAGTTGAAAAATTTGAAAAAAGGTATTTGCCTGCAAAAGATTTCGGATGCTTAATAGTCTCAACAAATCAGGGATTAATGACTCATTACCAGCTGAAAGAAAAAAAATTAGGAGGAAAACTAATCGCTTATGTTTACTGAATAATATGAAAACTGCAATTGAGATTCCTAAAGGATATGATGTAAAAAAGGAAGGAAAAAAAATCATAATTTCCAGCAACGGAAAAGAGAACAAAAGAGAATTGTTTTATCCCTTGATTGATATAATAATCACTCCTGAAAACATTGAGCTTCATTCAAAGAAGGAGAACAAGAATGTTAAAAAAATGATGATGACATTCAAATCCCATCTTGAAAACATGATTATTGGGCTAAAAAAGCCTTTCATATACAAGCTTAAGATTTGCGCATCGCACTATCCTATGACTGTAAAAGTTGAAGGAAATCAAGTTATAATACACAATTATTTAGGCGAAAAAGTTCCAAGAAAGTGCGGCATTGTAGGCAATGCAAAAGTAACAGTGAACAAGGATGAAATAATAGTTGAATCAATAGATAAAGAAGCAGCAGGAATGACTGCAGGAATAATTGAAAAAGTTAGCCAGATAAAAATACATGACAGAAGAATATTCCAAGATGGCATATACATAATTGAAAAGGATGGTTATAAAATATGAGTGAAGAATTAATAAAAGCAAAGCAAAGCATGAAAAAGAAACTTCCTAAGTTCAGAAGGGTTGAAAAGCACAGGCATCCCCAGCTTCCAGATAATTGGAGAAAGCCAAAAGGCCACCATTCAAAGATAAGAAGGGCAATGAAATGGGAGATGAGAATTCCAAAAATAGGAATGAAAACTCCTAAAGCGCTTCAGAATCTTGACAAGTTCGGAAGAGAATTAATACTAATAAGGACTATTAATGATTTGAAAAAATTAAGCGAAAAAACTGTTGGGATAGTTGCAGCAAAACTAGGCCTGAAAAAAAGGCTAATGATTGCAAATCAAGCAATTGGTAAAAAATACAAATTTTTGAATTTTAATCCTGAAAAAATAATACAAAAAGTTGAGGATAATAAAAAAGCTAAAAAGCCTAAGCCTAAATTAGAATTAAAGGAAACTGCTGAACAAAAGCCTGCTGAGAAACCATCAAAGCCCATTATTAAACCTCAGAAGCCTAAAAATGAAGAAAAAACAATCAAGCCTAAAGGTGACAAACAATGAATTTGAATAACCAAAAAAAATTAGCTGCAAAAACTTTTAATGTTGGGAAAAAAAGAATTAAGTTTAACCCTGAAAAAAAGGATAAGCTTAAAGAAGCAATCACAAGATTTGATATAAGAAAGCTAAAAGGAACTGCTATAACTGTGGAGAATAAAAAAGGAGTAAGCAAGGCAAGATCCAATAAATTAAAAGAGCAGAAAAAGAAAGGCAGAAAAAAAGGACCAGGAAGCAAGAAAGGGGCAAAATATTCAAGAATTTCAAGGAAACAATTATGGATTAATAAAGTTAGAATCCAAAGAAAATTAATAAAAGAATTAAAGCAAAAAAGTATATTAAGCAAGGAGTTTTATAGAAAAATCTATAACATGATAAGTGG
The DNA here is from genome assembly GCA_041652755.1 of Candidatus Nanoarchaeia archaeon. Taxonomy (GTDB): domain Archaea; phylum Nanobdellota; class Nanobdellia; order Tiddalikarchaeales; family Tiddalikarchaeaceae; genus JAQTTT01. The sequence goes on from JBAZGS010000001.1 coordinate 38,425, forward strand.
AGGATTTTTCAGAAGCAAAGCTCACTTAAAGCTTTATATAACAAATAAGTTGGAGAAATAAAAAAAATGGCAACAGGACCAAGGTATTCAGTACCGTACAAAAGGAAAAGGGAAAACAAGACAAACTATGCTAAGAGATTATCAGCAGTTAAGTCAGCTAATCCTAGATTAGTTGTAAGGAAAACTAATCTTAGAATACTTGCTCAAATAGTTAAATTTGAAGAAAAAGGCGATAAAACATTAGTTTCTGCTTCAAACATTAACTTAAAAGAGTATGGCCTTGAAAAAGTTCCAAAAAATTTAGTTACCTCTTACTTAGTGGGATACTTAATAGGGAAACTTGCTTTGAAAAACAAGATAAAAGAAGCAGTATTAGATATTGGGCTTAATATTAACACGCAAGGCAATAGGATGTTTGCAGTTTTAGCAGGAGCAGTTAAATCCGGACTAAAAATACCTCATGATGAAAAAATTTTCCCCTCAAAAGAGAGACTAGAAGGAAAGCATATTAAAGGCTTTGATGCTAAAATAATAGAAAAAGTAATGAGTAATATTGATTCAAAGGTGAAAGCATGAAAAAAATGAAAAGAGCTCCAAGAAAAGAAGAAAATATTAGCAATTTAGAGGAATGGGTTCCAAAAACAAATCTTGGAAGAGCTGTCAAGAATGGGGAGATAACAAGCATTGAGCAAATAATTGATAATAATTTAAAGATAAAAGAACCACAGATTACTGAGACTCTTATGCCTGCATTAAGCGTTGATTTATTAGAAGTTGGGCAAGCAAAAGGAAAATTCGGAGGAGGACAAAGAAGGCCTTTCAGGGTGACTCAAAAAACAACCTCAGACGGCAAGAAACCTAAATTTTTATGCTTCGCAATAATCGGAAACAAGGATGGAATAATAGGCTATGACAGGGGTTCAAGCAATGAAACTGTTCCTGCAAGAAATAAATCAATAGCTAATGCTAAGAAGAATCTGTTTAAAATAAAAAGGGGATGCGGAAGTTGGGAGTGCGGATGCGGAAAGCCACACAGCATTCCATTTGAAGTTACAGGAAAATGCTCAAGTGCAATAATAACACTATTCCCAGCTCCAAAAGGTTTAGGATTGTGCGTGAATGATGAATGCAAAAAAATACTTAAAATGGTAGGAATAACAGATGTTTGGAGTAAAACTAGCGGGCAAACAAGATCAAGATTAAATCTTGTTAAGGCTTGCTTGAACGCATTAAAACAATTAAGCAAGGTTCGTTTGAATGAAAAATATGCCAATAATGTAAAAATAGTTGAAGGTGCGCTTAAATGACTAATTTATTAATAAGATTAAGGGGAACAGTTGGATTAAAAAAAGAGATTAAAGACACTTTTTTAATGCTAAGGCTAACCAGAAGCCATTGGGCAACGCTTTTGCCAGAAACTCCCATTTATGATGGAATGATAAAGAAAGTGAAAGATTTCAGCATTTTTGGAAAAATAAGCGACAAAGTGCTGGAAGAATTGTTAGAAAAAAGGCTTAAAGCAAAAAATGGCAAGCCAGCAACTAAAGAATTAGTCAAGAAAGCAATGGATGCATTGAACTCTGGAAAACTATTAAAAGATGTAGAAGAGATTCATCCCATATTAAGGCTTCATCCTCCAATTAAAGGATTTAGGGGAGGAGTAAAAAAAACAGTGAAACAAGGGGGAGTGCTAGGAAAGCATGACTCCATTGATGAAATTGCAAAAAAGATGATGTAAAATGGTAGTAACTCATAGAAAAAAAAGCGTAAAAAAACTTGGACATAATGATCACAATGGCCTCAGAAGAAGAGGCAGCGGAAACAGGGGAGGAGTTGGAAACGCTGGACATGGAAAAAGAATGAAGCAGAAAAAAATGTCTTACATAATAGACGGAAAAGTTGATTACGGAAAGCACGGTTTCACTTCAATTTATAAGAAATTAAAAACTATTAGTGTTGGATTAATCAGTGAAATGGCTGAAAAGTCAACTTCTCAAAAATTCGAATATGATGCTAAATATAAAAAAATCTTAGGAACTGGAACTGTAAAGAAAGCAATAATTGTTAAAAATTATGCAGGAATAACAAATAAAGCAAAAGATAAGATTGTTAAAGCTGGTGGAGAAGTTAAAGAATGAAAGATTGGGTTGATTATTTGAGGCTCTTGCCTGAGGTAAAAAAGCCTGAAAAAAAATTGGATTTTAATGAAAAATTAAAATGGACATTAATTGTTCTTGTATTATTTTTCTTTTTAAGCGTTGTACCTTTATATGGGCTTTCAAGCAATTATGTAAGCCAGCTGCAGGATTTAAGCCTTATATTGGCAGCAAAGATTGGCTCATTAATCAGCTTAGGTATTGGGCCAATAGTAAGCGGTAGCATTATTCTTCAATTATTAAAAGGCGCTGATGTAATAAAACTGGACACTAATTCCAAGGAAGGAAAGGAAAAATATCAATTAATCCAGAAAGGAATAAGCGTTTTATTCATAATAGTAATGAATGCAATGTATGTATTTTCAGGAGCAATACCTCCTTCTAGTGCAACATTATTCAACCAATTAATAATGATTCTTCAGTTAATCTTCGGAGGCTTATTGTTAATGCTTTTTGATGAAATCTGCAGCAAGTGGGGCTTTGGAAGCGGAATCAGTTTATTCATAGCAGCAGGAGTTAGCCAGCAATTATTCATTAAAGCTTTAAGCTTAGTTAGGGATCCTTCATCAGGTTTTTTCACTGGTTACATACCTTTAATTTTCCAATCCTTGCTTTCAGGAAATTTCGGATTAATGATTTGGCCATTAATCAGCGTAGTTGCTACAATAGCAGTATTTTTATTGATAGTCTTTGCAAGCAGCATAAAAGTCAACATTCCATTAACTCTTGGAAGAGTCAGGGGTTACAATATTAAATGGCCAATAAAATTTTTCTACACAAGCAATATTCCAGTAATCTTTGCAGCAAGCTTGATTGCAATGGTTCAAATGTTAGGATTAATGCTTTTCAATGCAGGATTTCCAATACTTGGAACTTTTTCAGGCCAAAGCGCCCAAACAGGCATTGCATCATGGCTAGTTTTCCCTAGCCTAAGGACAATAATAACTAACGGATTAGGCAGTTATGTTCCCCAACTAATATTTTATCCATTATTCATGATAGTGGGCTGCGTATTATTCAGCATTTTATGGGTTCAGGTTGGAGGCCAAGATGCAGCAAGCGTTGCAGACCAAATACACGAATCAGGCTTGTCAATACCTGGATTCAGAAGAGACAAAAGAATTCTAGAAAGGGTTGTAAAAAGATACATTGACCCATTAACCGTGCTTGGAGCTATAGCTGTGGCATTACTTGCAGTTGTTGCTGAACTATTCAGCGCATTGACTTCAGGAACAGGATTATTATTGTCAGTAATGATAATTTACGGATTTTATGAAAACATTAAAAGAGAGGGAATGCAAGGAGCAAACTCAACTGTTAAAAAATTATTAGAGGCAGTTTAAAGATAATGGTTGAATATTTATATGGAATAACCTGGCTTACTCCATTAATATTTACAATAGTGCTTTCAATGCTAACAAGCCTTATTTCTCAATTAAGCTTTAAATTATTTGCAAACAACCAATTTTTAAAGCAAGGCATGAAGGAAGCTAAAGAGCTGCAGCAAAAAATGCTTAAAATGGACCAATCAGACAAGGACTACCAAGAAGTTCAAAATAAGCTATTAGATTTGAATATGAAATTAATGAGCGAGCAATTCAAGCCAACAATGATTACAATGGTTCCTTTTCTTCTATTATTTGCTTATGCAAAAAGCGTGATTCCAATGGACCAGACTTTAATTCATTTAGGAATCACTTTGCCTTTAATAGGCGAAGGCTTAGAGTTTTTTGGAGTATACTTTTTAGTGAGCATAATCTTTTCAAACATTTTAAGAAAGCTTTTAAATCGTTAATTTTTTAAACAAACAATCATTGAGTTGATAATATTATGGCAAAAACTAGAAGTGAAAAAACAAGCAAGAAAAGAACTTATGTTGCTCCAGGAGGAGAGACAAGAACTGAATATCATAATAGGAAACACACCAAAACCTTGTGCGGAATGTGCGGAATCGAATTAAGCGGTGTTCCAATGAGCATGAAAAAGAAGGCTAAAACTGAAAAAGTGCCTAACAGGCCTTATGCTGGAAATTATTGCAGTGCATGCTCAAGAAAAATAATTAAGGAAAAAATATTTAAAGAGGATGAGAAGAAATGATTGAAGTAGGAAGATTATGTTTTAAAATAGCTGGAAGGGAAGCTGGAAAATTAGCAGTAATAATTGATGTAATTGATAATAATTATGTATTAATTGATGGATTAGTAAGAAGGAAAAAATGCAATGTATCACACTTAGTTCCTTTAGGAACAGTTCTTAAGATTAAGAAAAACGCACCAACTGCTGAGATTCATAAGGCAATGATTGATTCTAAAATAATTGACGAAGTGCCAAAGAAAGGTGAGAAAAAAGAAAGGAAAGAAAAGAATGTAAAGCAGCACGTCAAGAGAGAGAAAGAATCTAAGCCAGCAAAAGAAGCTAAACCTGAAAAAAAAGAAGAGAAAAAGGAAGCTAAGCCGGAAAAGAAAGAAAAAGCTAAGCCGGAAAAGAAAGAAAAAGCTAAGCCTGCTAAAAAGGATGCTAAAAAAAAGGAAGCTAAGCCAGCAAAGAAAGAATCAAAAAAGAAATAATTAAAAATTATTTCTTTTAATTTTATTTTTCTAAAAAAATTAATTATTTCATTTCCTTAGCTGCTTTAATAAAACCTTCAAATAAAGGATTAGGCTTTAAAGGCTTGCTGGTAAGCTCAGGATGAAACTGGCTTGCCATGAAGAAGTTGTGGCCTGAAAGCTCAATTACTTGCTTAACTAAGCCATCAGAGGATTCTCCGCTAAAAATCATTCCCTTATCTTCAAGCTTTTTCACATAAGCAGGATTAACTTCGTAGCGGTGCCTGAACCTTTCATTTATGAATTCTTTGCCATATAAAGAGAATGCCAAAGTCCCTTTTTTTAATCTTGTCTTGTAAGCTCCAAGCCTCATGGAGCCTGACTTATAAGTTACTTTATGCTGCTCAGGCAGAAGAAAAATAACAGGATTAAGTGTTGAACTATTAATCTCAGTAGTGTTCGCATCCTTTAATCCGCAAACATTTCTGCCAAATTCAATAACAGCTAATTGCATGCCATAGCATAGCCCTAAAAAGGGCTTGTTGCTCTCTCTAAAAGCCCTTATTGCATTAATTTTTCCCTCAACACCTCTTGTTCCAAAGCCTCCAGGAATTATTAATCCATCAAATCTGTTAGCTAAAGATTTGGAGCTATCAAATGATAAATCAGTAGTTTCTACTAATTCATAATTGACTCTGACATTATTCGCTGCTCCAGCATGCTTTAATGCCTCAATAATGCTTGCGTAACTGTCAGAAACGCTTGTGTATTTGCCTGCAATCATTATCTTAACCTCTCCTTTAGGATTAAGCACTTTATTAACAAACTCTTTCCATCCAGCCAAAACAGCAGAGCTTTCATTTGCGCCTAAATGCTTCATTATACCCTGAGACTTAAGAAGCAGAGGAACTTCATAAATAGTTTTTAAGTCAGGAACGCAATAAACCCTGCCAATAGAAAGATTTGAAGTATTGCTTAATTTTTTTCTAATCCCTTCACTTATAGGCTTCTCGCTGCGTGCAATAATAATATCAGGATAAAGGCCCTGCCTCATCAGCTCCTTAATTCCTAACTGAGCAGGCTTGCTTTTCTGCTCACCAAGGCTAGGAGGTTCAAGAATGTAGGTAATATTTATTACTGTCACATTGCTTTTTCCCTCTTCAGCAATCAACTCCCTTACAGCTCCGATGAATACAGCATTTTCATCATCACCAACTGTTCCTCCAACTTCAATAATCATTGTATCATAACCCATTGACCTTTCCCTGATAATTTTTTTAATCTCTCCTGAAACATGGGGGTAATATTGGACATCTCTTCCAAGATACTCCCCTTTCTCTTCTTTATTAAGAATCATCTTCATTAAAGTGCCGTTAGTTAAGTAGCTGCGGCTGGAAAGGTTAGTGTTAAGGAATCTTTCATAAGTACCTAAATCCATATCGCATTCTAAGCCGTCATCAAGCACGAAAACTTCCCCATGCCTGAATGGGCTGAGAGTTCCAGCATTAATATTTAAATAACCGTCAAATTTGAAAGGCAGAACTTTCAGGCCGGAATCTTCAAGCAGCCTTGCAATGCTTGCAGCAACAACTCCTTTGCCTACTCCGCTGATAACTGAGCCTGTAACAATAATAAACTTTGCAGCTCCCCTAACATAACCTTTAGGAATAGAATTAAAATCTTCAATTGAGAGCATATAAGAACTATGCAATTCTTTTTAATAACTTTTGCTATACTCTATAGCAACAATGCAAAATTATTTTTATAAAACTTTCAATTAATTTTATAAACAATCCATTAATCTTATTAATTAATGAAGTCAATCACTCCTATAGTTAGTGTCATTTTATTAGTTTTAATCACTATTGTTGCAAGCGTTTCAGCTTTTTATTTCATTAATTCCAATGTTTTAAGCTTGGAATCAAAGAGCAATTTAGACAATTATCCAGGAGCTGACAATTCAAGGCTTAACTTAGTCTCAATCACTGGCTCTAAGGCAATAATTAGAAATGATGGTACTAATCCTGTTAATGAAGTTATAGTTTTTGTCAATGGTGAACTGTTAAATTTTACTCTTGATAATCCCCTTCAGCCAGGAGAATTAATGGAGATTGATTATAATACTCAATTAGCTAATGAGGATTTAGAGATTAAAATTATTTACAACAATGGAAAATCAGTGACTGACATTAGCCCCGCTAATAAGAATAATGAATATTCAGGATTTATACTAGATTATACTCCAAGAGTTATTTTGGCAAGCATAGAAAACAATACTCACTTGTTAGGTTATTGCCAAGCAACAGTATATAATGCATCAATTGAATCAGTTTATTATTATGAATGGTTGCTTAATGAAGAGCTAAACTGCTCAGGAAACATTACAGGCAACCATGATAATCAGAACTATTTATTAAACAATATCACTTCAGCTGAGGGCTCATGGAAATTCAAATGCTTAATCAGCAATGGAACTTTAAATTCAACTTGGAAAGAAAGCGAAGCTTTAACTATTTATTTTGAACATGATCCTGATGAGTCATCAGCGTATTGTTTGGCAAATAATTCAGCCAATACTTGGCTCACTGGCACTTACAATGGAAGTAATTATCCTTGCTGCGGAGATGACGGAGCTCTTGATAATTTTTATAATTCAACAAATTACTGCTGCAATGGAGCATTTGATGAAGGAACATGCCACTGCGGAGATGGAGTATGCCAAGCCTGGGAGGATGAATTAAGCTGCAGTGAAGACTGCCAAGCACCAATATTTTTTTCATCCAATTGGAACACAACATTAACAAGTTCGGGATCAAGCGATAGCAATCAAATTAAACTGCCATTAATTTCATCAGGAACTTATAACTTCACTGTTTATTGGGGTGATGGAAGTAATGATACTATAACTACTTGGAATCAAGAAGAATTAACTCATACTTATTTAATCGAAGGAGTTTATAATGTTAATATTAGTGGGATAATTAATGGTTGGGAATTTAATAATGGAGGAGACAAGCTTAAAATACTTGAAATTTCTAAATGGGGAAATTTAAGATTAGGAAATACAGGAAGATATTTATTAGGGTGCTCAAATCTAATAATAACTGCAAATGATACTTTAAATCTTACAGGAACAACAGTGCTTGAGTTTGCATTTTATGGATGTTCAAGCTTAACAACCATACCAAGTATTAATACTTGGGATGTTTCATCTGTAACCAATATGGATGAAATGTTTATGGGAGCATCATCATTCAATCAAAACATAACAGGATGGGATACATCAAGCTTAACAACCGCAGCATATATGTTCAGTGGAGCCAGCAGCTTTAATGGAAATGTTAGCTCTTTTAATATGTCAAAAGTAACAACTATAGAGTATATGTTTCAGGGAGCCTCCAGTTTTAACCAGCCATTGAACTCATGGGATACATCGCAAGTAACAAGTTTATACGGAGTTTTTTGGAGTGCTTCTTCATTTAACCAAGATCTTAATAATTGGAACACATCAAAAGTTACTTCAATGGTTTATACTTTTGAATCTGCAACCAGTTTTAATGGAAATATTGGATCATGGGATACCTCAAAAGTAACAAATATGCAGGGAATGTTTTGGGTAGCATCAAATTTTAATCAAGATATAAGCGGTTGGAATACTTCTAAAGTGACAAGCATGTGGAGAATGTTCCAAATGGATTATGCTTTTAATCATCCAATAAGTTCATGGGATGTATCTAAAGTGACTAATATGGCTTACATGTTTTACATGGCAAGCGCTTTTAATCAGGATATAAGCTCGTGGACTGTCAGCCAAACAACTTCATGTACAAGCATATTTAGCATGTGCCCTATAAGTGAAGCTTATAAACCCTCTTTTACTTCATGTTCGCAGTAACTAATGCTTGATTAATCCAAAAAATTGAAGCCTTAAAAAAGTTAACTCATATTTATAAATTAATATATATTAATATTATACTGATGAAGTCAATCACTCCTATAGTTAGTGTCATTTTATTAGTTTTAATCACTATTGTTGCAAGCGTTTCAGCTTTTTATTTCATTAATTCCAATGTTTTAAGCTTGGAATCAAAGAGCAATTTAGACAATTATCCAGGAGCTGACAATTCAAGGCTTAACTTAGTCTCAATCACTGGCTCTAAGGCAATAATTAGAAATGATGGTACTAATCCTGTTAATGAAGTTATAGTTTTTGTCAATGGTGAACTGTTAAATTTTACTCTTGATAATCCCCTTCAGCCAGGAGAATTAATGGAGATTGATTATAATACTCAATTAGCTAATGAGGATTTGGAGATAAAAGTAGTATATAATAAGGGCAAAACTGCGCAAGCAACAAGCCCTGCTTCTAAAAACACCCCTGCTTCAGGCTTTACTACAACTACGGAATTCAGCTGCAACAGGGAAATAGTGAACTTTGAAAACAACACTGCATTTATAGGAAGCCAAGATTTAGGATGCGGATGCAACTCATCATCAAGCATGATAAATTTAGTAAATAATTTTGGGTTTGAAGATGATTTTGACGAATGGATACTTTTATCCGAGAATCCTCCCGAGGAAGTTTCAATATCTACTCCAGGAAGGAATGGCACAGGAAATGCTTTATTTATGAAGCATAATGGCACTTTTGAAGGAATGCCTTCCTTAGGAATTTCTCAAAATATCTCCACTGGCGAAACTTTAAGCTTATGGGTTAAAGGCTCAGTAAATGCCAGTGCTAATCCTTCAGGATTAATACTTGGAATCTCTTACGGATCAGCTGATAACTTGCTTGTCTACACTTTTTATATTAATCCTCTAAGTATTTGTTCATCAGAAAATGTTATATGCATAAATGATTTAACTGAGAATTCATGGAATTATGTGACAGTGCATCCTGACAGTGATGCAGCAGAATATCTTGAGATAAATCCAGATAATTACCAAAGAAGCATAGTTTTAGGAGTAATAAGCAATGAAGGCTACTTTGATGATTTCTTTTTAAACGCGAGCGCTGAAAACTATTACTGCGATATTAATCATGACAATGTTGGAGATGGAATATGCCGAAGCAATGAATGCTTTATTTACGAATCGCCTTTAACTCATAATGCCAGCATTGCCAGCTTTAATGGAATGCTTCAAGGATACTGTAATGCTTCAATCCAAGATGAATCCCAGCCGGCAACGTATTATTATAATTGGACGAAGAATGGAGCAACAATGTTTAATGGAGAAATGATTGATTCCTGGAGCATTACCACTGGAACATATTACTCCTGCGGAATAACTGTTGATGGCACGCTTAAGTGTTGGGGAGATAACAATTTTGGTAAACTAGGCATTGGCAACACTAGCTCTATGGACTCGCCTGTTCCAGTTCTTGATACTGATAATTACATTGCAGTGAGCGCTGCCACTGTCCATACTTGTGGTATCACTGTTGATGGCACGCTTAAGTGCTGGGGAAACAATAGTTTTGGACAATTAGGCATTGGAAATACTACTGAAATGCATTCGCCTATAAATGTTTCAGACACTGACAAATATATTGAAATAAGCTCAGGTGAAAGCCACACTTGCGGTATCACTGCTGATGGCACGCTTAAGTGCTGGGGTAGCAATGATTATGGAGAATTAGGCAATGGAATCTATGGAGGAATAATAAGCACTCCAGCAGCAGTGCCAGACTCTGACAAGTATGTTAAAGTTGCTGCAGCTATGGATTATACTTGTGCAATCACAACCAATGGCACGCTTAAGTGCTGGGGTTTAAATTTTAACGGCCAGTTAGGCATAGGCAACACCACTCAAATGCTTTTACCTATTGAAGTATTAGACTCTGATAATTATGTTTCAGTGAGCGCGAGCGTGACTCACACTTGCGGTATCACTGCTGATGGCACAGCGAAGTGCTGGGGAAGCAATGGAAACGGCCAGTTAGGCATAGGCAACACCACTCAAATGCTTTCACCTATTGAAGTATTAGACTCTGATAATTATGTTTCAGTGAGCGCAGGAGCCTATTACTCCTGTGCTATAAATAATGGCAGCACTATTAAATGCTGGGGAAGCAATGGAAACGGCCAGTTAGGCATAGGCAACACCACTGAGATGAATTCGCCAATCAATGTTGATGATTCTGACAAATATTTGTCACTAAGCTCAAGATATGGTGAGCACACCTGTGCTATAACTGCTGACGGCACAGCTAAGTGCTGGGGAAGCGCAGGAAGCGGCCAATTAGGGGGAGGGAATGGAGTCCAGAAAGAATCACCTGCACCAGTGCTTGATGCTAACAAGTATTCAGCAACAAAACTCTTTGAAAATAACAGCTTACTAGTCAATACAATTCTTTCATCCAGCCTAAGCTCAGGGTATTGGGTTTTCAGCTGCAAAGTCGGTGATGGAATAACAAACAGTTCATGGGTTTCAAGCGAAGCTTATGATGTGGAAATATAATCTAATAGCAAAGCATTAAAAAAGCAATAATTATTAAATCTTGATATGGGACTTTTGCCTTTTGAAAAAGAAAAAAATGAAATAATAGAAAGATACAAATCTAAGACTAATAAAGAGTATGGAAAAGAGCCAAGCAAAAGAACTATTAATGAATTAATAGATTACGGATTCATTAATTTAGACAAGCCTAGCGGTCCAACAAGCCATGAAGTTGCTGATTTTGTCAAAAAAATCTTAGATGTTAAAGCTGCAGGCCATGGAGGAACATTAGACCCAAGAGTAACAGGAGTGCTTCCAGTAGGGCTTAATAAAGCCACAAGGATTTTAGAGGTGTTCTTGCTAGGGGGAAAAGAATACGTGTGCGAAATGAGCATACACACAGAAGTATCAAAGCAAGAACTGCTAAAGGCATTCAAAGCATTCACTGGAGTTATCAGGCAGCTGCCTCCAATTAAAAGCAATGTTAAAAGGCAGTGGAGAAACAGGCAAATCTACTACATTGATGTTTTAGAGGTTTATCCTAGAAAAGTTTTGTTCAAAGTTGGCTGCGAAGCAGGAACTTATATAAGAAAATTATGCACTGACATAGGTGAATATTTAGGAACAAAAGCTCATATGCAGGATTTAAGAAGAACCAAAGCAAGCTGCTTTAACGAATCAGGCAGCCATTCATTGCATGAACTGCAGGAAGCCAAGAGTTTATATGATGAAACAGGTGATGAATCCTTATTAAGGCAAATAATATTGCCTGTTGAATCAGCAGTTGGGCATCTGAAAAAAATCGTAATAAGCGATGGCGCAACTCCAGCGCTGCTAAACGGCTCGCCTTTAATGCTTCCAGGCTTAGTTAAATTATCAAGCAACATAAAAGTCAATGATGTCTTGGCAATCTTCACACTAAAAAACGAATTAGTTGGCTTAGGAATTTCATTAATGACCTCTGAAGAGATGAAGAAAGAAAGCAAAGGCATTTGTGTCAAGCTAAAAAAAATAATAATGCCAATGAATACTTACAAGAGGGAATAACAAAAAATGGAGCATTATTACACAAGGAATCCAACAAGCCCTTTAAAATTTTATGAAATCAAAAAAAAATTAAGAGGCAATGATTTTAAATTTCACACAAGCGCAGGAGTATTTTGTCCCAAAAAAATTGACTGCGCAACCAAATTATTAGCAGAGGAGATGATAATAGAAAAAGGCCAAGAGTTTCTGGATTTAGGCAGTGGTTATGGAGTAATAGGAATAGTTGCAGCAAAAATGGGAGCAAAGGTTTCAATGAGCGAGATTAACTTAAGGGCTTTAATGCTGATTAAAAAAAACATAAAAGAAAATAAAGTTAAGGCTGAAATAATAGACAGCAATGGATTTGAAAACATAAACAAAAATTATGACAACATTGCCCTTAATCCTCCGATAAGTGCAGGAATGAAACTATGCCAGGAGTTAATAAAGGAATCATTCAATCATTTAAACAAAAACGGCATGCTTCAATTAGTTGCAAGGCACAACAAAGGAGGAAGCAGATTGCAAGACTATATGAAAGAATTATTTAATAACTCTGAAGTGATTGCAAAACAAGGAGGTTTCAAAGTTTATGTCAGCAGAAAAGATTAATAAAGAATTATTAAACCTGCTTGCTTGCCCTATATGCAAATCAAGCCTAAAATTAGAAAAAAATTCACTAAAATGCCCAAAATGCAAGAAAAAATATGCTATAAAAAGCGGAATTCCGATACTATTACTTGAAAATCAATAATTTTATAAATAAAAAAATATGCCCTAATCTTCATAAATGATTAAAAAATTCCTGCTTTTAACTGTATTTTTATTAACAATAAGTTATGGCTTTAGCACAGCAATCTATGGTTATAATAATGTTTATGGCTATGTTAATCTGACTTCAGGAGGTTATGCAAAAGGAGTGAATATGTCACTTAATTGTTCATCAGGAATTGACACATTTATTAATTATAAAACAACAGATATAAATGGTTTTTACTCTTTTGAAGGAATTTTTAATATTTATAATTCATCAGCGCTGCAAATTAACTGCTTTGTTAATTCAACAAAAAAAGGAATTATTAACACAACTTTAAGTAATTTTGAAATATTCGTTCATGAAGGGGATAATAATTCTTGGACACCTTATACTCATTTTGATATGAACTTTACATTTAATAACACAGGTAATGCAATTTTTGATTTTTCAGGATTAAACGGAACACTGCTTTCTTTAGACAATGAAGGTGTTAAGAATAAGACCATTACTTTACAGTGCCCAAACCAAATTAACACAACACTGACTGATGAGTACGGATTTTATACTTTCTCAGGAGTAAGCTTTGAGCATAACTGCACATCAGAAGGCTGTGAATCATTATGCAATGTAAGCCACTTAACAGAATATAATCCTTTCATAATTGATTCTCAGGGATACTATGGGGAAACAATAATTTTAAACCTAACAGAAAACATTGTTTATTCACAAAATGTGAAAGTTAACGGAGCATTCTTTCCAAGCAATGGAAGTTACGGCAACATGACTTATTTTATCTTTAATGCATCAAGCTACTCTGGCACCATTAATTCATGCAAATATTCCAATGAGTCAAAAAATTTTAGCAGCATGGCTGATTTTAACATAACTTCTGAGTCAAAAGTTTTCACTGCAAACATTTCAACACCAACTTCAGGTAATTATTCTTATTATGTGTTATGCAACACTTCATTGTCAGTTGAATCAGCTCCAAGAATGGTGTCTTATGATGTTCATTTAAACGGAACCAACATAACTATTAATTCACCGATTAATGGGAGCGTTTTTTCAAAGAATTCAGTCTTTAACATAACCTTAGATATTCCGGCAATCAGCTGCAACTACAAAATTAACTATGATTCAAATGCCCATACAATGACTAACATTAGCTCATTTAATTTTATAGCAAACCAAACAGGATTAATTGAAGGAATTAATAATGTCACTTTTTCTTGCACTGATTACTATAGTGTAGTTTCAAGCATTCAAATGAATTTCACAGCAGACATAACTGCTCCATCAGCAGTTGAGTCTTTTTCAGCTAAAGCAACCAATGTTGGAACTGCAGTATTAACATGGAATGAAGTGCCTGATGCTGCTTATTATTATATTTACAGGGGGCAGTCAAATCAAGGTGCAATCGCTTTCAGCTTTCTTGCAAACATCTCTTCATCAACATCTTATCAGGATTTAAATGTGGAAACTTATAAAGTATATTATTATAAAATTAGTGCAGTTGATGTGTACGGCAACGAAGGTTCAGTTTCTTACAGTTTAGGGGTTTCAATTATAAACGAGCTGGATTATAAAAAAGAAATTTTTGACTTAGTCACTGAATTAAACGCTCTTAAAAATGAAACAGTTAAATCTGAAAATGATTTGAAAGAAAAAAATGAACTAATTGCTAAAGCATCAGTGGTATGGAATGATTTAGGGTTCTTCAATGATTATCTTACATTACTGTCATTATCAGAGATTGAAACAATAAATAATGTGAAATATTTAATGAATAATTATGAAAATAAGACTTTAGATGAGCTGAAATCAATGACTTTCCAGCTGGATTACAACCTGAAAACTTACTTGAAAAATTACAAAAAATCAGTTACTGTTAAAACCTTAAACACCACAATTGGCTCATTGAACATTACTTCAATAATTAATGAATCACTCCTTGAAATTAACGGAAACAAGTATTATAAATACAATATAACAAACATTATTTTAAACCCGTCAAACAATCTTGTAAAAAACATTAATATAACATTTAAAGTGCCACAAGGTGCAGAAATTGAAGGCTTTGAAATTATTAATTCAACAATTATTCACTCTCTTAATTCCCTTGATTCATTGAGTTCGCAAACACTTTCATATTCATTCCTTTCATTAAGCAGCTACAGCAACAATATCACTGCTCAAATGCTTGAAGTTGAAATGCCTAAATCAATCACCGCTTATCAAGTTTTGAATGAATCAAAAGACACCACCATTATAGGCTTAAGCATATGGGGATTAACCCTAATATTGTCAATTTCATTATTATTTCAGTACAAAAATTACCACATAAATTTTAAAAATAGGCAGAATTCTAATTAAATTACAATTAATTGCTAAGATGGCGGAGTGGTCTAACGCGTCAGCCTTGAGAGCTGATCTCCGAAAGGGGGCGCAGGTTCAAATCCTGCTCTTAGCGTCCGAACAATAGTCACTCGCCCTTTCTCGTGTTTTTAAATGCTTTGGAGGCAATTAAAATATGAAAGACACATGGGAACTGCATGGCTACGGCAAAGATCTTGACAGTAGATTAAAAAAGATAAATGAGGGAAAAGTTTCCGATATATCTAACAAAATTTACTTGTTAGACTATTATGACAGCATGCTTAGTCAAGGCCTAAGCATACCAAGAATAACTAAATGTTTAAGACTTATTCAGAAAGCTGATGAATATTTTAAGAAGGATTTGAAAACTTTAGATGAGAAAGATGTTATTCATTATTTTGGATGGCTTGAACAAAGTAGTTATAGTGATTGGACAAAGAATGATTATAAAACAGAATTAAAGAAATTCTTAAAATGGATTTACAATGATGAACCACCAAAATTTGTTTTGAAAATAAAATCAGGAGTGAAAAACCAGAACAAGTTATTGCCACAAGAGGTAATTACTGAGCAGGAAGCACTAAAATTAATCGAATGTTCAACAAGCATAAGAAACAAAGCACTAATAAGTATACTTTATGAAAGTGGTTGCAGAATAGGAGAAATATTAACTCTAAAAATAAAACACATAAGTGCACTAAAAGAGAATTTTAACCAAGTTCCAAGGCCTGAAACTGCTAATTTAATCATTTATCCAGCAAATATCATGAAATTCATGTATACTAACGAAAAGAACGGAATAAAACTGGCCAATGAGTGGCAAATACTGATAGATAAGATAAGAGAGAATAAAATAAGGAATTTTTGATAAAAATTTAATTTAATTATTTCCATTTATTATATAGTATTATAAATTCAGTATAGTCTGGAAATATTTTTTGTTTATAATTTGATTCTGCTTGTTTAATTATTTTACCCCAATATCTTTTTGCTAATTTTTCATCTATTTTTTTTGAATTTATTAATAATGAAAGATGTTCTAAAAAATTTAGATATTGACTTATTAATACATCTTGTTCCATTAATTTTTCTTCTTTATGTTTAAGATCGTTTTCTTTAATTTTATTATCTAAACTAACCATCTCTTTTTTATCTTTATCATTTTTAATTTCTTTAGCCAAACTAAATAATTTTAAAGATAAATCTCTTTCTTCATTACACATATCTTGCAAAAGAGAAGTTTTACCTGATTCAGTATTATTATTTATTGATTTTATGGTATAAATAAATCCAATTACTCCTAAAAAAAATGTTGAAAGTGCAATTATTTGTTCACTAAAAATTTCATATGAAGAAAACCACAAAATAATTAATTCACTCATTTTTTTCACAAATAGAATTTAAGTATGCCATTAAAGGTCCGCCACTTGCGTCTTGACATAATATATCTTCAATTAATTCATACCAAGTATTGTCATATTTTAAAAGAATAAAATATTTTCCATCTTTTTTTTTACATTCTTTAATTTGTTCGTTTCTTAATTGAGACATTCTTAATTTTTCCATATTAATTATATAAAAATCTATATTTTTATACTTTTGTATAAAATTTTCTTTTTTAAGCTCTTTAATCTCGTATTCTTTCATGTATATTAAAACAAAGATTGTCAAACTCAAAAGCGGAAAGCTTCAGAAGTATTACTATGTTGCCATGAGTGTCAGAAAAGGCAAACTAGTAAAACCTGTCATTCTCAGATATTTAGGAAAAAATGTTCATCCTAAAATACTGCATTGGATGAAAGAAAAGAATAAATGGCTAAGAGACAGAAGAAAAAATGAATAAAAATACTTTTAAATAGATTCTAGATATACAAAGTTATTATGAAATATTCATTAATTTTGCTTTTTGGAATAATTTTAATGTCTGGTTGTACTTCTGATAACAATTCTTTTCAAGTATTTCGTTCATTCCAATTAAATGATTTTGAGATATGTAAATCATATGAAAATGATATTGCTTTGGGTTGTAATTCAAAATTTGATATTTATGATAAAATTTTATATGCACATATTTCTTGGACAGATGGTGATCCTAATAAAGAATTTACTCTAAAATTATTATTAAATAATAATATCATAAAAACTAAAATATTAAATTTAACTTATTCATCAGGTTATTATCATAGTCCAATATATGATTATTATGGTCCAGGAAATTATACTCTTCAAATATATTATAATAATGAAATAATTAATTTTGTTAATTTTGAAGTTAATAATATTAATTTTATTAAAAATGATTATGATGAAATTTCATATAATAATTTAATGAGATATGAAGAAGATTATAAAAACGATTTGTTATATTTTAGAGGAAAAATAATTCAAGTATCTGAAATAGCTAATTCTATATATCAATTAAGAGTTAATACAAAATTATCTAATTATGCTTATATGGAAAATACTTATACTGATGATACTATTTATGTTTTTTATCATGGAAATAGATTATTAGAAGATGATATAATTGATATTTATGGTATTTATGATGGAATATATTCTTATAAAGCAATTTTAGGAAATACTGTTTCAATACCTTCTATTATTTCAGTTCAAACAGATTTAATACAAGAAGCTGAATAATTAATTTTCTTTTTTAAACTCTTTACTCTCTACATTTCTTTATGGTTAATCTTGAGACCTTGGAGGGTGAGAAGCTCTTTGAATTATTGCATGATGAGTGGGATAAAAGGATTGTTGGAGAAATATTGGCCCGTGAAATAATTTTTGCTATAGGTTTTGGTGGTTCATTGTGTTTGAATGCGCAAAAGATTAGCAATAATTTGATTGTTAATAGCAAGAGTGGTGCTGGCAAGGATTATGTGACTACTGAAATCTTAAACTTAGTGCCTGGCAGGGAGGAAAGGTGGATTAAAAGAACTAGGATTTCTAATACAGTTTTTACTTATTGGCATAATAGTTTGAAAGAGCCTGATTGGACTTGGAATGGAAAAATATTCTACGGAGAAGACATGAACGGCCTAGTGCTGAATTGTGATGTGTTCAAAGTCATGTGCAGTGGAGGAAGCTATTCAACTATTGTTAAGGATCAGGTGGCTTTGAATATTCAAATTAATGGAAAGCCAAGCATTATCATTACTGCAGCCAAGGCAGTTTTAGGTGAAGAGTTGCTTAGAAGGTTTGCAGTATTGAACCTAAATGAGTCTAAAGAGCAGGATGATATGATTATTGACTTCCAATCTAAGTTAGCTACTATGGATAAGAGGTCTGAATACAATGCTGACTTGATGAATGCTTTAAGCGGATTAAAACCTGTTAATGTTTTGATTGAGTTTGCTGACAAGTTTAGCAAAGTTTTCAAAGAAATGAATGCAAGTGTCATAATAAGGACTAATTATAATAGGTTTATTGACTTAATTAAGTATAGTGCAGTGATTTTTCAAAACCAAAGGGAATGGTTAGATGCAAACACTATCTTTGCCCAAGCAGAGGACTATGACAAAGCAGTAGAATGGTTTACCCACTTATTCAAAAACCAATGTTTATTGCCTGTAACTAAAGAACAGGAAAAATTAATGGAAATAATCATTAAATTAGAAGAGGCCACAACGAATGAAATAATCTCACAGGCCACTTTTGCAAGCAGAAGCTGGATATATATTAATCTAAACTTATTAACAGAGAAGGGTTTTTTGGAAAAAATTAGAGTAGAAGACCAAACAGGATACTCTAAGAAGAAAATAGACTCTTATACAGTGCCAACTAAGGCTAAGCTGAAATTGCCATATTGGAGTGAATTAGAGTAATTTTTATAAAAAATAAGTATTAGATAAATTTTTTAAATAAAAATACATAATCAAATTATAAGATGCCCTTAGATAAAATTGATGTTATAGTAGTATAATATTGATTGGTATAGATTAGTTCTATGCTTTCAAAATAACTAGTACTGAGAAACCAATCCACTGGAATCCAGGGGATGTGGAACTATGTTTCAAGAAGGTAAGGGCATCTGTTTATATTTATGTGTGAACTAAAATGAATAAACAAAAAATTGAATTTCTAAACAATAATTTTTTAAATTTATGTAAATTATCTTCTGATTCTTATGTTGAATATTATATTAAAAATAGAAATAAATTTTATAATTCATTTACAATAAGCAAAAAAAATAATAAAGGGGTTAGACAAATATTTCGTCCTAATGATAATCTTAAAAGCATACAAAAAAATATATTAAAAAATATATTATATTCTTTTGGTATTAATTCTAATGCTAATGGTTTTGTTAAAAAAAAATCTATTGTTTATAATGCAAAAAAACATATTAATAAACAAATTATCTTTAAAACAGATATTATAGATTTTTTTCCAAATATAACTTCAGATAGAGTATATGGTTTATTTGATAGATTAGGTTTTAATGAAAAAAATTGTAATTATTTAACTGATTTGTGTACATATAAAAATATGATTCCTCAAGGAGCACCAACAAGTCCATATATTTCAAATTTGATTTGTTTTAGACTTGATAAGAGATTAACCAATTTAGCATTAAAATTAAAATTAGAATATTCAAGATACGCTGATGATATTACTTTTTCAGGTAAATCTATATCTAAATCAGTTATTGATTTAATATATAAAATTGTAAAAGATGAAGGTTTTATGTTATCTAAAGATAAATCTGTATTTTTATCCAAAGGCAATAGACAAAAAATTACTGGATTAATTGTTAATGATAAATTATCTGTTGGCAGAAAAAATTATCATAATATAAAAAGAACAATATATAATTGTAAAATTAAAGGAGTATCTTCAGTATTTATTGATTTTGATAAAGATCCTAGGGAGTATTTATTTGGAAAAATTTCTATTTTTTATGAAATTGATGTTCTAAAATGGTTTAAACTAAAAAAAGAGATTGATTCTATTGATTGGAACTCTTTTTATTATTCTACTAATACACATAAAAAAATAGTTAAAAAAAATATAAAGATACTTCAATTAATTAAGTTAATAAATACAATAAAACCTTTATTTAAAAAAAATTCAATTTTATTAATAAAAACTTCATTAGGAAAAGTAAAAAATTATGAAAAATTTTTATTAAATCTTATGGATATTAATAGCTTTGTGGATAGAATTAATTTCAAATCTTTAGATATTTCAGAAGAAGATAAATTAGATAATACATTAAAATCTATTAAAGCATTAGAATATTTTTTCAAAATAAAAAAAATTGATTTGAGTAATATGGAAGTTTTAAATGATATTAAGAATTTGACTGCTGAAAAAAGACATTCTGGACAAAAACTTAAAAAAATTACAAAAAGAATTTATGTTAAATATGGATTTAATGATTTTAATGATGTTGATTATAAATTATTTTATGAAAAAATTATTGATAATTTTCGTAATTTTTTAGAAAAATTATTTATTATGTTATCTTAAAATATTCTATTAATAGAAAAATCACAAAACATTTATATAAAATCGCTGTTTTGTTTGATTTAGCATACATAAAACTCACGATAAAAGTGAGGGCGAGTGACCTTTAGTTAGACGCGTGCTCTTAGCGGTTTACAAATAGTCACACGCTACTTTTCTCGTTTTTAAATGCTTTGGAGGTATTAAAAACATGAAAGACACGTGGGAACTGCACGGTTATGGCAAAGATCTTGACAGTAGAATAAAAAAGATAAAAGAAGGAAAAGTTTCTGATATATCTAACAAAAATTACTTGTTAGACTATTATGACAGCATGCTTAGTCAAGGATTAAGCATACCAAGAATAACTAAATGCTTAAGGCTGATTCAGAAAGCAGATGAATTCTTAAAAAAAGATTTGAAAAAATTAACAGAAAAAGACATTATTCATTATTTTGGAATGCTTGAAAAAATTAATTACAGTGATTGGACAAAGAATGATTATAAAACAGAATTAAAGAAATTAAGAATTCGTTTTATAAAAATAAAGAAAATCATCCTGTTCAATTTTATGAATTGGCAACTTCATTAAAAGAGCTTCCTAATTTGCCTAATATTAATGCTGAGTTTTTGGATCTTGAAGGTATGGCTTTCAGCAACAAAAAAGACCAAATTAGAAAAATGCTTGAAGGTTTGGATAAAGTAAGCATATAATTACTATGAATCTGAAAAGATTCTTGGATGAAAAATTAGACTTTAATAAAATAAAATAAATATTTAAAAACATTTTTGTTCAGTGAATTATGTTAAACAAATTGAATTAGGAAAAAACTAAATTTGAAATAGATTTATATATAGTATCTAATATTATATTAAATAATGAAATCTTTTCAATTGGTTGGGGTTCCGGGTTCTGGAAAATCTTTTTATTTAGATTTACTTAAAAAAAATCCCATTAACAATATAGATTATTTTGATTTTAAAGATTTATTTAATGATTACTCCATTAATTTTCCAAAGTATAATGATAAAATGTTATGTTTAAAGATTTTGGATGATTTATTTATACAAAATAGAAATATTTTATTTGATTCACATTTTGTTTTTTTTCAAGAAGGAATTTTTAAAAATAGTTATTATTTTCATAAGCACACGAAAAGTTCTGGCTATATTTTTATTAATTCTAGTTCTGAATTGATTGCTGATAGAATATTAAATGATGTTTCAATTGGAAAAAGAAAAAGTTTTCATTTTATTGATTATTCTATCAATAAAAATTATATCGAAAAGAAGGAGGATTTATTGTTTTTAATTGAAAAATATAAAGAAAATTCATTAGAATTTTTAAAAAAAATAACCTTTGAATTAAATATTGATTATATAGTAATAAACAATAATGAAAATGATAGTGTTTCTAAAAATATTAATCAAATTACTGATTTTTTAAATAATCATTTGAAATAACTATTTTTTTATAAAATCAAAATGATTTTAAATAACCGATTTATACTATTTTATATGGAAATTGTATCTTTAGATTTAATAACATCTTCAAATCTTGAAGAAAAGTTACAGAAAGAAAAAAGTAGCTGTGCATGTAGTTGTAGATGCGGAGGTTCATGTGGAACTGCAAAATCTATCTCTGCTGAAGAATTACCTGTAAATTTAAGTGACTATAATTTAGCAGTCAACAGCTACAATACTTCAAATTATTCAAAGAAGTAATTTCTATTTTTTTTCTATTTTTTTATTAAAAACATTTATATATTAGATTATTTTTCTAATAAATATGATTATTTGGGAAATTCCACCATCAGCATTTCCTATTCAATGGCATATTACTATCGAATGCGATAAGAAATGTAAGCATTGTTACACTACGGATGAGTTAACATACCAGTCTGAATTAAAAAAAGAATTACCTTTAAATGATCTTCTTAAGGTAGGGGATAGGATTATTGAGTTTAGAGATAAATATAAAGTTCCTGTTCCATTAACGATTACCGGAGGTCATCCGTTAATTAAAGAAGGACTTGATATTCTTTTAAGAAAAATGCATAATGCAGGTATATCTGTTGAATTATTGGGTAATAGGTCGGGTTTAGAAAATTATATGTGTTTGTTTAAAGAAATAAACTTGCAGGGTTATCAAATTTCAATTGATGGTAATAAGGATTTGCATGAGTATATGAGAGGAAAAAATTCATGGGATGAGGTTAATTTTTCAATAAATTATCTAAATGATAATAAAATCCCTGTTGATGTAATGACTACTGTAAGTAAATTAAATATGAATCATATTAAAGAAATAAGTTCTTTTTGTGCAAATCTAGGAGTAAGAAGGTATTCATTTGATAGAATTGTTGGATTAGGCAATGCAAAAAATTTGGATAATGATTTACCACAACCTTTGGAATATAAAAAATTTCTTTTTGATATTTTTAATCATTATGTGGATTTATCTCAAAAATCACCCACTTTTTTTGCATTAAAAGACCAGATGTGGAAACCATTATTGAATGATTTAGGTATTTTTAATCCGAAAAAAACATATAAAATTATTGGAGGTTGTCTTGTTGGGGTAACAGGTATAACTATTCTTGCGGATGGAAATGTTGTTCCTTGCAGAAGACTGCCTATTAATATAGGAAAGTTGCCTGAGCAAAGTATTGAAGAAATATTTTTTGATTCTCCTAAAATGAATGAATTAAGGCAATTTGATGCTATCGAAGATTGCGGCCCTTGTGATATAATGCCTTATTGCAGAGGGAATAGGTGTGTTGCTTATTCTTTGCATAAAGATTATTTTTCACCCGATCCTCAATGCTGGAGGCCAAAAAAATGAAAATAGGCATTTTTTCAAGATTTCCTCCATTACAAGGAGGAGTATCTTCTGAAACTTATTGGGATTCTGTTGCATTAGGGAAAAAAGGAATTGAAACAGTTATTATTTCTAATTCCTGGTCAGGAAACTATGAAAATAGAATAAATCTTGATGTTGCAGATATGGATTATTTTAACTCTAAAAATTTAAAATTATATATGAAAAATCCTTTTTCAAATTCAAATAATTTTGATTCAAAAGGACCCAATATTGAGACAGAATTGTTTGCTTTAGGTATTGAAGTTGAAAAAAAAGAAAATTTGGATATAATAGAAGGTTTTTATCTGTTTCCTTATGGTGTGTCTGCTTGGAGTTTGTCTAAATTATATAAAAAACCTTTAATAATAAAACATGCAGGAAGTGATTTTTATTCACTTCAAAAATTATCATATCTACCTCTAATTGATGTTTTTAAAGAAGCTGACTGTATTCTTTCAAGATTAGATTCTGCAAGTAAAATGTTTGGTAATGAAAAAATAAAGAAATTGGGATTAGCAATACCCAATGAATTTAATCCTCATGTTACATCAAAATTTAATTTTGAAGAGCCAACTATTGGTTTTATTGGAAAATATAATTCTTTTAAGAGAATAAAAGAATTAACTGAAGAGTTAAATAAAATAAATTTGTCTTATAAATTTCTTATTTTAACAGATAAGAAAGGTCAAGTTGAAATAAATAAAATTCTTCCACCCAAAGTTAAAAAAAATTCAATTTTTATGGATTTTACAGCTCCATGGAATATGCCTTCTATTTATGCAAGTTTAGATATTTTATATTGTGGTGAAACAGGATTTGATATAAATGAACATTTTCCTAAAGTGGCTCTTGAAGGATTTTCATCAGGAGTATGTACTTTATTAAGTGATGAAATTTTTAATAAATATAAAGATATTTTTAATTTGCTTGATGGAGAAAATGTAATAAAATTTAATCCCCTAAATGGAAGCGAAATAAAAGTTAAATTAGAATCTGTTTTAAAAGATGAAAATCTAAGAAGCAATATTTCATTAAATTCAGTTAAAATACCTAAGTTTAATTATAATAATTATATTGATTCTTTGATACAAGTTTACAAAACGGTTCTTGAAAAATGAATGTTTTTAATTATGATAATTTCTATAAAGAATATATTGATAAAAGATTAATGCTAAAAACTCCTTCAATAATTTTTGATAAATTCAAATCTTATTTAAATGATTATTCAAGTGTCTTAGATATTGGTTGTGGCACAGGTTTAGATTCCTTTGAATTGTCTAGAATTAACTTAAATATTGTAGGTATTGATAATAGCATTAAAATGTTGAGATATGCAAAAAACATTCAAAATAATTTAAATTTAATTTTAATGGATTTTAATAATATGACTTTTTCAAAAAAATTTGATGGGATTTGGTGCAGAAACGTTTTACAGCATTATTGTTTATCTGATTTTGAAAAAAATATTTTAAATATGAGTAATTTTTTAGAAAAAAAAGGTATTCTATATTTTTCAGTGCCCATTAAGGGTGATATTGAAAAGAAAAATGAATCAATAACTTTTGTGAAGATATTTCAATATAATTATGATGAAATTGAAAATATTTTAAAAAAAAAATTTGAAATAAAAGATATATTTATTGAGCATTTAAAATTAGATTGGTATAATTTTTTTTGTAAACTTATTTAAATAATAATACCTTAATTATTTATATGGAAAAATCATTTGATAATGATTATAAAAACAATAATGCTTTCTTTGGAGTTAAACCTTCTAAACTTGTACTAAATATTTTAAAATATATCAATAAAGGTAAAGTTTTGGATTTGGGCATGGGTTATGGCAAAAATGCAATTTTTCTTGCAAAAAATAATTTTGATGTCTCCGGAATTGATATTTCAAAAGAAGGAATAGATATGTGCATTCAAACATGCAAAAATTTGAATGTTAATATTGATTCAAAATTTGAAGATATTAATGCATTTGAGTTTAAATCTAAATATGATATTATTATTGCAATGAATACTTTGCAATTTTTAAAAATTGAAGAGATTAAAAAGATTATCTTAAAAATGAAAAATAATACAAATCTTAATGGATTGAATGTAGTGAGTGTTTTTACAAAAGAAAATGGTTTTGGAGAATTATTCGGATATTTATTTAATAAAAATGAATTAAAAGAATTTTATAAAGATTGGAAGATATTGGAATATGAAGAGTTTATTTCTGATCCTGAAGTTCACGGCAACGGCAATCCCCACACTCATGCCATTGCTCAATTAATTGCAAGAAAATTAAATTAATTTTTTAATTTATTATAATATTCTCTTATTTTATTTTTTAATGATTCAAAAAACGAATATTTTTTTTTGCTTTCTTTATAATTATTTGTTTTAGGATACATCCCATTTTTATCATTATAATTTTTGTTAGAAAAATCTTCTGGTTGATAAAAAAATGAATCATCAATTTCTAATAAGTCTCCTAAATCTCTGTTTAATTCTTTTCTAATAAAATTATCAACCATGGCAATTTGATTAAAATCATTAATTATAAACCTTATTATTTATACTATTTTTATAATTTTTCTTTTTTAAGTCCTTTGCTCTCTATATTTCTTTATGGTGAATCTTGAGGATTTGGAGGGATATAAGTTTCTTGAATTATTGCATGATAATTGGGATAAAAGAATTGTTGGAGAAATATTAGCAAGAGAAATCATTTTTGCTATTGGGTTTGGTGGCTGTTTGTGTTTGATTTAGCATATATAAAATTCACGATAAAAATGAGAGTTATTGATATTTTTTGTAATACTTGTTTTTAATTAAGAAATTTTTATTTAATTTAATTCAACAAACAATGATTTATTTAAATTGTTAGGATTAAATTTTATTAAATATTTTTGATTTCCACTCCCAGCATATACAAATTTATGTTTTAATATGTCTTTATCATAATAAATTAAAATATCAGAAGAGTATCCAAAAGGAGGTAATGTTCCAATTTCAAAACCAGTTTTTTTAAAAATTATTCATAATCTTTTTCAACAGCGTATCCTGCTTGGTTTAATTCTTTAATAAGATTGCTTGTTGAAAAATCATAAATATAAAAACATTTGTCTTTATTTGCTTTAATATTTATTATCATAATTCTATGATTAAATTTGCCAAACTCCCATATTTTTTGCTCAAAAATCTTCATATTTTCTTTTTTTATTTCCATTGAACTAAAAAATTTTAATAAAACTATTTTATCATCATAAACTTTAATTTTACCAAATGGATAAGTTGCTCCAAAAAAAGTTTTTATTGGAATTTGTTTTCCGAATAATGAAATAATATGGGTTTTTTCAACTCTAAATCCTATTTTTTTTTTAAAAATTAAAGTGCTCATAATTAAATTATTAAAATTAATCATTTAAAAAGTTTAATTTATAAAATTTAACTTCTTTGAGTTAAATCATAGGGGGATTTCATGAATTCTATTAATTTTTTGTATCTTCCTGATAATATTAAGTCCGTTAATAATTTTGTTTGCCCATTTCTTATTAATTTAAAAATCAAGCTCATTATTCTTTTAGGATTTTTAGAAAAAACAAGAATAGAAGACGAAACAGGCAACTCAAGAAAGATCTAATTTATGGAAATGATTTACCAATAATTAAGATACCTAAACCAACAATTGCTAATTATGGGTCTATATGGAGAACATGCAATACTTTCTTTAAATATGATGGTTTATCAATAAGTAATTATAATCGTGGGTTAAAGTAATATATAAAGACTTATTTTAATAACTCTAGTGCTTTTTCCAAAACCAAATCCTTATTGTTGATTATGCTTTCATCTGAAGGAATAATAATATCAGGAGTTATTCCCCTGTTTTGGATTAAATTCTTGTCAGCATCATAAATCAGTAATGAAGGCAAAGCTAATCCGAACTTGGCACCAAAATCATTAGGCTTTTCATCAAAATTAATTATTCTGCCAAAATTAACTCCGTCACATAAATAAGGCAAAGGAGTTCCAGTTCCTCCACCACTAACATCTCCAATAACAATATTATCTTTAACAGTCTTTAATCCTAAAGTTGCTAATTCAGCAGCACTGTAAGTTTTTGGGCCAATCAAAGTGACAATTTTTTTAGCATCATGTTCAAATTTAGGAAAAATATAATTTGGTTTGAAATCACTTAAAATTAAAGGATTATTTTCATCAATTCTTTTCCTTAAATACAATTTTAATTTTTTTCTGTTGTCATTATTTCCAAACATGAAATTAACCAAAGGCTCTGTCAAAAAAGAATTTCCTCCAGTGTTAGACCTTAAATCAATAATGAATTTTTCATTTGAAGGGTTAGTTGAATATAGCTTCATAAAATGCTCTCTTTGAGATTCAGAAAAAGTGTCGAACCTAATATATAAAACATCCTCCAAATTTCCTAAATTGATTGGTCCAATCTTTTCAATATTGCTTAAATAAGAATCAGCTACTTTGTTATCATAATTTTTGCCATTTAAATTAAATGTCTGATGAGTATAACTCTGGCCATCAACTACATTAATATGCCCATCTTTAAATACAGACAAATACTTCTCTAAAATTTTTAAAGCAGAATTACAACTATCAACATTAGGCAATTCTTTACTTAAACCTTCCTTAATTTCCTTAAATTCATTTTGCTTAATGCACAGATAAGAATACTTTTTACTGATTAAATCAATTATATTATCAGTTAATACTTTAAAATCCATAAATAAAAAAGAAAAAACTCTTTTTAAAAAACTAACTAATTTTTATTTTATATTTAACAAATAATTTGATTAAAACCAGTTTTCCATTTTTTAGCGTGACAATTTTCTTTTTAATATACATAAAAGAATATTGCTTGTAAAGAAGTATTTAAAGAAAGTAATCAGTGTCTTATTGTTCTAAACTGCGGATTTGTTCACTAAGAAGCTTAAAAATTGATTTTAACAGTTTTTTACAAATTCAGAGCCCGCAGATTTCTTAAATTAGCTTAAAACACTTATTCAACGTATTTAATTAAGAAATCCGCAAATATGCGAAAATAAAGTGTGAGACCTTATTTTTCAGATTTTAATAATTTTTTTATTGCTTCTGGTATTGTTATTTTTTCAATTTGTGCAAGAGTTTCTGCCTTATTTCTAAAACTATAATATTTTTTTATTAAATTTTTGGCAAGAATTTTAGCTTTTTTGGAAGGTTTAGGTATAAGGTTGTTAAATAATTTTATTTTATTTTTAACAGTTTCTTTAGTTAAATAGTAATTATAAAAATATCCTGCATAATTGGATTCTCTTAATATTTGCAATTCAGGATAAAGTATTTCAGGCCAAAATTTTTCATATCCTTTTATTAAATTAGGTTTTTTTAATATCTTATAGACTTTGATGCTATGATAAAGGATGCATGTTTTAATTTTTTTAATTACTTTTTCATCAGTGATTAATCCAGTTTTTACAAATTCTTTGTCAAAAACATCAACCCCTAATTTAGCATGTTTTACTCCTTGAGCATCATCATCTTTTTCAACATACCTGCCTAAATTATGCATCCAAACAATTATCTCAAAATGCTCTTGATTAAAACCTTCTAATTTTTTGGCGTTAATGTCCTTTGAATACCTTATCATATTTTTGCAAAGCCAATCATAAGTGTATTCAGTAGGTGGGCGAATAGCATCATATTTTTTAAATAATTCTTTAGCTTTTTCAATAAGATTGATTTTACTCATAAGTTTACTTAATTATTTATTATTTATATATTTCTTTGTTCTTTTGTAGGTTTTGAATAACTGATGGAACAAAAAATGTTTATGAATACTTATTCATAACATTTATAAATACTAATTGTGAATATATATTCATAATAGAGGTGATAAAAATATGCCAAACAGAGATAGAACAGGTCCAAGAGGATTAGGGCAATTAACAGGAAGAGGAATGGGTCCTTGCGGTTGCGGAATGGCTAGAGGAAGAAGATTCGCTAGAAACAGAGTTCTTTCAGCCAAAGATGAAAAAAAATTGCTTGAAGAAGACTTAGAGGATTTAAATCAAGAGAAAGAAGAAATAGAAAAAAGATTAAAGGAGCTATAACTCCTTTTTTTTTTTTTTTTTTTTTAATCAAAAAATATTTAAATTAATGAAACGAATAAATATTCATAATGGTTAAGCGTAATTCTTTGAAAAAATACGGAAATGAAATAATAATTGGATTAGTTTTAATTTCACTAACAATAATATTATTATTGCAAAATAACCGGCAAACTCAGCAAGAAAAAGAACTTGTTTTAGTCAATCTTCAAGTCACAGAATACAAAAACCCTGAAGCATTAGTATTAATAATAAATGAGCTTGAATCAAGAAATATGAAACCAGCAACAATATTTATAGGCAAAGATTTAGCAATAAATAACTGCTCTTTAATAAGAAGCCTTGACAGCAAAGGCTACGAAATAGGAATCTTTGGATATGCCTTGAATGAAAATGGGGCATTTGTGCAAATAGCAACTCTTAACAGAACAGAACAGGAAAAAATACTAACTGAAGAAAAAGAAGCTGTGGAATCATGCTTAGGTCATGAAGTCAATGGATTCAGGGCTCAAAGGTTCAGCAAGAACAATGACACTCATGAAATAATAAGAAACCTTGGATTTTCATGGGATGGAAGCTTTGTTGTAGGATGGGATAATGAATCCTCAACAACACCCTATTACTCAACCAATTACTGTGTATACATAGTGTCTATAGAGAATGTTCCTGGAACAGGAGCAGTGTTATGTGATACAGCAATGTCAAGCAACAATAAAACAGCCACTGAATGGAAAGAAACCATAAAAACAAGATTTATGGAACACCAGGAATCAAGCCAGCCTTTCATTACAGAATTCCATCCATATTTTCTCATAGATAACCCTGAATGGTACGGTGAATTTATTAATTTAATAGATTGGCTAAAAGATCAAAATGCAGAATTCTTAACCACAACAGAGTTTATCAATCGCACATGCGAAAAAGATGAAAGCAGCGGTTTCATGATTAACCAATCGCAGCTAATCTGCGGAGAATAAAACAATGGTCAGGCCTTGTAATCATAGAAGAGTAATTTTTGAGCCAGGAACAACTTATTTTAAGCCAGCCGGAATCCCGATGTCAAATTTACAAGAAGAAATATTAAAACCTGATGAGCTTGAAGCATTAAGATTATGCGATGCAGAAAACAATAAGCAGGAAGAAGCTGCAAAAAAAATGAATGTGTCGCAGCCAACAATATTTCGGATTTTAGAGTCTGCAAGAAAGAAAGTGGCAACAGCTCTAACAAAAGGCAAAGCAATTAGGATAGAACTAAATGCCCTTGAAAGCAGCAAAAGCTCAAGATATAAATAACTAGCTAAACTCAGTGATTTTTTTCAAATCTTTTTTTCAAAGCAGTTGTGGGAAAAAGTGTTGCCAGTATCTGGCTTTGCCACCTAATGAATTTTTCAATGCATTCTGGGCAAATATTTATTGAATGATTTTCATCAACCACAAAGCAATTAAAATTAATATTATATTTTTCTATAGTTTTTCTGCACAACTCGCATTTCATGGTATTGCTTAACTAATTCGTTGTTTATAAATTTGAAGATTTGCGCCTAATTTTTGGAGTACATACTTTTTTATTCTTTTGCTAAATAATTCTCAATAATGGAGGTTTGAATATTTATGGCAGGATTAATAAAATCAATGGACAGCAAAGTAAAAAAAATGGATATAATGGACTTGGGATTAACCAAATTTGCGGTCATTTTTGTTACTTTAGCAGTTGCAAAATTATGGTCACCAATATTGTCACTTGAGTGGTATTGGTATTTAATTTTTGGAATAATTTTAGCAATAAAACCATTAAGTATATTTTTTAAAAAATAATTTTCAATCTATTATTTTTTTCTTTTTCTTTTTTTTCACCTTAAAAGGAACTTTTTCTTTTTTTTCTTTTTCAAAAACATCTTTAATATTTTTCTTTTTTTTGGCAAAAAAATAATGCTTAGATCTGCTTACCATAACTAATACTATGCGTAATTCCTTAAAAATTCTTTTTATTTTATTTTTAATATGAATTTTTTTGCTAATTCATCCTCAGGATTAATCAGTAATGCTTTTTTGTATAATTCCATTTTTTTATCAATAGTTGTTTCTTTGTATGCCCTGCTCCTATAAACTGCGCTTAATAAGTCGCTCAGCTTCGCGCCTTTAACCTCACCATATGTTAATTTTAAGAGCATTATTTCAACTTTATAATCCTCATAATTTTTTTTATTGATATTTTCATCAGGGGTATCTGACACGCAATCAACATAGTATTCTTTGTCGGATATTATGACTTTGTTAAAAAAATGAAGCCCTTTATTGTTGGTCACTAATTCAACATCTAATCCTATATTTAATGCAAATATGGAATAAATAGTTGTTAAGCCTATGCAATTGCTTGTATAATTTTTAACTGCGTTGCTTAGTTCTGGAGAGTGCTTTTTTGGTATGAATTTGGAATAAACTGCTTTTTGCAATGAGCTTGCTTTTTTGTAATCATTTTTTAAATCAACTTTTTTAAGTATTAAATCCTTAGCCTCAAAAAATTTAGTGTAATAAAAGTCTAGCTCTTTGTCTTTTATTCCGCTGACAGCAAAAGCATTATCCACCAAGAGCCCATGCCTATTTTTATTGTCTTTACTGTTCAACTGATTTAATATGCTTTCATAATTATTAATTAATACTTCTTCCATCCCATTGTCAAAATTCATTTGATTTTCATTTAACAGCATCATTAAGAATACTTATTAAAAAAATTATCTTAAAAATCTTTTTATTTTGTAATATTACAGCAGCCTTATTAGGTTAAATAATGCAAACAATGTTGTTAATATGTAAAAATCCGGCTCTTTTAAACCTAATATTTTTTTGAAAGGATACTTGCTAGGCCTTACGATGTTAACAAATATGTCTTTAAATCCTGTTTTCAGCTTAGAATAATGCTTTATGCATTCTTTCAGGTCTTTTGTGAACCTTCTGAGAGAAGAGCGCACTTTTATTCCAGGCACGTAAGTTTTTAGCCCTAAAGGCTCAATATCATAGCAGTACTGCAAGTCTTCAGCAATGCCAGGGTCAGTATTGAACCCCCCAACTTTGTCAAAAACCCACCTTGGAGTGCAAAGTGACCAGCCTGCAAATGAAACAGTATTCCTTAAGCATTGGAACCTTAATACAGTGCTTAAAATTATTCTCCCTATTGCAATTGAAAGAATTTTTTTAATTAATGAATATTCTCCATCATAGTAATCCCAGTGCCCGCAGATGAACCCTACATATTTTTCAGTCTTAAAGACTTCATAGGCTTTTTTTACAAAATCTTTGGGATAAATTGTATCAGCATCAACATTGATAATGTATTTTCCCGAGCTGTTTTTTATTCCAGTGTTTCTTCCCCTAGCTATGCCTTTATTAGGCTCAAAAACGATTTTGTCAGCATATTTTTCAGCGATTTTAACAGTATTGTCAGTGCTTAATCCATCGCATACAATTATTTCATAAGAAATGTCTGTTTCC
Source organism: Candidatus Nanoarchaeia archaeon (assembly GCA_041652755.1). Taxonomy (GTDB): domain Archaea; phylum Nanobdellota; class Nanobdellia; order Tiddalikarchaeales; family Tiddalikarchaeaceae; genus JAQTTT01. Next base: position 71,646 of record JBAZGS010000001.1, read on the forward strand.
TGATTTTTTAAGCATTTCAAAGCCCTTTCAACATATTGCTCTTCATTCAAAGTCGGCATTACAATGCTTATTACTGGAGACATATTAACTATGTTTAATCATTGTTTTAAAAAACTATTTTTTTAAGGCAAGTAATTTAAACAATGAATCTATAAATTAATTAATGGATGTTAAAAAAATAGTTAAAACTCATTATTCAAAGATTGCAAAAACTGGATGCTCCTGCTCCTGCAATAAAAAAGCAATAGATGCTAAAAAATTAGCATTAAGCATTGGCTATTCAAATACTGAATTAAATGAAGCGGGGATAGCTAATTTAGGGCTTGGCTGCGGAAACCCAGTAGCTTTGTCAGATATCAATGAAGGAGACACTGTGCTGGATTTGGGAAGTGGTGCAGGAATTGACTGTTTTTTGGCATCAAAAAGAACAGGAATAAAAGGAAGAGTAATTGGCTTAGATTTCAATTCTGACATGCTCAAATTGGCTAAGAAGAATGCCAAAAAATTGAACTTAAATAATGTTAAATTTATTAATGGTGATATTGAAAAAATACCTCTGCCGAATAATTCAGTTAATGTGATAATCAGCAATTGCGTGATTAATTTAGCTTTAAGCAAAGAAAAAGTGTTCAAGGAAGCCCATAGGATTCTAAAGAAAGGGGGAAGAATGTTTGTTTCTGACATAGTGCTGTTAAAGGACTTGTCAGCAAAGCAAAAAAATGACAAAAAGTTAATCTCTGGTTGCGTTGCAGGAGCACTGCTCAAAAAAGATTACTTAAAAATAATAAAAACTTCAGGATTCATTGTTGAAGTATTAAGTGAAGATAAGAAAATAAGCAAAGAGCAATATGATGGTGTTCCTTTAGAAAGCCTTAAAGTGAAAGCAATAAAAATTTAATTAAATAGTTTTTTAAAAATACGAAAGGTAATAATTATTTGGAGGTGCATATTTAAATGGCAAAATCAAACTCAAAAAACGTTGAGAAAAAAGAAGTTGTAAAAACCAGTAATGTTGAATCAAGTAAAACTCTTGCAGCATTGTCGTATTTATGGATTGTTGGAGTAATACTTTTATTTACTGAAAAAGATAATAAATTTATTATTTTTCATGCAAAGCAAGCAACAGCATTGTTTGTAATAGAGACTGTTTTGATGCTAGTGCCTATATTAGGAATGCTTAGCATAATACCTGGAATTGCAGCAATTTATGGATTAATAATGGCTTTGCAGGGAAGCGAAACAAAAATACCTATTGCGAATGAATTAGGGGAAAAAATTGCTGAATTAATAACTCCAAAAAAATAACTAATTACTTCTTATTTTTTTTTATTTTTTTATTGGCTTGCTGCATAATTAATCATGCGCCTAAGAAGATAATACTGGTATTTTTCATGTTTTAAAAAGATAAAAACTAAAATCCATACCTTTTCTTGAATTTATCAGCTTCTATTTGCAGTATTTCAAGTTCTTTATAGACATCATCGCTTTTTTTTATCAGGTAAAAGAAATTGTTCGTCAAAGCTGCGTCAATTTTTGAAGGAATTCCCAACTCTTTTGCTGCGTTTGAGAATTTTTCAACGCAATCAGTATAATGAAATCCTGAAACAATTAATTCCTCTAAAGGCATTAATTCTTTTATTATGCTTTTCTCATCAGGATAAACCTCATTTTTGCAATGATTCCTGAATGTAACTTTTGAATTGATAAATGAATCAGTGCCTAAAAAATTAAAAAACTTTGAAAACAATGACTTATTTAGCTCCCCATTTGGCTTGCTGAATCCAACATAAGCAATTTCAAAACCTTTTTTGCGGTAATCATTAATGAAATTATTTATTGATTTGATTTTAATATTGTATTCAGCTATTCCTTTTTCTCTGCTATCAATATTTCTTTCATAGTGATAACTCCAGGCATTATTTTTAATCTCCCAATCAACATACATAGTTATGGGGTATAAGTACATGAAAAGCTTCATAGATAAAAGCATATAAAAATTCATTTAAAAATATTTGGATTAATTTTTTTTTTTAAAAGAAAATGTTAAAAATAGAGGATTAATCTTTAAATTAATCATGAAATACTTCATATTATTGTCTTTAGTTGCATTAATGCTTTCCAGCGCGTTTGCAGAGTACCAAGCAGATGTTTACTTTTTTCATAGCCAATATTGCAGTCATTGCAAAGAAGAAATGCCTTTCTTAGAAAGCTTGCAAACACAATATCCTCAAATGAATCTTAGAGCATATGAGGTTTCTTCTAATTCAACAAACATGGAATATTTTAAACAAAAAGCCACTGAATTAGGAATTAGTTATTCTGGAGTTCCAGTTACAATAATAGGTGATAAGCATTGGATTGGTTATGCTGCAAGCCTGGATTCAGCAATTATTGCACAGATTGAAAAATGCATTAGTGAAGGGGGGTGCGGTGAATTATATGCTGATAGTAATAATACTCTTTGCCTGCATGCATTTCTTACTCCTGAATGCATTCAATGCGGAGTGGCTAATCAAACATTTGCAATGCTTAAGGAGAAATATGGTATTGAAGTTAAAATACATGATTATCCTTTAGAAAAGGAATTATATAATGAGTTCAAAAAAACTTATAGCATTGTAAGCGCTGGTTTTCCAATAGTATTTTTGGGAAATTATTACTTAGCAGGAGACAGTGCAATACAGAATAATCTAGAATCACTTGTTATAAAATGCATTAATGAATCCTGCATTTGCCCAATTCAAAATATTGAAGCTTATAGTTCAAATCTTCCTGCTTCAGGCTCAATGACTCCTGAAGATGAATTCTTAATCACAATCCCCTTCATTGGCGAGGTTGATTTGTCAAACATGTCGCTTTATTTGGTGACTTTAATTATTGCATTCATGGATGGAGCTAATCCTTGCTCTTTGTGGATGATTTCATTCCTTTTGGGAATAGTGATTTACACTGGCTCAAGGAAAAAAATATTATTAATAGGCTTAACTTTTTTAGTGACAATTACTCTAGTCTATGGGATTTTCCTAATGGGATTAATTAACGCGCTTTATTATATTGGCTACATTTTTTGGATGAGACTATTGGTGGGTTTAATGGCTTTAGTCTTTGCAGCAGTTAATATAAAAGATTATTTTTATTACAAAAAAGGAATATCTTTCACAATCTCTGATGATGCTAAGCCAACCTTGTTTAAAAAAATCAGGAATATCATGAATCCTGATAATTCAATTAATGCAGTAATTGCTGGAACTATTCTTTTGGCATTAAGTGTCACTTTAATGGAGCTTCCTTGCACTGCAGGCTTGCCAATGCTTTGGACTTCAATACTCGCAAGAAACAATGTAGCTGGCTTAGAATTCTTTATTCATCTGGCAATTTATTTGTTTATCTTTTTGGTAGATGAGCTTGCGTTAATATTAATTGCTGCTTATACTTTGAAAATAACAAAGTTTGAAGAAAAGCATGGAAGAATACTGAAACTATTCGGAGGCTTAATTATGGCAGTTTTAGGATTTTCAATGATTTTCAGCCCTGAATTAATGGATGATTTTTCAAATGTATTTATAATATTTATTTTTTCAATATTGTTAACTGCGGGGATTAATCATTTTTACAATAATTTCAAGATTGAAAAAATTACAAAGATTGAAGAGTTAAAAGATGAAAAGTCATTAGTTGAAAAATCGGCAGTTAAAAAAATAACTAAGAAAAAACCCGCAAAAAAGAAAACAACTAAAAATAAAAAAATAAAAAAAGGTGTGAAGAAATGAATTTTCCAAAAAATTTACTATATAGCAAAGACTATTTATGGGCTCTAAAAAAAGAGGATTTAGTAATTATTGGAGTAATAGAATTAGCAGCAAAGAAAGCAAAAGAATTTGCATATATTAATTTTCCAAAAAAAGGAGATAATGTAAACAAAGGGGATACTTTAATCTCTTTAGAAGCTGTGAAATGGACTGGAACTCTTAAAAGTCCTATAAGTGGAGAAGTAATAGAAATAAACTCAAAAGCTTATGGTGAACCTTCAATAGTAAATTCAAAACCTTATGAAACTTGGCTTGTGAAATTAAAAATAAAAAACCTTGAAGAATTTAAAGATTTAATGAATAGCCAAAAAGCTTTAAAATACTATGAAAATGATTAAAAACTGAGGAGAGTGACTAAATAATGGATTCAAACAATGAAAATATGAATGCTTTCATGGAATTAGCTGGAAAGATTAAAAAAAAAGGGGTTTTATCTGAAAAATTTAAAGAATTAATAGCAATATCATTATCTGTTAAAGCACAATGTGATGATTGCATAACTCATCATTTAGCTGAGTTAATTAAATTAAATGCAACTGATGATGAAATCAATGAAGCAATGTGGGTTGCTGTCATGATGGGCGGGGGGCCTAGTGTTGCTTATTTAATGAAAGCTCAAAAAGTGTTAAAAGAATTAAGAACAAAATGATAATTTATGAAAAAGAGCCAAGATTTTCAAGCGAGAATTTGGCAATTAATAAAATTTGTGCAGAATTAGTATCAGAAAATAAGGCTAATTTTTTAGCAAGGTTTTATTACCATAAAAAAGGAATAATTCTTGCAAATAATCAAAGTATTAATGATTTATATGTAAAAAATTGTAAAAATTTAGGTTATGAGATTTCAAAAAGGCCTTCAGGGGGTTCATCAATAGTAGTAAGTCCAGGGTTAGCTTTGTGTTATTCATTATTCTTCAAGCCTGATTTTTTAAGCACACGATTTGATTTTAATACTGTATATAAAAAAATAACTAATGAACTTGTTAAAAATTTAAGCCAAGAATTTAAAGTTAAAGGAAATTATTATTTAAGATATAATAGTTTTCCAATTGCAGGCCATGCAATGAAAAGTTATTCAAAAGCCATTCAATTTGATGGAGTATTACATTTATTGCCTTTGAATGTTAATGAAGTTTCTAAATTGATGAAGTTAAGAAAATTAGGAAATAATAATGGAAAAAATTTTATTATTATGGAAAACCAAGTTTATGATTTAAAAGGAAAACTTGTTAATTTAAAAGAAAATGATTTAACAATATTAAGAAATGAAGTTGAAGAATTAAAAAAAATAAGAGGATTATCTGAGACTAATTTAACTCTTGAGGAGTTCTTAAATGCTTTTTATAAAACTATTAATAATGTTTTTGGAAAGCAAGAAATTATAAATGAATATTTATTTGATGATGAAAAAATAAAAAAATACGGATCACAGATTTTAAATGCAGATTATTTGCTTAAAGGTAGGGGAGTTTTAGGTCATTGCTTTATTGATTTACTTGAGCCTGAGGAAGAATTCTAAAAGTTTTTATATGTGAAACATTATCTAAAATTGAATATGAAAGATTTGTTAAAAAAATTAAGCGAAGCTCATGGAGCATCAGGTTATGAAGAAAATGTTGCTAAAATAATGGTTGAAGAATTAAGCCTAGTTTCAGATAGTGTCGAAATAGATAAAATAGGCAATGTTATTGCAACCAAAGGCACAGGGGACCCTAAGATAATGATTGCTGCTCACATGGATGAAATAGGTTTCGTTGTTCAGCATATTGATGATAAAGGTTTCATATGGTTTATTTTAATAGGGGGATTTTATGATCCTACAATTTTTAATTCAAGAGTTGTAATCCATACAGTTAAAGGGGAGGTTTTTGGCGTTGTTGGTTCAAAACCCCCTCATTTAATGGAAGCTGAAGAGAAAAATAAGCCAATTAAATGGAATGAATTATTCATTGATATTGGATGTAATTCTAAAAAAGAAACTGAAAACTTAGGTATAAATATTGGAGATTCAATAACTTTTGACCAATCATTCAGAATGTTAGACAGGGACACAGTTACTGGAAAATCAATGGATAACAGGGTTGGGTGTTTAATGCTTATTGAGTTGATGAAAAGACTAAATAATCCTAAATGCACTATTTGTGCTGTTGCAACTGTTCAAGAAGAAGTTGGATTAAAAGGTGCAAGAGTTGCAGCTAGTAAATTAAAACCGGATTATGGAGTCATTTTAGATGTTACTTTTGGAATTCAGCCTGGAGTAAAAGACAGGGAAGTAAATGCAAGGTTAGGAAAAGGGCCAGTTATAACTTATGTTGAAGCAGGAGGCAAAGGGTTAATGGCCGACCCAAAATTAAGCAAAAAAATAATAGATATTGCTAAAACTAATAATATTCCTTATCAAATTGAAGTGACTCATGGTGGAATGACTGATGGAGCAATAATGTATATTACTGGTGAAGGAATACCTTGCATAAGTGTAGGAATACCAACTAGGTATATTCATAGCCCTGTTGAAGTTCTTGATATTGATGATGTTAAAGCAGGTATTGTTTTATTAATGAAATTCATAGAAAGTTTCTAAGATTATTTTATCCAAAACTTTTATAAAAACAAAAAGCTAATAATATTTCTGAATTATACCGACTAACGAATGTTTAATAACAAATTCTTAGATTAAAGGTTATAAGAAAAATTTAAAGGTGAAAAAATTGAGAGAAAATAGAAATGAATATAGAGGCATTAATCAAGATGCGCAAAAAAACTTATCCAAGGTGAATGAAGGTGATTACTATAGAGGAACTGTTAAAGTGCTCAGAAAATCAGTGCCAGGTCCTGTAATATTTTCATTGACTGATGGAAACAAAGCAATTGATGGAGTGATAAAAACTTCAGACTATGATGTTGATGACGTCTTAGATGTTGAAGGTTATGTGTCAATTAGGGCTGGCCAAATGCAGTTAGAAATTAATAGAATAAAAAAAGTGTCTGTTGATTTTGATGAAATAATTGATAAGATTAGCGAGCCAAAAAGAACTGAGTTTAGCATTAATTCTGAAAGGTATGAAAAAATGAAGCCAGTATTCTTGAAAATTGCCAAAAGAATAAGAAAAGCAGTTTTTGACAGCCAGCCAATAATTATAAGGCACCATAATGACTCTGATGGAATAACTGCAGGATTAAGCATTGAAAAAGCATGCACTGCTTTGATTGAAAAAACAGGATTAAATCCAGATTATAATTTATACAGGAATCCTAGCAAGGCTCCTTTTTATGAGACCACTGATGTTTTCAGGGACATGGTGCTTTCAGAGAGGATTATAAGCCATGGCCAAAAAAAGCCATTAATTTTGGTGCTGGACAATGGCTCAACACCTGAAGATGCTTTTGCATTTAAATTACTCAAATCATTAAATTATGAATGCATAGTAATAGACCATCATAATCCTGTAGTGATTAATAATGGAAAATCAAGCGTGTGTGAATATTTGTCAATGCACCTTAATCCTTACTTATTTGGATTGGATAGTCAGACAAGCGCTGGAATGCTATGCTACGAGCTGGCAAGATTTATCAGTGAAGAGTTTGAGAATAAGCCAATGCCTGCAGTTGCAGCAATCTCTGATAGGTGTGTAATACAAGAAACTGAAGATTATATTAAAGAATCGGGCAAATCAAGAGAAGAGTTAGGGAATATTGGTGTAGCAATTGATTTCATGGCTTATAATTTAAGATTTGACTCAGGAGAGGGAGTAATTGATGAATTGTATGATAATTTAATTCTTGTTGAATTAATAAATGAAAAAGTAAGGAAAGGTGTTGAAACACAACTGCAAAGCACTCTGCCTTATTTAAGGACAATTGAAATTAATGGGATAGCCTTTTCTTATATTGATTTGGAAAAATATACTTTAAGGTTCACTTATCCAACTCCTGGAAAAATCTTAGGATTAATTCATGACACTGTTGCAAAAGACAGGGAGAATGCAGTGCTCACAATAGGGTATCTTTCAGATATGATTATTATCAGAGCCACTAAGCCAGTATTTCCAGTTAGTGAAATAATCAGTGTTTTAAGGAAAAAATTACCCCAAGCAAATGTCGATGGTGGGGGCCATGAGCAGGCAGGAACTATTAAATTCGTGCCAGCTCATTTGGAAGCAATAATTGAATTAATCAAGGAAGAGCTAAGAAAGATTTCATTAACAGAACAATAATTAATTTAAAATATTGATTAATGATTTTTATCCAATGAATATTGATAAATCATTAATCCTGTTTTTTATAATAATTTTTTCTGTCATTGCTTTTTCATTTGTTGATTACTCTCCAAATAATCCAGTTAGCATTGCTAGTTGGAATCTTAATGTCTTTGGTGATAAGAAATCAAGCAATGAAACGTTAATGAAGGAATATTATGATATTATCTCGCAATTTGATATAGTTTTTTTACAGGAATTAAGGGATGCGGATGGCTCGGCATTAATTGAGCTGTGCAACTTATTTAATTCTTCATTTAATTGCATTAATTCTTCAAGAGCGGGCAGTTCTAGCAATAAAGAGCAGTATTATTTACTATATGGTAAAGAATTCCAATTGCTTGAATTCCTAGACTACAATTTATTAAATATTTCAGGCTTTGAAAGGCCTCCAATCAAAGCAGTGTTTAATTACAACACTATTAATTTCACAATTTATGGCATCCACACTAAGCCTGATGATGCCAAGAGTGAGATTAATAATTTAGAGTCATTAATTGCCAACAAAGGCAATATTTTAATCTTAGGGGATTTGAATGCTGACTGCTCTTACTACAAAAAAGGCAATGAGTTCAAAGATTGGCACTGGCTAATCAATGAAGACACAACAGTGTCTAACTCAGACTGCACGTATGACAACATGATTGTCAATCAAGAATTTTACAAATATTTCATCCAAGCAGGAGCTTATTCAGCAAACATCACAAAAGACTTGTCAGACCATTACTTAATCTATTCAATCTTTGACTTAATTTAACAATATTTTATTCTAATAATGATTTATTTCCAACTTTAACCAAAGGTTTAGGTATTTTTTTAGTAATTGGCATTAATCTTGTGCCTTTGCCTCCTGCAAGAATTACAGCAGTATCAATATTATTCATAAAAATTAATAATTAATTATTTTTTTTAAAATTTTACAAACAATTATTTAAATTAACTATGAATTAAATTAAAGATGAAATTATCCTCTAAAAGAATGATTAATTTTACATTTCTTATATTTATCTGCATCTTAGCTGCTTTTTTAATCAAAGGAACAAACGCTATAGGCAACTATAGCGAAATAATTGGCGCGCTTTTCTTTGTCTATGGAATACTGTCCGCTTATTATTTGACAAAAATGCAGGATACAGAAGCTAGCATTGGGGAGCAGACAATGATTGAAGCTTCATCCTGGAAATTGCTTTATTTATACTACAAAAACAAGTGGCCAAAATTGCTTTTTAAAATCTCTGACTTAATCTATGAATATATAAAAGAAGTCTATAGCTTTGAATACAGGGAATACCATAAATCAGACACCAAATTCTACAAAATAATTGATTACTTATTATCTTTGAAATATGGGGGTGAAATAACCTCAATATATGATTATTTAAAATCAGTTCAGGACAGCCGCGAATCGCAAAAAATTCTTTATAAAAAAAGCAAAAGCACAAGAGTATACCTGCTACTTTATGTTCTTTTGATTATTTCTGTTTTATCCATTTATGCATTCAAAGGAAATGACTTTTTATACAACATTATTGTAGGGAGCTTTTCAGCAGCAATGATTCTCGTAATGCAAATAATAGTTGAGAAAAAAAGCCTTGCAGGCGATGAATATAATACTTTTTTCAGGCCTTTTGATGAATTAATAGATTTAATGGGCAAAAAAAGAGTTTACGCAGAATCTGTTATAAAATATGGCTTAATTGACACCAAATTGCTTAGCAAGAAAAAAATTCCTTATGAAATAATAAAAGGAAAATAATAAGGCAGTTATAGCAAAAGCAAGATTTATAATTTGAACTTTAATTCTAATATTCAATGAAATCAGACAAAAGGGCTAATTATATCTCTTGGAATGAGTACTTCATGGGAATAGCAATATTATCCAGCATGAGAAGCAAGGACCCTAACACTCAAGTGGGCGCGTGCATAGTTGATGATTCTAATAAAATTGTAGGCATTGGCTACAATGGCTTTCCAATTGGATGCAGCGATGACGAATTGCCCTGGTGCAATGCTTCTGCAAGCCCGAATGACACCAAGTATCCTTATGTTGTTCATGCTGAAGTTAATGCAATACTCAACGCCACCAAGAATTTGAAGAATGCCAAAATATTTGTAGCCTTATTCCCCTGCAACGAGTGCGCGAAAGTCATAATTCAATCAGGAATAAATGAAGTAATCTACTTGTCAGACAAATACTCTGACTCTGATTCAGTGAAAGCGAGCAAGAAAATGTTTGACTTAGCAAAAGTCAAATACACTCAATTCAAAACCGAGCTAAAAGAACTAAACATCCAGTTTTAAAAAACTTATTTAAATGCCTGATTTATTAAAAAAGTTATAATGAAAGCAATAACTCCTATTATAAGTGTTGTTTTATTAATCATGATTACTGTTTTTGCCAGCGTGTCCGCTTATTTTTTCATAACTTCAACAATGACTGACGCGGAAGGGGGCATTAATCTCAACACTGCCTTTTCTGACAATTCAAAATTAAGCATAATAAGCTTGTCAGGCAGCAAGGCAATAATTAAGAATGATGGAAAAAGCTCAATCAGCGAAGTTATTGTTTTTCTCAATGGCGAAATGTTTAATTACACATTTAATCCAGCTCTTCCAGGAGGAGAAGCTGCTGAAATGTATTTTTCACCGCAACTAGCTGGAGAGGATTTGGAGCTAAAAATATTTTATGGCATAGGAAAAAAGGTTTCTTACACTAGCCCTGCTGCATCCAATACTAATGATTCAGGTTTTGTTACAATAACTAACCCAGTTGTTGTTTCGGCAAGCATTGTAGAAAACAACACCCAATTATTAGGCTACTGCCAAGCATCAGTTTACAACGCATCAATTGAGTCAGTTTATTATTACGAATGGCTGCTTGATGAAGAGCTAAACAGCTCAGGAAGCGCTGTAGGCAACCATGATAATCAGAACTATCTACTAAACAATATCACCTCATCAGCTGGCTCATGGAACTTCAAATGCTTAATTGGCAACGGCACTTATAATTCAAGCTGGAAAACAAGCGCAGCATTAGTAGTAGAACAATCCGGAAGCAACGAGCCAGATGACACTCTTATTTACTGCTTGTCCAATAATTCAAGAAACACTTGGTTTAGCGGAAGCATAACTGGAAGCAATGGCGCTTGCTGCGGAGATGACAGCATTAATGATATTTTCCATAACAATACTTATTTATGCAGTTATGGGGGAGTAATCTTTGATGAAGATAACTTGTACACTGAAGATAAATATGGAGACCATTACAATTATTCAAGTGGGAAAGGAGTATGTGAATTAAACGGCAATGTCTGGTTTGAGAATCCAGTTAGTTTTGAAGATGATGTTTCTTATGAGTTGGGTCCAGTGCTTATTGATTTGGAATTTTCAGATTTTGATTTGGATGGTGATTTGGACATTGTTGTTTTAAACCAGTATGATGTTTCTTATATTGATGCTGTTTTCAGGGTTTTGTTCAATGATGGTGAGGGTGGTTTTTCAGGAGAAACTGTTTACGTTGTTGATGGGAATATTGTTGATTTAAGTGTTGCTGACATTAATGATGATGGATATTATGATATTTTAGTAGTTAATTTTGGGCATAGTGAATTGGATGTTTACTTGAATGATGGTGATGGAACATTCACTTATGATTCTTACCTTGAAGTTAATAACCCATGGGATAGTTCAGTAGGTGATGTTGATAATGATGGTGATTTGGATGTGATTGTAAGCACTTTTATGGATGATGATATTAGTGTTTTCTTGAATGATGGTACTGGAACTTTAAGCTATGATGATGACTGGAGTGATTTGGGTGGAACAGGTGATTTGAAGCTTGCTGATTTAAACTCTGACGGCAATCTTGATGTTATTAATGCAGACTCTAACTCTAATACTATCAGGTATAGGTTAGGAGTTGGAGATGCTACTTTTGGAAGTTTAAATACTCATAGTGTTGGAACCAATCCTATAGGATTAGGAATAGGGGATGTTGATAATGATGGCAATTTGGATATTTTAACAGCTAATAATGGTTCTAATAGTTTCAGCGTTTGCTTGGGAGATGGTGCAGGTAGTTTTGCAGAAGATGTTGAATACGGTTTTAATCACGCTCCATCTTACTTGAGACTTGGAGACTTGGATAATGATGGTGATTTGGATGTCATGGCAACAACTCAAGTTTCAGACGATTTAATGGTTTCATTGAATGATGGTGATGGAACTTTCGCTTCAAGCACTGATTATGGATTAAATAACGCGACTTACGCGTTAAGACTTGGAGACTTGAATAATGATGGAACCCTTGATGCAGCAACAACTTATTTTCAAGGAGACTATTACTTAAACGACCAATTAATGATAATATTAAATAATGGAATAACAGGAACAGGAGGACCATGCTGCGGAGATGATGAAACAACAGATGATTTTTACAACTCAACAAATTATTGCTGCAATGGAGCCTTTGATTCAGGAAGTTGCTATTGCGGAGATGGAGTATGCCAAGCCTGGGAGGATGAATTAAGCTGCAGTGAAGACTGCATTTCTTTAATAGTTAACAATGCAAGCATAATAGAATTTAATGGCGCACTCAAAGGTTATTGTAATGCATCAAGTCAAAATGAAAGCCAAGCACTGACTTATTATTATAATTGGACTAAAGATGGAATAGTTAATATTAGCGGGACATTATTCAAAGAAGGAAGCATAAGTACATTAAATTCTCATTCTTGCGGTATAACTCTTGATGGTACTGCTAAATGCTGGGGGTATAATAATTATGGTCAGTTAGGTATTGGTAATACTACTAATATGCCTTCTCCTGTCAGTGTTTTGGATACTGATAAATATGCTGCAATAGCAGTAGGTTATTCTCATTCTTGCGGATTAACTGTTGATGGCACAGCAAAATGCTGGGGAAGAAATAATTATGGCCAATTAGGCAATGGAAGTGCTGGCGGAAGTAGTTCTATTCCTGTTAGTGTTTTGGATACTAATAAATATAGTATATTAACTTTAGGAGAAGCTCATTCTTGCGGTATAACTCTTGATGGCACTGCTAAGTGCTGGGGATTAAATAATTATGGTCAGTTAGGTATTGGTAATACTACTAATATGCCTTCTCCTGTCAGTGTTTTGGATAATAAAAACTATAAGACTATAACTGCTTCAAAAGAATATCATACTTGCGGTATAACTCTTGATGGCACTGCTAAGTGCTGGGGATATAATGGTTATGGAGAATTAGGTATTGGTAATACTACTAATATGCCTTCTCCTGTCAGTGTTCTAGATAGTAATAAATATGCTGCAATAGCTGCAGGAATTGAACATTCTTGCGGATTAACTGTTGATGGCACTCTTAAATGCTGGGGATATAATAGTGCTGGACAACTAGGTATTGGTAATACTACTAATATGCCTTCTCCTGTCAGCGTTCTAGATAGTAATAAATATGCTGCAATAGCTGCAGGAAATGAATTTTCATGCGGATTAACTGTTGATGGCACAGCAAAATGCTGGGGAATAAATACTCAAGGCCAATTAGGCAATGGAAGTATTGGAGGAAGAAGCTATGTTCCTGTTAGTATTTTGGATATTAATAAATATGTTGCAATAACAGCAGGGTATTATCATTCTTGCGGATTAACTGTTGATGGCACAGCAAAATGCTGGGGAATAAATACTCAAGGCCAGTTAGGCATTGGTAATACTACTACTATGCCTTCTCCAGTTAGTGTTTTAGATTCTTCTAAGTACTCTAATATTAAAATATTTGAAAACAAAGACTTGCAAGTAAGCACTTTATATTCAGGAATGGAAGCAGGAAGCTGGGTTTTTAGCTGCAAAGTAGGAAACGGAGTAACCAATTCAAGCTGGAAGGAAAGCAGTGAAATAATCATTGAAGAAGAGCCTGATAATGCTCTTGCTTATTGTTTGTCTAATTATTCAAGAAATACTTGGTTTAGTGGAGCAGTAATTGGAATTAATGGTGCTTGCTGTGGAGATGATGGCTCATTGGACAATTTCTACAACACTTCATTATTTTGCAGCTATGGAAAAGTTGTAAAGGACCAGGATTCATTGCTTGTAGAGAATTTTCTTGCAGACAACAAGTTTTACAGCTCAGGACAAGGAATATGCGAGCAGAATTTAAATGTATGGAGTTCAAGTGCTTTTCCTAACTATGCTTGGAGTTATAATGCAATGGTTGAATTGGCAAGCGAGGGGCAAAGCCCTAATCCCGTGATTGTTGACCTTGATAATAATGGTATTATGGACATGGTAAGTGCAGGAGTATCTTCTCCAACAAACGCTTTCCATGTTTGGCAAAATGACGGAACTCCTTTTGACACGTGGAATAGATATAATTTAGGCACAACTTTAGGAAACGTTTATGACATTCACGCTGCTGACTTGGACAATGATGGGGATATGGATATAATCACTGGAGAGACTAATACTGTGGGCATTTACATGAATGACGGAACGCCTTTTAGCGGTTCATGGACCAGGTATAATGCCACGACTTGCAGTGGGTTATGTGCTGGATTAGCAGTTGCTGACTTTGATAATGATGGTTGGGTTGATATTAGTGTCTCAGAATACACTCCGAAAACTATGAAGATTCTGCGTAATGACCACACTCCTTGGGGAAACTGGTCAGAAGTTAACCAAGTTGGAAGCGGATGCGACTCGCATAACGTTGCTGCTGACTGGGACAACGACGGTTATATTGACCTTGGATGCGCAGTATGGACTAATGATGTGAAGATATTCCGTAATGATGGAACTCCTTTCAGCGGCACTTGGAGCACTACTCTTTCATTCGGTTCCTCAGTAGGAGGTCCTGCTTTAGGAGTGGCCGACTTTGACAACGATGGGTGGCTTGACTTGGCAGCAACATCAAATTTAGGGATAATTATTTACAAAAATGATGGCACTCCTTTCAGCGGTTCATGGACAAGCAATACTGCAGTTAATGTTGGATCTCAGTCTTTTCAGTTTTCAATAGGAGATCTTAACAATGATGGTTATGTTGATTTGCTGCACGGAGAAAATGCTCAAAGAACAATGATTTCAGAAAATGATGGCACTCCTTTCAGCGGCACTTGGACAACTACAACTCTTTACACTGACTCATCCTTTGGTTTATCTGAATGTGCAGTAGGAGATATGGACAATGATGGAGACCTTGACTTTATAGAATATATATCTTTTAAAGGATGGCTAATACATGACAATCCTTCATTAAGCGGAAGCAACGGTCCATGCTGCGGAGATGATGGCACTTATGATAACTTCAGCAACAGTACACATCAATGTGTTAACGGAGTTTTTAGCCCAATAATTTAAACAAATTTATAAATAACTCTTAAATATTATGGCTTAATGGAGTCAATCACTCCTGTAGTCAGCGTTATTTTATTGGTTTTAATCTTTTATACTTTTGTCTCCAGCAGTTGCTAACTGTTATGTTTACATATCAATTAAAGATAATAAAATTTATCCGCTTAATGCAACAAATATTTCATTAGCAAACATTTAATTGATTAATAAAAAATATTTAAATCCTTAATTCATTAAAAATGTCATATGAAGTCAATCACTCCTGTTGTCAGTGTCATATTATTGGTTTTATTGACTGTTGTTGCCAGCATCTCAGCGTTCTTTTTCATTAATTCAAATGTTTTAGGCTTAGAGTCAGGAGTTGACATTAATAATAATCCAATAACTGATGCTTCAAGGCTTAATTTAGTCAGCATTACCGGAAGCAAGGCAATAGTAAGAAACGATGGCTCAAGCCCAGTGACTGAAATAATTGTTTTTATCAACGGAGAACTATTCAATTACACTCTTGACTCTCCCCTTATGCCTGGAGAGTTAAGGGAGATTAATTATAATGCTCAGCAAGCAGGGGAAAATTTGGAGATAAAATTAATCTATAACAATGGAAAATCAGTGACTGACACTAGCCCTGCAAATAAAAACACTGAAGCTTCCGGATTCGTCCAAGATTACACTCCAAGAGTTATTACAGTAAGCATTGTAGATAATACTACTCAATTATTAGGCTACTGCCAAGCATCAGTTTACAACGCATCAATTGAGTCAGTTTATTATTATGAATGGCTGCTTGAGGAAGAGCTAAACAGCTCAGGAAGCGCTATAGGCAATCATGACAATGAGAACTACTTATTAAACAATATCACCTCAGCTGAAGGCTCATGGAAGTTTAAATGTTTAGTAAATAACGGCACATTTAATTCAACTTGGAGAGAAAGCGAAAATTTAACTATTTATGTTGAACATGATCCTGATGAGTCATCAGCGTATTGTTTGGCAAATAATTCAGCCAACACTTGGCTCACTGGTTCATGCAATGGAAGCAATTATTCTTGCTGCGGGGACGACGGAGTAGCAGATGATTTCTACAACTCAACAAATTACTGCTGCAATGGAGCATTTGATGAAGGAACATGCCACTGCGGAGATGGAGTATGCCAAGCCTGGGAGGATTATATTACCTGCAATCAAGATTGCCAGACACCCGTATTTTTTTCATCTAGTTGGGATACAACGTTAACGAGCTCAGGATCAAGCGCGAGCAACCAAGTTAAGCTGCCTTTAGTTTCAAGTGGCACTTATGACTTCACAGTTTATTGGGGTGATGGAAATAGCGATTTAATAACTGCTTATAATCAGGCAGAAGTAACCCATACTTATGATTCAAGCGGAGAATATGATATTAATATTACTGGAACAATTGTTGGATGGCGTTTTAATAATGAAGGTGATGTTTTAAAATTATTGGAAATAAGCCATTGGGGAGACCTTAATCTTGGAAACAGTGATTACTACTTTTTTGGATGCAGCAACCTTAACATCACTGCTGATGATGCTTTGAACCTTACTGGCACAACAAGCCTTACAGGTGCATTCCTTTTCACAGAAACGCTGAACACATCAACGATTAATAATTGGGATGTTTCTGAAGTCACTAGCATGAGCGCAATGTTTTCATATTCTTATTTTAATGGCAATATAAGTTCTTGGAACACTTCAAAAGTCACTTCAATGAATAACATGTTTCATGGTAACCCTAATTTCAATCAAGATATTAATGGTTGGGATGTCAGCAAAGTTACTGACATGAGCTTCATGTTTATGAGTTCCTCTTTTAATCAGGATATTGGTTCTTGGAATGTTTCAAGTGTCACAAATATGGACCGCATGTTTGCAAGCTCCTCTTTCAATCAGGATATTGGTGCTTGGGATGTTAGCAGCGTTACGAATATGTTTGGAATGTTCGGAACATCTTCGTTCAATCAGGATATTGGTGCTTGGGATGTTAGCAGCGTTACTAACATGAATAGCATGTTTTCTAGTGCAACCAGTTTTAACCAAAACATTGGAAGCTGGAATGTTAGCAGTGTTACTTCTATGAGCAGCATGTTTAGCAATGCTCATAACTTTAACCAAAATATTGGTGCTTGGGATGTTAGCAGCGTTACTGATATGAGTTACATGTTTCGTACTGCCCAATATTTTAATCAAAATATTGGGAGTTGGAATGTTAGCAAAGTTAATAATATGAAAGAAATGTTTTATGGAGCTTCATATTTTAATCAGGATATTAATAGTTGGAATGTTGGTAAGGTTACTAACATGGATTCAATGTTTCATGCTGCTTTCTTTTTTAATAAGAATTTGAATTCATGGAATACTAGCAGCGTTACTGATATGAGTGATATGTTTCATCAAGCCAATCAATTTAATGGCAATATTGGTGCTTGGGACACAAGCAAAGTAATTACTATGGGTGGAATGTTTTATGATGCCATAGCTTTCAACCAAAATATTGGAGGTTGGAATATTAGCAAAGTTACTAATATACAAAGCATGTTTCATACAGCTTCCAGCTTTAATCAGGATATTGGCTCATGGGATACTGGCAGTGTTAATTTTCCACCAGGAATATTTGATGGAGCATCCAGTTTTAATCAAGATATTAGCGGTTGGGATATGAGTGATGTTACTGAAATGAGTTTTATGTTCCATGATGCAACTAGTTTTAATCAAGATATTAGCGGTTGGGATGTTGATCAAGTGACTGGATGTTATTTAATATTTGACAATTGCCCAATAAGCCCAGCTAATAAACCTGATCTTACATGCAGCCAAATATGAACTTATTAAGAAGTATAAAATAATTCATTTTTTTAATTAATCCTTGCAAGTATTATTTTAGCTTTTGCTTTTTCTTTTGTGTGAAAACTGAACTGGTTCTTTAAAATTAATTCGTCATTTTTGATTACTTCAATATTTTTGTCAGGAAATAATTTTTTTAGTATTTTTAATCCATCGCCTTTGTAAATAAGATAGATTTTGTTAGCAAGATTTGAGCATTTCATCAAGAACTCTTTGTCACTGTCTTTAGTTTGCACTCCAAATGGAGGATTAGTGATTAACACTTCGGCTTTTCCATTGTAGTCAAAAATGTTGGAGTTAACAACTTCAAAGTCATGCAGCTTCAATTCTATGAGGGTTTCATTAGTTGCTTTAATTGCGCTCTTGTCAATATCTATGAAGATTACTTTTTTAGCGCCAAGCATTAAAGCTCCAATTCCTAAAATGCCATTCCCGCATCCAGCGTCAATAATAGTCTTATTATTTATATCCTCATTCATGTAAGCAGCCCATAATAAGTCAGCAGCAATGCTTGAAGGGGTAGTGTACTGCTCTAAGGAGGGTTTTTTGTCAAGGAAATCTTTAATGAATGATAATTTAATCTCCAATTCTTTCTTGTTCATTTATTAAACCTTGCAACTATTCTTTCAATCTGAAAAGCGTAGTTGCTGAATGTGTCAAGATTAATCCTGAATTCATTCTCTTCAATGTGCAAAGTTTTAGGAAAATTGGCCAAGAACCAGTCAATGCTAAACTCCCCGTTTTCTTCAATCATTGATTTAATAGTATTAAGTGAGGAATTGACTGTAATATAGAAGTCAAAGATTAAGTTGTCGCTTAGTTCATTTATTGCATTGATATAATCAGCATTGCAGTCGCATTGCGCTAACAATATTTCATCGCTTCCTAGCTTCATTTTTTCCATTTTTTCATAGTTGAATTTGGATTTTTTCTTGTTAAACGCAAGTATTGTGAACTTGTTAGACATTAAATCAAGCACTTCCCACAAAAACTTGTTATAGTCCTTGTTTGAGTCCTGATCAACCATTACTTCATTTCCGCTTATTTTAATCATTTATTCTCAACTCCTGTTTTACTACTTTGCTTATGACTCCAGCATCAGCCTTACCTCTTAATTGCTCTAGCGCTTTTTTCATTACTATTCCAAAAGCATTCTCATTTTTAAGCAAATCTTTATTATTATCAATAATTGCTCTTATTTTTAACTTTAACTCTTTATTGCTTAATTGCTTATATTCAGCTATTAATCTGTCAATATTCTCTTTCTTTAGCATTCTTTCAATGATTAAGGGCAATGATTCCTTGCAGATTTTCTCCTCCTCAAGCAATTTGAATAAAAGTATAAGGTTTTCTTTGCTTATTTTTTCAGCTGGGTTCATCAGTATTATTGAAGCAGTAGTGGTATTGTCAGCGTTAGTTTTGTCAATGATTAATTCATAAAGAGATAATTTGTCGCTTTTTAATAATTGGGAGCTTAATTCATCATTAAGCCCTGTTGATTTCAGCCAAGCATATTTTTCTTCAGGAGTTTTGCTGATGTTTGCAATAACATCACTTATGAGCTCTTGCTTAATCCTTATCACTGGCACGTCAGTTTCAGGGTACATTCTTTGTCCGCTAGGCAAAGGCCTTAAGTAAGAATTAGTTGCATCAGCATGATTAGGCGCTCTCACTTCTTTTATTATCTCCTTAGATATTGATTCTAAGAATTCAGTTATTATTTTTTTGGCAGAGATTATTTTTTCACTATTGGTTGAGATTAAGATAAAATTATCCTTTTCTTTGCATTCAAGCGCTTTAATGACACTGTTAACTTCATTAATGCTGACTCCGTAGTTTGGCAGCTCATCTTTATGAAGCAAGCCATTAATTGATAATCCTACTTTTAAGTGCTCAGCTATTTCTTTTCCAAAAGTCTTATCCTTCTGGATTTTAGCCCCTAAAAGCCCAGAAGCATTGCTTAATTTAAAGCCATAAATTGTCTGGTTTTTTAAGAAATTGCATTCTGTTTTCAAAAATATTTTGCTTACCTCCTTATAATCATTCAGCTTAACCTTATTTTTTGATAGTTCTTCTCTGATTTTAATCAAGTTTTCTTGCCTACTAATCTCATTTTCTATGAATTTAGGCATTAAGCTTAAGTCCTGAACCCCTTTTATTTCAACTCTTGCACCTAAAGGTATTGAGACATTGACATCCTGCCTAATGCTTCCAATTCCTTTAACTATTTTTCCAGTGAATTTTGCAATCATTCCTATTTTTTCAGCAACTTCCCTTGCATGCAAGGGGTTTTTAATATCAGGTTCAGTGGCTATCTCAATTAAGGGTATTCCAAGCCTCTCTAAGGAAAAAGTGTTGTCATCAATTCGTTTAGCGCTATCCTCTTCAATGCATAATGTTGCAATTCTGACTTTTCCTTGGCTTGTTTCAATCCAGCCATTAGTTGCGAGCAGTCCAGTTCGTTGAAAGCCTGCTACAGCGCTTCCGTCAATTATTAATTTTCTCATGATTTGCAGTTCATCAACAGGTTTCATGTTTAATAATATTGCAATTTCAATGCCTGTTTTTAATGCATATTCATCTATTTCTCTTGGAGGCTCTTCATCAATATCAACTAAGCAAGTGTTTTCATAAAAGCAATTATATTTAACAATTTTATTCTTCTCCCCTTCCTTCTTTGCAGCTATGTCAATTCTTCCAGTTTCTCCTTTAACAGCGTGCAG
Source organism: Candidatus Nanoarchaeia archaeon (assembly GCA_041652755.1). GTDB lineage: Archaea > Nanobdellota > Nanobdellia > Tiddalikarchaeales > Tiddalikarchaeaceae > JAQTTT01. Next base: position 92,648 of record JBAZGS010000001.1, read on the forward strand.
TTTCCTTTTTATAACATAATCTGGCTTATTTTTAGTGTCATCTTGGCATGGGCATCTGCAGAACAATTTAGAGCTATTAACCTGCACATGCAATTCTAATCCGCATTTCATTTAATCAGCCTCTTTTTAATCTCTCCTTTAAGGTTAGTAATCATTAATTTATCAACCTCTTTAGGGTGATTAGCTAATAGCCATGCTAGTTTAACAAATGCTGTTTCAGCAGTCATTGTTTCGCAGCTTATTACTCCATAATTGATTAAATCCCTTCCTGGGCTGTAAACATTCATGTTAACCCTTCCGTTAATTGTCTGAGAGCACATAACTACAGTGCATCCGCTGTTAATTAATAATTCAATCTCTTGCCTGATTAATGTATGCTCTTTAGTTGGCTTGTCAATCTCGCTTATTGGACAATGGCCTAATCCTGTTCCTTCAATGATTAAACCCTTGTAGTTTTTTTCCCTAAAGAAAGCGAAATGCTCAGCGAACATGTTAGTGTGAATTTTAACAATTGCCACCTTTTCTTCCATTTTTGGCAATACTTCAAAATTAGCTTTCAGCTCTTTTTTGTTGGTGTATTCGCTAAAAAAAGTGATATCATCACCTAAATATTCAACAATTGCAATTAATTCATCGTTTATTTGCTTGAAAGCATCTCTTTTGCTTGAATGAAGCTTTCTGGCATTAACTCCCCTAATTATTGAGCAAGCATCATCACTGCTTGAATTATGCATACAAATTGCAACTCCACAGTAGTCAGTATTCCTTATGAACTTTGCTGCGCAAACAATGTTCATTTCAGCATCACTGCTTGGCCTGTCGCTGCTTCTCTGGGCGCCAACTAATAATACGGGCACAGGAACGTTGTTTAAAATAAATGATAATGCTGCGCTAGTATATGCCATTGTGTCAGTGCCATGAGTGATTATTACTCCTTTGCTTCCTAGAGCAATCTCGGATTTTACAAACTCAGCCATTTTTTTATAATGAGCAAATCTCATGTCATCGCTGAACATGTTTCCCATGAATAAGCTGTTAATTGGCCCGTATTTTATAAGCCCAGGAAACATTCCAAGCAACTCATCAGGGTTAAATCTAGACACCACTCCTCCAGTTCTATAATCAACCTTGCTTGCAATGGTCCCTCCAGTGTGCAAGATGCTGATGAATCCTTTTTTTAATGCTATTTTTTTAGATTTTTCTTCCTTAAGCATACTCGCTTTTTTTATTAGCTTAATTTCATCAATGTTTTTGATATTGATTCCAATATTGTAACCATTGTCTAATTTAAGAATAATTGTCTCTTCTTTCAAATAATCAGGCCTGTTGATTAATGCTCCAGTGAATGATTCATTTCCTTTTTTAACCTCTATTGTGTCAAGAATTCCTATTTTTTTCTTTTTCAAATACTCTAAAACTTCCTTTGAATACATATACTATTAGCAAAATCTTCAAGATTTTAATATCTTTTGGAAACTATGCTTACTAATGTATTTAAATACTCATTTAATAAAAATGTTTAATGAAATCAATCACTCCAATAGTCAGTATCATTTTATTGGTTTTAATAACTATTATTACCAGTGTTTCTGTTTACTTTTTCATTAATTCAAATGTTAGTGAACTAGAAAATCAGGGTAATTTGGACACTTATCCAGGCACTGACAATTCAAGGCTTAACTTAGTATCAATCACAGGCACTAAAGCAATAATTCGAAATGATGGCACAAGTCCAGTGACTGAAGTAGTAATGTTTGTGAATGGAGAGTTATTAAATTACACTTTAGATGCTCCTATTTTACCCGGTGAATTAAAGGAGATTAATTATACTGCAAGAGAATCTGGAGAGGATTTGGAAATAAAATTAATATACAACAACGGAAAAACTGTTCAGCAATCAAGCCCAGCAAGCAAGAACACTGAAAGCTCAGGGTTCACTGAAAATCCAGGGGATTTAAATGAAGAAATTGAACCTGAAGAAGAATTAGAAGAATGGGCCATGTTTATGAATAATATAAACCATACTTCATGGGATGGAAATACTTATTCAGTAATCCCTGGATTAAACAATGCTATAAGTTCTTTTAGTCAAGGATTTATTTCTTCTCCTGCTGTAGCTAATGGTTATGTATATATTGGAAATATTGATGATAAGGTTTATCAGTTGAATGCAACTAATGTTAGCCAAATAATTGCATATTATGCAACAGGAGATAATATATGGTCTTCTCCTGCTGTAGCCAATGGATATGTCTATATTGGAAGTAATGACAATAAGGTTTATCAGTTGAATGCAACTAATGTTAGCCAAATAATTGCATATTATGCAACAGGAGATGATATATGGTCTTCTCCTGCTGTTATTAATGGTTATGTTTATATTGGAAGTGATGATGGTAATGTTTATCAATTAAATGCGAGCAATATTAGTCATTTAATTGCAAATTACACAACAGGAAGTGTTGTAACCTCTTCTCCTGCTGTTAGTAATGGTTATGTTTATGTTGGAAGTGGTGATGGTAATGTTTATCAGTTGAATGCAACTAATATTAGTCAATTAATTGCATTGTATTTAATTGGAGTAGATAGTCTAGGTGAATCTTCTCCAGCAGTAGCAAATGGTTATGTTTACATTGGAGCTAAAGATAAAAATCTTTATCAATTAAATGCAACTAATATTAGTCAATTAATTGCAAATTATACTGCTGGATACCAAATTTATCATTATTTTTCTTCTTCTCCTGCAGTGACAAATGAATATGTGTATGTAGGAAATGAGGATTATAATGTTTATCAGTTGAATGCAACTAATGTCAGCCAATTAATAGCAAACTATACTACTATGGGAGCTGTATCTGATTCTCCTGCAATATTTAATGGTTATTTATATATAGGTAGTTATGGTAATAAACTGTATCAATTAAATGCAACTAATATTAGTCAATCAATAGCAATATTCACCACTGAAGGAAATTATATAACCACTTCTCCTGCTGTTGCCAATGGTTATGTTTATGTTGGAAGTGGAGATGTTATGAATTCTAATGGAATACTGTATCAGTTAAACGCAACAAATATTTCACTTACAAACATTTAATAATTTAAAAAAAAATATTTTTATTCATTCATGCACAAATATCCATTGAGTTTCTTCTTTTTTAGAGTAGCCGAATTTTTCAAAATTAACAATAGTGCCAACTGGCAATTCATTAACTAATTTTTCAATAATCAATTCATGAGTAATCAATGAATTTTTGTTTATCTCGCCTTTTTCATTCATTAAGGGCAAGCCTTCGATAACTTTAATTTTGATATTATTATTGCTAATCCAGCTAACAATATTCATTCCTTTTTCAAACTCTCCTGCTTCATATTCACCAACTGCTTCTTTTCCGTCATTTTTGACAAGATTTACATTAAAACCATTTTTTAATCTGAAAGTTTTAACATTTTTGTCTAATTTGTTAATAATGAACTCTCCGTTTAATTTAATCTCAACACTGTCTTTTGAGTGATTATTCAAAGGATTAACAATTGAGCTAGGGCAATTCTTGACAGTTAATTTCATTGACTCTTCTATTTTAATTGCTTGATAATGATTCACTTTTTTTTCCAGTATTCTCCTATTGATTGCGTAAATCTTATCCATTGGAATAGTCCTTTTTGATTTAGTAATTCCAAGCTCAATCAACAACTCTCTTAAGGTTTCAACCTGTATTCCTTTCCTTAAAAATCCTTTAACAGTTGTTAGCCTAATATCATCATAGCCTGTAACTGTTTTATCTTCAACTAATTGCCTTATGACTCTTCCTTTAGTGACTCCTCCTTCTATTTCATACCTTGAATATAGCACGTTTTCTGGATTATTTTTTATTCCGCAATTTTTTCTAATAAGATTCTGTAACTCAACTCTTTGAGTCCAATTAGAATCCCTTAAAACATGGGTGATTAATGAATCCTCTATTGCTGCAGTGAAATCGTACATTGGCCATATAAAATACTTGCTTCCCTGCCTGTAATGCTTGGTTTTGTTAATCCTAAAAATTATTGGGTCCCACATTGCGCTATTCTTGCTGTTCATGTCGCCTTTTAGCCTTAGCACGCACTCACCTTCCTTGTAAGTGCCATATTTCATTTTATTCCAATGCCTTAAGCTCCAGTTAACATCATTGTCAGCGCAGCTGCATCTTTTTTTATCAAAAGATTCAGAATCATCGCTTTTTTTTGGGCAAACACAAGCATAAGCGCAGTCTTTTTTGATTAAGTTTTCAGCATAAGTATAATATTCTTTCATTTTGTCAGACAAAAAATACTCACTATCGTATTTTATTTCTAAAGCTTTTAAATCCTCCCGTATTCCTTTCACATATTCTAATGTGCACTTTTCAGGGTTAGTGTCTTCGAATCTCAGTATTAATTTTCCCTCATACCTTTTAGCATAATAATCATTTAGCATGAAGCTTAATGCATGCCCTATGTGCAATTGCTTTTCAGGCCCAGGTGGCAATCTGAAACTGCATTTTTTCTTTATAATATTTGGTATTTCAGGCAGTTCATGAACTTCCTCTTTCTTGTCTAATGCATGCTTGTCTAATTTTAGCAGTTCTTTCTTTTGATTTTCAAGATTCATTTTATTTACTTCAACTATCACTTTATTAATATCAGCCATTAATTTTTTCATATCATCCTTTAGCTTAGGATTCTCTCCCAAAGCTTTAGGAACAATAGCTCCAGCTACAGCTTTCCCATCATGAGTTACTGCATTTTTTAGAGCATATAATTTAAGATTCATATTAATTAATTTAAATCTTAAGATGAATTAAAAAGATTTGCTATACCCTTTTCCTTCCAGTGCAACAACCTTTGATTCCTATGGAACAGCCTCTGCTTCCTCTGGAAACTCTTAGTCAGTATGTATCGCCAAGAGTTCTTTTGGAATCTTAAATTCCAATGTCTTCATTCCATAATTTTGGATTATTTTTAATAAAACTTTTCATTAATTCTTTGCATTCTTTGCTATTAATATTAACAATCTTCACTCCATTGAGTTTAAAATACTCTTCAGGCCCTTTAAAATTAGTATTTTCTCCAATTACTATTATTGGAATTTTGTATAATAATATTGCTCCTGTGCACATCTCGCAAGGAGATAATGTTGAATAAAGTGTGCAATGCTTGTAATCTTCATTTGTAAGCCTTCCTGCATTTTCTAAGCAATCCATCTCAGCATGAAAAATTACAGAATTCTTCTGCACTCTTCTATTATGCCCTCTGCCTATAATATTATTATCTTTAACTAAGATTGAACCAATAGGTATTCCTCCTTCTTTTAATCCTTTCTTAGCTTCCTTGATTGCTTCTTTCATAAAGAATTTATGATTCATAATTATTATAATAACCTTATCAGCAATTAAAAAAGTAATCGATATATAGTTCTATGAGACATAAAAGTATTTAAATTAGCACATACATTAATAAATTTAATAAAAGTTAACCATCATTTTGGCGAATGAAGTTTAACTTACGAGATCAATTTACTTTTGGCGAAGTAAATCATATTACGAACATTCTAAGTAGTAGTAAGTACCTACAGATTTAAATAGTTTTTGGTATTCACTACTGTCAAAAAAAAAATTAAAAAAAAATGGGGAGTGTGGTTAAAAAATGGATTTTTTAGTGGAGAATGCTCTTAAAAATCAGGAGCAGTTTAAATTTTCAACCAGCAATAATGCTGGACAAGCAAACATTAGGGTAATAGGATGCGGTGGAGCAGGAAACAATACTGTTGCGTGGTTATACAATAAAGGCGTAGAAGGCGCAGAAACAATTGTATTAAATACTGATATTCAACACTTGAATATAAGCAACGCTGATCAAAAAATATTAGTCGGAAAAGAACTAACAAGAGGACTTGGTGCAGGAGGAAATCCTCAAATAGGAGCTCAAGCAGTAGAAGAAAGTCAGCATGAAGTTAAGCAATTGCTTAAAGGAACAGACTTGTTATTTTTATGCGCTGGAATGGGTGGAGGAACAGGTACAGGTTCAGCTCCAGTAGTTGCAAAATTAGCTAAAGAAATGGGAAGCATAGTTATAGGTGTAGTTACAATGCCATTCAATGTTGAAAGGGCAAGAGTTGACAAAGCAGAATACGGTCTTCAGCTATTAAGAGAATATTGCGACAGCGTAATAGTTATAGATAATAATAAATTAGTGCAAATTGCAGGAAATTTGCCAATGGCTCAATCATTTGCAGTTGCGAATGAATTGATATCAACAATGATTAAAGGAATAGTTGAAACAATAGCATTGCCAAGCTTAATAAACTTGGATTTTGCAGATGTTAAAGCTATAATGAAAATGGGAGGTTTGTGTGTAATGGGAATTGGGGAATCTTCAAGCGAGCACAAAGCAGAAGAGGCAGTAAAAAGAGCCCTAAACAATCCATTACTGGATGTTAATTATGATGGTGCTGAAGGCGCACTAATTCACATAACTGGCGGACCTGACATGACTTTAGAAGAGGCAAGCAAGGCAGCAGAATTAATTACATCATCATTAAGCAATGATGCTAATGTAATCTGGGGAGCAAGGATTGAGGAAGGAATGATTGGTAAGATGAGAATAATGAGCATCATTACTGGCGTTCAAAGCCCATACATTGTAGGCCCTCAAAGATTAAACCAGATTCAAAGCCAGGGACAAACAGCTCAAAAGGAATCACTTGGAATAAGAATGATTTGAAACTTAGCGTAGCCTTTAAAAAAAATTCATTTTTGTAAAGGCTGCTAATTTCTAATCACTCCCCCTGATTGTTATAACGCAGCCTTTCACAATTTTTTTTAAAAACCATGATTCCTCCTCTAAAAGGGGAGGAATTAAGAATTTTTTTTATAATAACCTTTATTAACTAAAACTTTTACCTAAAAATCTATGACTATAAGCTTTCAGCCTGATTATAGGCCACAGGCAAGGGAGTTGAAAAGATTCTTAAAAAAAAATAATCTCACCCAAGACATTAATTATATTATTGGAGGGGATGGGGCTTTGCTGATTTATGCCTCAAAAATTAAGCCTAATGTATTAATAAGTCCAGACTCAAGTGTAGGTTATTATGCTTTCACCAGATTAGGAAACCATCACGAAGCAATACTTGAATACTTGGATAATCCTAGCAAGTTTAATATAGAATATCCAACAATTGAATCAAAGATTAATGGAATAAAATTAGATGATTTTGCAATCAATGATGTATTAATTACTGAGGGGCTTCAGTACTTGTCAAAAATTTCAATGACTATTGGAGATACTGAAAGCTTTGAAAGCAATTCAGGACTACTGGTTTACACGCATGATGGTTGGAGCGGATTTGCCAAGAATTTAGAAGCTAAAAAGTACGGATTAAATGAATTAGGGCTCACATCAATTGCTCCATCTAAAGGGGAATTATCAAAAATTAAAAGCTTAGCTTTAACTGATGAGCTATCAATTAAAATCTTGCCAAGAAACAGGAAGACAAAATTTGCCATGTATGTTGACTGCAAAGATGTTAAGCCTTACAAGCATTTCTGCACAGATATAAAAAAAGTCTACATAAAGCCATATAAAATAAAACAAAATGATGAAATCACTATAATGAAAGGCAAGCCAATAATAATTGCATTAGTTAAAGATAATATTTATTAATAACCCTTACCTTGAATTATTCATGAAAGACAAGATTTACAAGAGCAAGAATGACAAGATAATTTTCGGAGTTTGCGCAGGAATAGCTGACTATTTTGAAATAGACCCAACAATAGTAAGGGTGATAACTGCAGTCTTATTGATTATAGGAGCCCAATTCATAATTTCACTATACATAATTTTGGCATTAGTGCTTCCTGAAAATCCAGCAGAAAAAAAGCAAAAAACAATAAGCAAGGCTAGCAATTCTTATATGATTGGAGCCGGATTAGTGATTATTGGAGTAATAATGCTTCTTGATTCATACAACATTGTTTTATGGAGAAACCTTTGGCCTGCAATGTTGATAATAATTGGTGTAATAATAATATGGGGAAAAAGCAAGAAAGATTAACTAATAATTCAAGCATAATCACTGGAGTGATATTAATATTATTTGGAACTTTTTTATTGCTTGACTCTTTTAATATCCTAAAGTTTAATGCAAACTTTGTATTAATGATAATTGGAGTGATTTTTTTACTAGCTTATTTTTTCACAAAAAAATCAGGAATGTTAATTCCAGGAGTAATGCTTTCTCTTTTCAGCATAATACTAGTTTTTAATCTCAGCTACTTGCCTTATTTGTGGGTGATAAGCATTTCATTGTCTTTTTTTGCAGTTTATTTAACAAAAGAAAAGTATACTTCATGGGCACTGATTCCAGGCTCAATCTTGCTTGCAATCTCCTTAATAATAATCTTTGAATATTACACCACAATTAATGCATTGCCATTAATACTGATTTTAATTGGAGCTTACTTGCTTTACAAAAATTATCTTAAGGTTAAGAAATGAGCAAATCCGGATATTCACTAATACTTATTGGATTAATCCTGCTTGCTTATAATTATGGCTTAATTGATTTTTCAATCTTGGCAGGGCCTTTGGTTTTGCCAATAATGCTAATACTTGCAGGAAGCTTCAGCGTTTTTAAGGGTTTATTTGGGCAAAATGATTTATTAGACGTGCTCTCAAAATTTATTGGAATAATCCTATTCTTAACAATCTTTATTAATATTTTCAACCTCCCTTTAGTCATTCTTCCTAAAAATATTGATTCAATCGTTGAGCTTAACACCTCAGCCCTCAGGGTAAGTTATACTTCACTTGATTTTTCAGCAGATTTAAGCCTAGTAACCATTAACTATGAATCAGATGATAAAAATTATATTGAATCAACAGAATATTTAAGCAATTACTCGCTTTTTAATTCGTTTTCGCAATCAAACTATGATTTCAATAATTTCTTAATAGACAACTTAGTCTTTGAGAACAATTTTGGAGAATCAACAATTATTAACTTAGCATCCCTTAATAATTCAATTTTAAATAATAATTTTGGAGAGCTAACAATTTACACTGGAACTATTGAAGGGGAAAAAGAATTAGTTATAAATAATGACTTTGGAAGTGTCAAGCTAATAATGGATGACTCAGCTTCATACCAAATCCAATCAGATAATTCATTTGGTTCAATAATTAATAATATAGGATTAACCAGCAATACTTATTCAAATGCAACCAACAAAATCAGAATCTTTATTCATAACGTTTTTGGAACAGTGCAATTAAGCAAGCAATAAATGCCTCATTTAATAACTCCTTAAAGGGTTATATAATAATTATATACAGAATTGTTTTTCTTAATAATTAGTAAAAAATGGAGATGATAAAAAATTATAACCCAACACAGGTTCGTACATAAAATAGTGCTTATGCCTGAAAACACTAACATTTATGAATCCTTAAAGAAAATGCTAAACGATTTAGTTTTTGCAGGCACAAAAAACTGCCCATTATATTGGGAAGAATCACCTAACAATAAATATCATATGAGTCCGGGAGAAACAATGGGGGTTGAATTTTATGCCCTCTCTAAAAGCTCTGAAACCAAAGGCTATGATTTATCTTTACAGCTTTGGCTACTTAACCCCAATCCCAAATATGAATCACTGAAACAATGCTACAGCCAAGGAGCTTTGGCTACAATTAAATTCAATGAAGATTCAGGATTAGAAAAAATAACCAAACCTGAGGAATTTAAAGAATTAATATTTAATGAGTCTTTCAAATAAAAGGCTCATAAATTCTTATTTCCCCAATTGTTGAAATAGACCATTTTGTCTAAATCAAGCCTGCTTGGCGCTGAAGGTATATTTTTTCCATAGCCTATTGCAAACATTCCTCTTAATACAAGATCACAGTCTTGCGCTTTTATAATTCTTAAAATCTTATCCTCATCATAAGCGCCAATCCAGCTGCTTGAAAGTCCAAGGCTTTCAGCTTCAAGCATCATGTTCTGCATTGCAATGCTGCAATTCTGAATAGAATAAGCCATTTCTCCCCTTTGGCCAAAAAGCATTCTTAGCTTGCTGTCATCGCTTAAAACAATTATTATTGCTGGAGCGTTGCTTATCCAGTATTGTCCAAGGCTGGCTTCAGATATTTGGGCTTTAATTTTATAATCAGTTATTACAACAAACCTCCAGTTCTGTACATTTCCGCTGCTAGGGCTCCATCTTCCAGCTTCTAATACTTTGAACAATTTGTCATTCTCAACATTTTTTTCAGTATAATCTCTAACGCTTCTTCTTTTTTTAATCAAATCAAGTATATCCATAAGGTTTTAATTGTAAGCCACATTTTAAAATATTTATGCTATTTAGTGAATTAGTCAGCCTGTTTGATAAGTTGTCAAAAACAACAAAAAGGCTTGAATTAGCAGAGATTTTAAGCAGTTTTTTTAAGAAATTAAACTGCAATGAAATAGGATTTATAACCCTATTATGCATGGGCAAAATTTTTCCAACAATTGTGAAAAAAGAATTAGGCATAGCTAATAATTTAATGATTGAAGCAATAGCTTTGGCAAGCGGGTCAAGCAAGCAAGAGGCAAAGAAACAATGGAACATTTATGGAGATATTGGAGAAACTGCTAAAAAATTCATGAGCAAAAAAAAGCAAGTGTCATTAATAGACAAAGAATTAACAATCGCTGAATTAAAAGAAGTTTTTTACAAAATCCCAAGCATTTCAGGCAAAGGAAGCTCTGAACTGAAACTAAAACTAATAAGCAAATTATTGTCAATGACTGATGCTTCAGGAGCAATGTATTTGACAAGAATAATGATTGGAAGCATGAGAACAGGGGTTGGGCAGGGAGTGATAAGGGATGCTTTAGCCAAAGCTTTCAATGTTAACGCTGAAAGCATTGAAAAATCCTACAATTTATGCTCTGATTATTCCTTGGTTGCAAGGAATGCTTGCAGCAATCCTGAATTGATTATTAACCCAAAAATTAACCTTTTTAGCCCAATAAACATGATGCTTTTTTTGAAAGCTTCAAGTGTTAAAGATGCTTTTGAACGGGTTGGGAGGCCTGCAATAATTGAAGTGAAATACGACGGCATGCGCGCTCAAATTCATAAAAAAAATGAGGAAGTAATTATTTTTACACGAAGCATGGATGATGTGACAGCTCAATTTCCTGATGCGATTAAACTAATAAAAGAGTCAGTTACTGCTAAGAAAATTATTTTTGAATGCGAAATAGTTGGTTTCAGTCCAAAAACAGGCAAGCCTTTAGCTTTTCAATTCTTAAGCAGGAGAATAAAAAGGAAATATGAGATTGAAAAAGCAATAGCTGAGATTCCTGTTAAGCTTTTCTGCTTTGATTTATTGATGCTTGAAGGCAAGGATTATTTGGATGAAAAATTCATTGACAGGCATGAAGCTTTAAAAAAATCAATAAAAGAGAATGATGACATAATGCTTGCTAAAGGAATATTAACCAGCAGTGACTCTGAGGCTGAAAAACTTTTTCTTGAAGGAATAAAAGAGCAGGAAGGAGTGATGTTTAAAAGCTTAATAGCTTCATACAGTCCAGGTTCAAGAGTAGGTTATGGAGTTAAGCTAAAAAGCCATATGAAGGAATTGGACTTAGTTATCACTGAAGCTTATTATGGGAAAGGCAGAAGGAAAGACTGGTTTGGAAGCTACACTTTAGCATGCTATGATGCTGAGAATGATTCTTATTTAACTATAGGCAAATTAGGCACAGGATTTAGCGATGAGCAACTGAAAGAGATGAATGAGTTAGTGAAAAAAGTGATTATTAAAAAAGAAGACGAAAAAGTAGTGCTCTCCCCTAACATTGTTGTTGAGGTTGAATATGAAGAGATTCAAAAAAGCCCCACTTATTCCAGCGGCTATGCTTTAAGGTTTCCAAGATTAGTCAGAATCAGGCTTGACAAAGATGCTAGGGAAGCCAGCACTTTATCAATGGTTGATGAATTAAAATAAGAATCTGCATGCGCTCAACATTAATTTTCCTCCTCAATAGTTTCAGATAGGGATAACAATATCATCACGCATGCAATGAAAAATTATCTTTTTAGGAATAAAAAGTTTTTTAAATATGATTTCTTTATTAATTATTTTATGAAATTAACTGTTGTATTTAATGTCCAAGAAGTAGTGCCTGAACAGGATTTGAAAGGAAAGAAGTATGAGTTTGCAATTATAAATAAAGTTGATTCTCTCCTTGAATGCGGCACATGCGATATTTACCTTAAAAATAATAAATCATTACATGGTTTTGATAAAATACATCTTGAAAAGGAGTCTGGCATGAAACTATACGAATCATATTTTGGCAAAACAGAGGTTAGGCCTAATATGGCTCTTCTTGAAAACAAGATAATTATTCAAGTTTTTGATGATTCAAAAGGGCTTGTTGGATTAATGCCTTTAAAATAAAAACATTTTTAAATAGAATTTTGCCATCTATTAGTAGTGATTATTTATGGATGAGGAATTTATCGAAGAAATAAGGCAAAAATTTGAACTAAACCAGTATGAAGTTAAAATCTGGCTTTCTTTACTAACTAAAGGCATTAGCAGCGCAGGCGAAATAAGCACTGAATCAAATGTTCCAAGAAGCAGAGCTTATGATGTATTAGAATCTTTGGAAAAAAAAGGATTCATCATGCTTAAAAATTCTAAGCCAATAAAATATTTGGCTGTTGACCCTGAAGACATCATTGAAAATTTCAAAAAAAACATCTTAAACAAAGCAAGTAAGCAGGCTGAAAAAATAGCCGAATTCAAAACCTCTGAAGTATTCAGCGAACTATCACAATATTACAATAAGGGAATAAAAATGCTTGAGCCAACAGAGCTAAGCGGATTAGTGAAAGGTAGAAATAATATTTACAACCAAATAAATAACATGATTAAGAATTCAACAAAAACAGTTACTTTAAGCGCAAGCTTAAATGACTTGAATAATTTCAGCCAATTCAAAAACGAGCTAACAAAAGCAAACAAAAGAGGAGTAATCATAAAAATGGTTGCTCCAAAAAATGACATGAAATTTATTAATTCATCAATAAATGAATTAGGCGAGTTAAAAAACCAAGCCAATGACTTCTCAAGGTTCATCATAACTGATGATTCAAACATGCTTTTTTTAATGGCAAATGATGAAGAGATTCACCCAAAGCATGATTTGGGATTATGGCTAAAAAGCCCAAGCTTTGCTAAAAGCATAAACGTAATGTTCAATCATATGTGGGAAAGGCTAAATTAGTTTTGTAGCTAAGAATGCTTGAAAAATCCAAGCCATTATTTGAATCAATTTCATAAACAGCTATATCTGTAATATTCATTCCTTCCAAATAATTTATTATTTCATTCTCTGAGCCTAGCTCATCAACTAACCCTAAGCTTAAAGCCTGAGTCCCTGAAAAAATCCTACCGTCCTTTATGGTTTCAATTGATTCAATGCTTAAATTCCTGTTAACTGTAACAAAATCCAAAAAATAATTAAAAGAATCATTGATTAAATTATTCAAAATAGCGTATTCTTCAATGCTTAAATCCTTATAGGGCGAGCCAATCTCCTTATAAGCTCCGCTTGAGATTTCATTATAATTTGCCCCGTATTTTTCCAAAGTTCCATTATAGCTTAAATAGCTCATCTTTGCGCCAATGCTTCCGACTATTGACAAGTCATCGCTTACAATGTAATCGCTTGCGCTTGCAATCAGGTAAGCTCCGCTTGTTCCTAAGTCCCTAATCCAAGCAACAACTGTCTTATTCATTGATTCAACGTATTGAGCAACTTCTTTAGAGGCAACAACTGTTCCTCCAGGGCTATTAATTGACAATATTACTGCATAAACATTAGGGTTGGTTTCAGCTTCCTTTAATGATTCAATTATTGAATCGCTGCTGATTGACTGGCTTAATATTGAAGCATCAGTGCTTATTTCAGAGTTAATCTTAATCAATGCAACATTCCCCTCATCTATTCCATAAATAACCCCTAAAACAGTGGAGCCTATAAGCATTAACAAAAATATTAATCCAAACAAGTATAAAATCTTAATCAATTCATTCATAATTCATTTACAGCTCCGAACTTTTTTATAATTTTCCTATTGCTTACAACTAATGTGTTTGCAACATAATCTAGAACTCTTCTTTTTTGGCTGTCAAAAATCATCAAAAAGCAATCAAATGCCAATAAATTAAACAAGAAAGTTTTGGTAAGATTTCTAATAATAATTTGTGTAAGTGTCAAATTTTTTGATTTGCTTATAACTGTTAAATTAAGCATTTTTTTCCCAAGGCTTCCCCCTAATAAGTACTCAAAGCTTATCAAATAAAAAGCAAAAATAGCCATGCATGCGAAATAACCAATCATTATTAAGCTTAATATTTCAGGATTATTTATTGATTCATAAACGCTTAAATTCTGTATGTTTAATCCAGCAAGATTATAATAAATCGAGTTAAAAGGCAATAAAATCATGAAAAACAAGACTATTAAATCAATAATGTACGCCAAAGCCCTTATGTTAAAATCAGCAACAACTCTTATGTTCTTTGTAGGCAAAAATATTAAATCACTCATGTTATAATAATTAAATTATGAAACCTAATAAAGATTGCGAAAAAGCCATTGAAGAAATAGGTTCGCTTGCAAAGAATGAATCAAGCAAAGAAAAAGCTCACAGCATTAAAAGGCAAGTAATGAAAAAATATGGCATTTCAAAAGTTGTAAGTGACTCTGATATTTACTTGAAAAGCGGTTTAGAAGTTTTTAAAAGAAAGCCTAGCAGGAAATTAAGCGGAGTAAGCGTAGTTGCTGTAATGACTAGCCCTGCAAAGTGCCCTCATGGGAAGTGCGTTTTTTGCCCAGGAGGTGTTGATGCTGGCACTCCTCAAAGTTATACTGGAAAAGAACCAGCTGCCTTAAGGGCTGAGGCAAATAATTATGAACCTTACAAGCAGGTTAAAAACAGGATTGCTCAATACTTGTCCTTAGGCCAACTTCCAAGCAAAGTAGAATTAATAATAATGGGAGGAACGTTCACCTCCAGAACTTGGAAGTATCAAAAATGGTTTGTTAAAGAATGCTTCAGGGCTTTGAACAACTCAAAAGATGGCACTTTGAAAGAGATGCAAAAACTGAACGAGACAGCAAAATACAGATGCGTGGGGTTGACTGTTGAAACGCGTCCTGACCAAATCTCAAAAAAAACTATTAATAGAATGCTTGAATTAGGGGCAACAAGGGTGGAATTAGGTGTGCAAAGCGCTTTTGATGAGCTATTGAAAGCAAGCAACAGAGGCCATGATTCAAAAGATTCAATAAAAGCAATAAGATTGCTTAAAGATGCAGGTTTTAAGATTAATTATCATTTAATGACTAATATGCCAAAAAGCACTATTAAATTAGATTATGAGTCCTTTAAAAAAATCTTTACAAATCCTGATTATAAACCTGACATGATAAAAATCTATCCAACCTTATTAATCAAAGGCACCAAGCTTTATTCCTTGTTTGAAAAAAAAGAATGGAAACCCTACACTCAAAAGCAGACAATTGAATTATTGGCAAGGATTAAGAGAATAATACCTGAATATGTGAGGGTTATGAGGATTCAAAGAGACATTCCGAGTTACAAGATTGAGCAGGATTTGAAAAACAGCAACTTAAGGCAATTAATAACTGATTATATGAAAATAATGAATTGGAAGTGCAGTTGCATCAGGTGCAGAGAAGCTGCAAGAAAGTTAGGCAATATTAATGAATTGCATTACAAAACAATCAAGTACTTAGCAAGCAAATCAACAGAGTATTTCATACAAGCTGTTGATAATAATAATTTTTTATTCGGATTCATCAGAGCAAGAGTTAATAAAAAAAAATTATTAATCCGGGAATTGCATGTTTATGGCGAGCAGGCAATGCTTGGAAAAGAAGGCATAATACAGCACAAAGGAATAGGCAAAGCCTTGCTGAAACTGGCTGAGCAAATAGCTGTAAAAAACAAATTACAAGAAATACTAATAATAAGCGGAGTTGGAGTAAGAGAGTATTATAAGAAACAAGGATACGTTTTAAGAAATTATTACATGGCAAAGAGCTTACTCTGATTTGTTTTCAAAGCTTGCTTTTGCAATCATTAATCCTTGCTTGGTGTATTCTTTTCTGTCAATTAAGCCTTTAGTAAGTATGAAAATAGCTCCTTTGCTGTAGCCAATTCTAGGATCAGGGGTTAAACCTGCCTTAAAATAAGCCTTGCTTACATCGCAGTCTTTATTAACTAACTTTAAAACCTCTTTAGGGTGTTCGAATCCTGAAGAAAGCCCAATAAAATATTCGTTTCCATTGTAAATAACGCTTGCGCATGTGTTAAAATATCCAGTTTTAGCTTCTTTTGAAGGCATGATTCCTGATTCAATACCTACACCTAAGCACTTCGTAATCCCTGATGCAGAAATTGAATTGTAAGCCTCAAAAGCCCTGTTCTTTGCGCCTTTAAGGGTTTCATCAAGGCTCATTGGCTGCTCATTAACTGAAGAATTAGCCTTATAACTTATAATTTCATCATTTGGGAATAACTCCATTACAGCCCCTAATTTTACTGGATTTATTGAGCCGACGCAGATTTTCATAAATATTATTAGATTAAAATCTTTTTATAAACATATCTATGATAATAATTCAAAATTTATATAAAGCAGCTGTTTATTATTTTAAATTATGATAAACTCAATAATGTCCAAAAAATTAGTCACAGTTACTCCAGATAATACTGTCAGTGATGCAATGAATCTTATGGATAGCCATCATTACAAGGAGCTTCCTGTTCTTGATGAAAAAAACAGGGTTTTAGGTTTAGTTACATATTCAAATATTTTAAGTGTTGTAAAATTTAATGGTAATAGTAAAATTGACCATTTAATTGAAGGAGTTCCAATAATTCACGAAACTGATTCAGAGCAATACGTATTGGATTTAATGATTAATTCAGGATTAATGGGGCTTCCAGTTGTTGATAATGATGAAAAATTAAAAGGTTTTGTTAGTGATTATGATTTAATTAATTTCTATAAAGATAAGCTAAAGAATGCTCCATTAACTGATGTTAATGTAAAAAAAGTACCTTCAGTAAAAGAGTCAGCAACATTGGGCGAGACAAAAAATATTTTAATATTTAACAAAAGAGACAGGCTTCCAGTGGTGGATGGGAATGGAAAATTTGTTGGAACAGTGCTTTTATTGGATATTTTAAGAAGAATATACAAAAATGATTCCAACAAGAATGATAAGAAAAATCTTTCGGGCAAAAAAAACAATATTTTAAATAACACTATTAGTGATTTGGTAAGAAAGGGAATTAAAATAAGCTTTGATTCAGATTTATATCAAACTGCCAATATGATGCTTAATAATCAATTGTTAGGATTAATCATTGTTAATTCAGAAAATCAGCCATTAGGTGCAGTGGACAGGTGCAGCATATTAAAGCTTTTAAGCGATTTCAACAATGACAGCGAGATAAAAATAGATATAGTTGGTGAAGTTAACAGAAATGCTGTTGATGAGATAAAGAAAATCATAAAAACCCAACTGAAACTTTTGCCATCTTACCAATCTTCAATTAAAGGCATTAAAGTTTTCATAAAAAGGGTGCATGATGACCAAAATACAGGAAAAGTAGACGTCAGGCTTACAATAATTAGGGAAGGGTTTAATGATTTGTTAATCCAAAAAACTGATTATGACATCTTGCTTACTTTAATGGATTGCATTGATAACGCGAACACTTTGCTTAAAAACAAGGTAAAGAAATAAAAGATTTTTTAAATTAAAGTCTGTCTTTTAATCCTTAGTTAGCCCTGTAGTCTAGTGGTCAAGGACTTCTGGCTTTGAACCAGATAACCCAGGTTCGAATCCTGGCAGGGCTACATTTTTTTTTAATAAATTAAATTGGTTTCCCCTGGGGCTTTGCAATAGCAAAGGGCCAGTTCTGAATCCCTGGCAGGGCTACATTTTTTTTTAATAAATTAAATTAGTTTCCCCTGGGGCTTTGCAATAGCAAAGGGCCAGTTCTGAATCCCTGGCAGGGCTACATTTTTTTAAAAACTTAACAAAAGCGCAATTAGTTAATTTTTGCTGAAGCTTCCCTGTACCAATCTCCAATAATTTTTCCGCTGACAAGAATCATTAATGAAGAGGCAATCAGCGGGCCTATTACAATAACAATTGATATTACCCCAACAATGCCTATCACAATTGAATAAAGAATCATTACTCCAAGCATTTTCATATACTCCCAAAAATTTCCAAAAATCATTCTGAAAATTTTTTTAAAATTAAAAAAACTTAAGAATTTTCCAGAATCAGCAAAGTTCGCTGCCATAATCGGAACAAAAATAACAAATAATATTACAATTAAAATTATTACCCCAAAATTCGCCAATTCGCTTATAGCTATATTCTCAATAGTACTTGAACTAATAGATTCTAAGCTTCCGTTCAAAATAGCATCCCTATATGATAAAAATTCAGAGCCCAATATCGCCAGATTGTTCAAAGGGCCTAAAAGTATAAAAAAGGTTATAATGCTGAGTATTATTGCATGTAAAATATAGTATATTACCCCATTCAAAAAGTCCTCTTTAATATCTCCGTAAATGTTAGGGATTTCATCTTTCTTTTTTATTGCATTTGACATCACCTTAATTGAGATTCCAAGCAAGAGCATCCTTCCAAAAACAGGAATAAACTCTGTCAAAGCAGCTATTAAGCAGAAGACCAAGGTTTTGCCCCAATCTTTTGAAATCAAACCATACACTGATACAGAATTATTAATTTTTAGTTCAAGCATTATAAATTAAATAAAGTAATTGCTTTTAATATTTTTTATTAAACACTTTTAATAAGAATTATTTTTCTAATTTAAGCGTGTAATCTTTTTTAAAATCAATTCCTTCAATTTGCTTGTTCAGGCCTCTTTTGTTGCCCATCACTTCCTGCTCTGAATAGTTCTTGTAATCAAGCACTTTCTGCCTTTTTTTGCTGATTGATTCATTGCTTATTATTCCAGGGCCTCCGATGCATCCTCCTATGCAGAAAAGCAAGTCGAAGAATTTTTTGCCCCTGTTTTTTTCAAAAATTTCCTTCAAATTTTTGCAATTTGAGCAGGAAACCATTTCATTTTTTTTAAAAATGTTTTTTGCATTCATAGTTTTTACCAAACCTCCTTCTATTGGATAAATCTTCGTGTATTCGTTGTAAAATTTGTCAAAAGGCAGTTTCTTTTTTGAGTAAGCTATTTTTTCATTGATGATTATTTCTTTCAATTCTTTAAAAGTAATAACTGCATCTATTAATTTTGAAGACTTGGCTTCAATTTTTTTTGCAAAGCAGGGTGATAGGAAAACTATCCTGTAATCAGGATAATTATTCTTTATTACTTTAGCCATTGCAAGCATTGGCGAATCAAAAGGCAGCAAATATTTGATGTATTCAGGAAGCTGGCTTTTTACAAGGTTCACTATTGAAGGGCAAGGGGTTGTTATGAACATTTCCTGCTCTTTATGCGAATTAATGTATTCCCTGTATTCCTTATTTATTATTTTTGCCCCGAAAGTCAGCTCAGTGACCCTGTTAAAACCCATTTTTTTCATTGTTGAAACAAAAGAGTTGTATTCGAAATCAATAGGAAAAGAGGGGGCAGTCATCAAAAAAGTTTTATCTTTAGACTTTAATAGTTTCATAACTTTTTTTTGGTCATCATTGTAGTTCATAGATTAGTTTAATTATTAATTGTTTAAATTATTTATGATAACTCCTGTTGTTAATAATCATTATTGCTCTGTAAACCTGCTCAATTAAAACCATCCTTGCCAATTCATGAGTGAAAGTCATTGCGGATAAGGATAATAATTTTGCTTTGCTTTTAGTCTCTTTTTTTATTCCATCAGCCCCTCCAATAATGAACTTGATGTTGCTGTCATTATTCAAAAGCTCACTAAAGTCTAAGCTAGAATAATTAGCGCCTAGTTCATCTAAGATGTAAGTGTCAGAATCAATTAATTTACTAATCTCTTCAGATTCTTTTTCTATTCCTTTGTCTTTAAGCTCAAATACTTCAATTTTTCTGAAAACTTTAAGCCTTTTGAGGTATTCATCAATAAGTGATTGGATTCGTTTATCCTTGATTTTGCCAACACCAATTATCTTAATAGAGTTCATAATAATACTTTATGAGAGTAAAGTTTAATAAGTATTTGATTAATTAATTATTTCATGAGCGAATTATTTATCAGGGATGAGTCTGAGCTTGAAGATAAAATCAATATTTTCAAAAAACAGGGATTGCATAAAATCCAGGTAGTGAGCGATTTTGACAGAACCTTGACTCAAGCATTCTTTAAGGCACACTCAGTCCAAACAAGCTATTCATTAATAAGGGAAGGCAATTATTTGACTGAAGATTATCCAAAACTTGCATTTGCTTTATTTGACAAATACCATCCTTATGAAATCAGTAAAAATTTGCCAATTGCTGAAAAATCAAAATACATGATTAAATGGTGGCAGGAGCACCTTAAAATAATGATTGAGCATGGCATGAAAAAATCAGTGATTGATGACATTGTTCAAAAAAATAAAACAGTTTATAGACAGGGATTTTTCGAATTTTCAAAAATGCTCAATGATTTAGGGATTCCGTTTTTAATACTTTCCGCAGGATTAGGGGATATAATAAAGGGTTCTTTGGAAAAGAACAAGTCAATGTATTCGAATATAAAAATCATTGCCAATTTTTATGAATATAATATTAATGGAAGCATAAATGGCTATTTGTCTAATATTATTCATCCTTTCAATAAAAATGAAGCCAGCATAAAAAACAATGATTATTTTAAAAAAATAATGGAAAGAAGCAATATTATCCTACTAGGAGACACTTTAGAGGATGCTGAAATGATTAAGGGAGCAAATTGCGAAAACTTAATCTCCATAGGGTTCTTGAATAAAAGCAACAGCCCTAAAGAGTTGCATGATTATTCAGAAAAATATGATTTAATAATATTGAATGATTCTTCAATGAATCCTGCTTTGGAACTTATCAAAAGACTTATTTAAAAAAGAAACCTTTTTAATATGAAATATTTAACATTTTAATTATGTTTGTGGCTTCAAATTGTAATAACCTTGAAAAAAATCTTAATAAAGAAAAAAAAACTTCTGAATTAATACTTGAAGGATTAGAAAAACAATATAATTTAGATAAAAAAGAATGTAAAAAACAAGCTAATTTTTATTTGAGTGTTTCTAATATTCCAGAAATACAAAACAAAGTTAAATATTTTTTAGAAAACCACACTTTCTAAAAAATCATTCTTTAACACTTTAGTTTTTAGTTCTGGATTCATTTTTTCAACAGCATACCTTAAGCCTTCCCTGGAAAAGTGCGAGTAATTCTTTTTAATAAACCCAAGAACTAATGTTAAATTTTTTTGGCTTAAATTTCTGAGGCACCAGCCAACACCTAATTGAATGAACCTGAAATCATTTTTGATTAAATTTTGAGATATGTTAATAATTGTTCCATCATAATCTCCTTTATTTGCCAAGTTAACAAATGAGATAATGCTCGCTCGTTTAGCCCAAGTTTTATTTGACTTGCTCCAAGCAATCATTATATCAATTATACTATTATCTTTTAGGATTAATTTAGAGATTACTTTACTTGATAATACATCGCAAGTTGCCCAGTCATTAATGTAAGTGTCAAATAATTCAAAAAAATCGCTAAGTATTGAGTTATCAAACTCTTTTATATTATCAGCAAATATTTGTATTGCAAATCTTTTATCAGAAAAATATTTTGATTTAAAAAGCATAAGTGCTAAGCTGATTTTTTCATCAGTGCTTAATTTTTTAATCCTTGATTTAAATACTCCATAAACCTCAAGGATTTGGTTCATTTTCAATCCTCTCATAACAGAGCCTTTGAGATAATTTTCTCCAGAAATCTTTTGTTTTTTGCTAGAATTTTTTTCTAATTCAGATTGAATTTCATTAATCATATAATTTAAAAAAATCCTTCAATGCTTAAATTTTTAACTATAAACTAATAAAATTAATAATAATGAAAGACTATGATTATTTAATAATTGGAGCTGGTCCAGCAGGCTCTTATTTGGCTGAAAAATTGGCAAGCAAAGGATTTAAAGTTGGATTAAGTGACAAAAAAAGAGTAATTGGCAAGCCTATTCAATGCACTGGGTTAGTAACTAAAGAACTTGAAAAATATGTTAGTGTAAAAGAAGATTATGTAAAAAATGTAACTCATAAGATTAATCTGTTCTCAAAAAATGATTCTATTACACTTAAATCAAAAGAGTATGTTATTGACAGGTTTGAATTTGATACTTATTTGCTAAAAAAAGCAGAGAATGCAGGTGCAGAAATAATGCTTGGAAATGAATTCAAAGGGCAAAAAAATGGCAACATAATCTTGTCTAAAAATAATTTTAAAACAAAAAATCTTATTGGCTGCGATGGTCCAGCTTCCCAAGTGAATAAATGCTTTAATATAATAAAGGGGATGAAATATTTTTTAGGAAAGCAATATGTAATCAAAATTAAAAATAATCCTGAAGCATATAATGTTTATTTTGATGAATTTTTTCATGACTTTTTTGCATGGAGCGTTCCTGCAGCAAAAAATATTTCAAGAATTGGAGTTGCATCAAAAGACAATGATAGTATTAATAAAAAGCTTAAATATTTTATGGATTCAAGAAAAATAAAAGGAAAAATAATTGAAACCAATGCGGGGCTAATCCCTGTTTTTAATCCTTTCAATTCAAACTATTCAAAAACAAAGGATTTGAATATTTATTTATTTGGAGATGCTTCAGGTTTAGTTAAGGCAACTACAGGGGGTGGAATAATCCCTGCATTTAAGTCAATAAATGAGTCAATGAAAAGCATTATCTTGGGCAAAAAACCATTATTGTTTGGCTTAAAAAAAGAGCTGACTTTTCATTTATTGGCTCATAAGATGATGTGCAAGTTCAAAGACAAAGATTATGATTCAATACTTAATGATGCAAAATCAATCAGTGTAAAAAAAAGCCTTGAAAAACTTAACCGCGACAATTTTGCATCCTTGGCGGTTGATATTTTTATGAAGAACCCTAAACTAATCAAGTATTTTAAACTGTGTTAAGCTTTTCTTTCAGTATGCAAATATTGTTGCTTAATGATTTAATATTCTGATTCAAACCCTGTATAACCAAGTCATTATTTAATGGCTGAAGCATTCCTCCGCAAGCAAAGCAGTTAAAATTAAGCTCCAAAGATTTGTTAAAATCAAGGTTTATGCTGCATGTTGGGCAGTGAAATATTTGCTCCATGGACTTTTCTTCTTCAACTTTTTTGAACAAAGTTTCTAATTCTTTCTGCCTTGAACTTATGAGCGAATTAAACAATTTTTTTGGGGCAAATTCCCAAGTGTAAATGTACCATCCTTTTTCAGCATCCCTTCTTCTGGTATAATTGACTAAATTATTTGTGTACATCTTGTACATCACGCTTCTTATAAAATTAACATCTTCTTTCAGCTTTTTTGCAATCTCAAATTCATCAGCTTTTTTAATCTTGAATAAGTGCGAAACAATAGGTACTCCTGCCTCCCCAACAATGTTTTTCACTAAATTATTTATGTCAGGATCATCAATAAGATTTAATTTTTTTGCCATATTTTTTTACCTATTTTTTTATTTGCTCTTAATATAAAAACGTTTCTTTAAAAAGATTACTGTAAAATGAAGCCAAATATGGTTCATATTAAGGGTTTAATTGCAGTATAAAAGTTAATTAAATAAGGCCCAAATAAATTAAATAATAATAATATTAAACAAAAAATATACAAATAATTTGCTATTATCATGCTTTTCTTTTTATCTTTTATTATTGGTTCGATTAATTCAAGAACTACTTTTCCTCCATCAGTAATCCACAAAGGAAAAAGATTTATTATTCCTATAGATAAGCTAAGATTAGCAAGAAGATTTAGAAATTTCAATATTCTTATCAAAATACGCACGCCTAATATTTCAACATTACTTAAGTTGCTGGAATAATCCCAATCGTTTGCTACTGTAATTCCAAGATAAGACATGTTTTCATAATAAGGGCTTTTAATAGTTTTAATTAAAAAAGTTCCATTACTGGTGGTAATATTTATAGTTTCATTAATAGGGATTAATGCCAATGCTTTATATAAATCTGAAGCATTTGAAGTGGTGTATTCTCCGACTGAATATAAGCTAACATTAGCAGGAATGCCTGATATATTTGCAGGTAAACCTGTAATTGCAATTATTGATAAATTTGAATAAATAATATTTGATGAAATAAATGGGCTTAGCAAAAATCCACTTATTAAAATAACAGTGAAAGCAAGAATTAAATTGCCCAAACTTCCTGCAATAAGCATTCTGAGTTTTGAAATCTTTTTAGCGTTCTCATAGCTTTTCTGATCAGGTTCAACAAAAGCCATAGGTATTACTGCCAATAAGCCCAATCCTGCTGATTTCATTTTTATTTTTTCAGATATTCCAATAATTCCATGCATTGATTCATGAACTATAATAATTATGCCTAAAATTAAGAATAAATCAATAATGGGAATTGTTTCGCCAGTTAAAGGATCCTTTGTCACTCCAGGTATAAGCAAAGATACAGTAGGCTCCGGGTTTAAAGTATTAATAATGTATATTGAGCTTTGTATAAACATGTTTATTGAAAATATTATAAAATAAAAGCATATAATGATTCCAATAGTGCTGATTATTTTCCATAACCAAGTGCATGAAGCTAACTTTTCAAAATAATTAATTATCTTATTATTTTTGTACACAAAGAAAATCTTGTCCATTACTTGGAACTTCTTCCTGTTTTTATAGATTAAAAGAAAAACTATTGAATAAACAACTATTATTGAGATAAGTTCCAAGTCCATTATTAATCAATCACCGGTTTCATTAATGGGAAAAACTGCGCTCCCTTTATATTTGGCTCATCCATTACCATCATGCAAAATCTTTCTAGCCCTATTCCCCAGCCTGCCACTGGAGGCATTGCGTATTCAAGCGCCTGCAAAAAATCCTCATCTAAAGGATGCGCTTCTTTGTCGCCCAATTTCAAAAATTCTTGCTGCTCAATAAGCCTTCTTCTCTGGTCAACAGGGTCATTAAGCTCGTTGTATGCTTTAATAAGCTCCCAAGTGTTCACAAGCAATTGAAAGCTGCTAATCTTGCTAGGATCAGAGTCTTTTCTTTTAGCTAAAGGAATCATTTCAACAGGGTAATCTGTCATGAATGTTGGCTGAATAATTTTTTGCCTGGCAGTTCTTTTATACAATTCATCTAATAATGCTCCATAATGTTTAGGGGACTTGTAATCAACATCCTTTATTTTTCTTTTCATAATCTCTTTTCTGAGCAAATCAACATCTTTGAATAAGTCTATGTCAATTCCAGTATTATCTAGCAATAATTGCCTGAAAGTTATTCTTTTATAGGGTGGAGTAAAATCAAGCACTTGGCCTTGGTAAGTTATTTTTAATGAGCCGTTTGCTTTCATTAAAATATGGCTTATGAACTCTTCAGTGAATTTCATTAAGCCTTCATAATCCTGGTAAGCCCAGTAAAATTCCAAATCCAGCATTTCCTGCAAATGGGATTTGTCCATTCCTTCATTCCTGAACCTGGTTCCAAGCTCAAAAATTTTATCATAACCTGCAACTATAAGCCTTTTCAGATAAAGTTCAGTGGCTATTCTAAGATAAAAGTCAGTGTTTAATGCATTATGGTGAGTGATAAAAGGTTCAGCGCTTGCGCCTCCATAAGTTGCCTGAAGCACTGGAGTGAACACTTCTAAAAAACCCTTATTGCCTAGGAACTCCCTTATTGATTTAATTATCATTGATTTTTTCCTGAACTTTTCTAGCACTTCAGGATTCATTATTGCTTCTAAATACCTTTTTCTGAAAATCTCCTCCTCATCCTTTAATCCGTGAAACTTTTCAGGCAAAGGCCTTATGCTTTTAGCTGCAAGAGTCAAGCTGGTTGCATTAATGCTTATCTGGCCTTTTTGGGTTTTGAAAAAATTTCCCTTAACAACAATTAAATCCCCTAAGTCTAATAATTTAAGCAGTTCATAATTTTTCACTTCTTTTTTTTGAAACACTGCCTGAATGGTTCCAAATTCATCCTGTAAATTAGCAAAAGCAATATTTCCCATGCTTCTAAAACTCATTATTCTTCCAGCATATTCTTCAGCATTCTTTGATTTCTCCTCGCTAACTTTGGCGTATTTTTCAAGCAATTGGGCTGAAGATTTTTTGTCTTTTATAACTATTTGAGGGTAAGGATTAATGCCTAACTCTTTAATTTTATGTAGCTTTTTCAGCCTTTCATTAATGTAATCATCAATCATAAACATACCCCAATTAGTCTTAATTTAAAAGAATTTACTTTTTAAGCCTAATTGCCCTTAATGCCTTGCCTTGGCATTTCCTGCACTTAACTAATTTATTCCTAACCCTGTTGCTGTCGCTTCTTATTTTGCTTTTGCATTTTTTGCAGACAAAAACATTCTCAAAAAGCCTATGCTGCGCTTCAGGAATTCTTACCATGAAAAACTAATAAAATTGAATGCTATTTAAATCTTTCTATGCACTTAGCAGTATTTTGAAAATATTAATTATTGACTCAAAAAACCGTGTTATTTTTTCCATTAAAGTCAACGAATAATTGTATGAAACATCCATAGTCTTGAAATAATACTCATCCCCTTGGGAATAATCAAGCACGAATCTGATATTATTAACCCCTTGCCTGAAATCATCCTCATTTAAATCAATGACATTATTTTTTTGAAGTTCCTTGCTTACAACCTCCTTATTGTTAATAGTTGCCTTGATTGTTCCAGTCAACAAATCATCCCCGCTGTCAAGTGCTATGCTGTAGCTAAAATTGCTTAATTGCTCCACATCAATGTTGTATTCAGGTGCTTTCAATACAATAAAGCTTGAGTTATGGATTAATGACGTGTTTTGAAAATCAAATCTTAAGCTTAAATTAATCAGCCCTTTTTCGCTAGGCAAACTAAGCTCTTTTTCATAGTTTCTTTGCTCATTAATAAGCAAGTTCTCAATAGTTTCAGTCAACAAAACATCTCCATACATAATAGACATATTAACATTAGTCATTGAGTTCCCGATATTCTTAACTGAAAAAGAAAGAACAGGCTGTTGCTCCAAAAATTTGTTCTTGTTGAATTTAATCTCTGAAACCAACAAGTCAGGGCTTATCAATCTTTCATCCTCTTTTGCAATTGCCAATAACTCTTCCAAATTACTGTTGCTTCCAATTTCAGAATCAATCTTGATGATTTTTGAATCATACTCGCCCCCTCCTAATGAAAATTTAAAATTTGCATCACTATAACATGCAGTGCTGCATTCCAAATCAGGTATTTTGAAAATAAAATACTTGTTCAGTGTCTGCATTGGCGCAACAACTAAAGGGATTGAAGGATTGGAATTGATTAATTCAACAGTCTTAATGGGTGTGGAAATTAAAGTGTCAAGAACCCAATAATTTGTGGGATTAGTCACTGAAACATTGACCAATAGATATGAATCTTGGCCTATTTCACTTGGAGCCTTGACATCAATATCCAAGGCTGATTCAGTTTTTTCAAAGCCCATAAGCTCTATGTTGAAGGTGTAAGAGTTCTTATTTAAAAAATTAGTCCCTTCAGAGCCTCTTCTTTGAAGGTAAATTGAAGAGATATCAAGCAAATCATCATTTTTATACAAAGGTATATGCGCGCTGTTTATCCAAAAAAATTCCTTGTAAGTTGTGTCAACTCTAACCCACCCATGGTTAGGAATGTAAATTTCAGTCCAAGAATGAGGCTCAAAATTAGTGCACCCATCGCCTCCAATATTTGTATAAACATAACCGCTGACATACCTTGCAGGTATACCGACGCTTCTATACATGCTTATTGAAAATGTTGAGAATTCATCGCAAACCCCTTTTTTTACATTATAAATTTCAGTTGCTGTTGCTGATGATGAGGGAAAATAGCTTAAATTATACTCAATGTAGTAAGCAGTGAATTCTGATATCATTGCAATTGCAGTCAAATAATCAGTCACTCCTGCCAGCAAATTATTTGTTAAAATCTTTATCCTCAAATCCTCATTTGCTGTTTTTGTAAAATTCAAGTATTTTTTGACATTGTCAGGGAATACTCCAGTGTAAGGAAATTCAACATTTTTTTCAACTTTTTCATCACTATAAGAAACTAGCAACGAAGTGTTGAAATACCATTTTAAGTTCTCAGTAATTTCAGGCTGGTTAAAAAAAAGTATTGTATTGTTTATTCCGTCAGTGCTTATCATGCCATTAGTGGCATAATCTTGTAATGCAGTTTGCGGAACTCCTTTGAATGTGAATGAAAAATTTTCAAAAGTGAATTCATTAAAATTTAAATCAACCTCTCCTGTGACTGAGTAATTCATAAAAGCAGAGCCAATGGTTTTGGTGTCAAGGCTATAGCATTCAAGCCCAAAAGCAGCAGGAATCAATAGCAGCAAAAAAACCATTTTTTTCATGAAAAAAGTTAATAACTCCTAAGCTTTTAAATTATTCTTTAATGAATTCCGAATTAGTTGACAA
This sequence comes from Candidatus Nanoarchaeia archaeon, assembly GCA_041652755.1. Lineage (GTDB taxonomy): Archaea > Nanobdellota > Nanobdellia > Tiddalikarchaeales > Tiddalikarchaeaceae > JAQTTT01. The sequence continues at coordinate 121,454 of JBAZGS010000001.1, forward strand.
AAGGTTTTATGAAAAGAAATGGATGAGCATAGGGGAATGGAAAAACCAGAAAGCTCCTTATTTGAAAAAATCAGCTGATTATGAAGGTGCGCTGGCTTTAAGCTGGATAAAATCATTTTTGAACTCAGGCAAAGTGCTTGATTTAGGCTCTGGAGCAGGAAGAAATTCAATATTGTTCTCTAAGAATGGTTTTGATGTTTATGGCGTTGACTTTTCAGCCAAAGCAATAAAGTTGGCTAATATTTTAAACAAGGAAGAGAATTGCAATGTAAAGTTCAGCGTGCAAAGCGTGCTAAAACTAGGGTTTGAGAAGGGGTTCTTTGACTTAGCTCTTGATTTCGGATGCTTTCATCATTTAAGAAAAAGCCAGTGGAGCAACTATTTGAAAAATGTTTTAAAAGTGCTCAAAAATGAGTCTTACTTTCTTCTTTACTGCTTCAGCAAGGAGTCAGGCGAAACAGGCAATTATAAGCCAGGCAAAGATTACAGCTACCATAATCATCATTACAACCATTACTTTAGCCTGGAAGAGTTAAAGCAAATTTTTGGAAAAACTTTCAAAGTAATCAAGCATGAAATAATAAAGGAAAATGGTAGGCTGCTCGCATTCAACATTGTATTATTCAAAAGAATGTAATTTTATAAACAAGTAATTGCTACTATTTTATTATGTTTGATTCATGCGCGCTGTTTAAAGTGAGCGATGAGCTTAAAAAAAAATTAGGAATAATAGTTGGCAATGCCATAATAAAGGACAAGCTTAACTTTAGCAGCAAAGAATTAGTGTTTTTCAGCCCGAAATCTGAAGATGAGCTGAAAAAAGCAGTAGAGCTGATGCTGCCTTATGGGATAATTAACTCTGAATTGATTCATTACAAAGATTCATTGCATTTCATAAGGTCAGGAATTGATGATACTCTTGCAAAGGAAATGGCAAAAAAAAAGATAGCAATAGTTTTCAATTTAAGCTTAATAATCATTAATGATTCAGTCAAAAGAGCCTTAATTATAAGAAGAATGAAGGAAAACATGAAAAAAGCAGTGAAATACAATGTTCCTGTATTGTTCGCAAGCTTAGCAAAGGATGAATATGGGCTATTCAATGCTGCTCAGATAAAAGCTTGGGCGCAAAAGCTAGGCATTGATAATTATAATAGGGTTAAAACCAGCTTTAACAAGATTTTTTCAAAGCCTTCAAAAAAAACCGCTTCTTAGGTTGATTGATAAATCAAATAATTTTTTAATTAAACAGCATTTATTTAATTGCTTATGAACAAGCCATCTTCAAGAACTAAGAAAAGATACATTTCTTTTGAAGTCATTAGTGAGCAAAAGGTTTTTAAAGATGAAATAAAAGATAGTATTTATAATAAGACTCTTGAATTCTTAGGAGAAGAAGGGTTATCAAAGCTTGGAATTCAATTAGTAAACGAAAACATTTTGAGAGTTGACCGCAATCATAAAAACGAAATGATTATAATACTCTCAATGATTAGAAAGATAAATAATAAAAGGGTGTTTTTTAACACTCTTAAAACAAGTGGAAACTTAATAAAGGTGAAAAAATAAATGTCAATTCCGGATGCAATGGGCTATGATAGGGCAATAACAGTATTTTCTCCAGACGGAAGATTGCTGCAAGTTGAATACGCAAAAGAAACTGTTAATCAGGGAACATCTGCAGTGGGTGTACTATACAAAGGAGGAGTATTATTAGTTGTTGATAAAAGAATACTTGAAAAATTAGTAATACCTTCAAGCGTTGAAAAAATAATGCAAATAGATGAGCACATATGCGCTGCAATAAGCGGGCTTCCAAGCGATGGAAGAGTGCTAGTTGAAAGGGCTCAAATAGTTGCGCAAAATCACAGGAACACTTATGATGAAGCGATAGATGTTAAAAGTCTTGTAAAAGATATCTGCAATCAAATGCAGGCTTTCACACAGTACGGCGGAATGAGGCCTTATGGAGTAAGCTTATTAGTTGCAGGAGTTGATGAAAAGCCCCACTTGTTCATGACTGAAGTTAGCGGAATATTCTTTGAAATGAAAGCAGTTTCAATAGGAGAAAACAATAGAGTAATAACTAATTTTTTAAACAAGAACTATAAAGATGATATGACTTTTGATGAGGCATTAAAGTTTTGCATTAATGCAATAAAAGAAGGATTATCCAATAAGTTTGATGTTGAAAGATTGGAAGCTGCTTATATTGACTCTAAAGAAAAGAAATTCACGCAAGTAGATCTTAAAAAGTTTAAAAAATTATGAGACAAGTTTTTGAGCAAAAAAAGGTTCAGCATCACTATGCAACTTTAAAAAAGAATGGATTAACATTTGAAGTCTTAATAAAGCCTTTAGAGGCAATAGAGTTTAAAAAAGGGCTTCTTGAAAACGTTAATGACGCTTTAGAATTTGAAGGAATATTCTCAGACGCTCGGGCAGGAGAGAAAGCAGCTGATTTAGAGAAAAATTTTGGAACAGAAGATAGTTCAGAAATAGCTAAGGAAATCATTCGCTACGGAAGCCTCCAGCTAACAACTGAATACAAAAAAAATCTCACTGAGCAAAAAAGAAAAGAAATAATTGATATTATTTGCAGAAACGGAATTGATGCAAGAACAAAGCTTCCCATTCCTGCCACAAGAGTTGAATCAGCGCTTGAGCAAGTGTCAATTAATTTTGACCCGTTTAAAAGCGCGAAAGAGCAGCTTAATGGGGTTTTAGAAAAAATTAACAAGCTTATTCCAATAGTTTTTGAGGAAAAAAAAGCAATAGTGTTAGTTAATTCAAAATATGCTGGAAAGATTTCAAGCATATTAACTAAGTATGGAAAAATCCTAAAAACTGAATGGAACTCTGATGGTTCATGCACTTATGAAGTTTTGATTCCAGGAGGCATGAGGGATGAATTCATAAAAAAAACGAATGATTTCTCCCACGGAGAAGCAGTTATTGAATTGAGGTGAAAAATATTATGAAAATTTTAGTAAAAGACGGGCAAATACTATGCCCAGGAGATGTAATGGCATCAGGTGATGACTTGAAAGAATTTGAAGGAAGTTACATCAATGGCAAGGAATTATGCGCAAGCATTGTTTCAAAAGCCAGCATAAAAGAAGGAAACATAAGATTAATAGCATTGAAAGGAGCTTACCTGCCTTATGAAGGGGATTATGTTATTGGAAAAATAATAGATGTAAATGCTCCTAATTGGTACTTTGTTGACATTAACTGCCCGTATGAAGCAGGGCTTAACATTAGGGAAGCAAGCAACCAGTATTTGGATACTGAAAGGTATGGAATGACCCATTATTTTAACTATGGTGAAATAATATTTTCAAAGATACAAAACGTTTCAGACACCATGAGAATTGATTTGACAATGAAAGAGAATGGCTTAAAAAAGCTTACAGGAGGAATATTAACCTCAATTAATCCGAACAAGTTTGCAAGGCTTTTAGGGAAAGATGATTCAATGATTAACATGATTCAGGAAAAAACAAGCACCAAAATTGTTGTAGGAATGAATGGGTTAGTATGGATTAGCGGAAAAGCAACTGACATAAAAAGGGCAAAAGAAGCAATAGAATTAATAGATTTAGAGGGCCATATTGAAGGCTTGACAAAAAAAATTGAGGATATGCTTAAAAAAGGTGAGAAAAAATGACTGCGAAAAAAACAGAGGGAAAAAGGCTTAGCTACAAAACCACTGGAAGGTTTGACAAAAGAAAAGCTAATGAGATGAGGCCTATTGAGATGTCAATCGGGCTTTTGCCAAATTGCAGCGGAAGCGCAAGAGTGAAAGTTGGAGAAACAATTGCAATTGCAGGAGTTTATGGCCCAAAAAAAACAAGGCCAAAACATGAAGAACTAAAAGACAAATTATTAATCAGATGCTATTATGATTTGGTGAGTTTCAGCGTGCCAGACAGGGCAAGGCCTGGTCCAAGCAGAAGAAGCACTGAATTAGGCATGGTAATAAAGAATGCTTTGGAAAGAAGCGTATTCACTGAATACTATCCAAGAAGCATGGTTGAAGTATTCATTGAAGTGGTTCAAGCAGATGCGGGCTCAAGATGCGCTTCAATAATAGCAGCAAGCTTAGCGTTGGCTGATGCAGGAATTGAAATGAGGGATTTAATGCCAGCTGTTGCTTGCGGAAAAATAGACGACTTAATCTGCGTGGATTTAACCAAAGCAGAAGAGGATGTTCATGATGGAGAAGGAGCTACTGACATACCTATAGCTTATCTTCCAAGCACTGATGAAATAACATTGCTTCAGTTAGATGGAAATATTTCAAAGGAAGAATTAGGGCAGGCGCTTAAAATGGGAATAGTTGCATGCAAAGAAATACACAATCAGATGAAGCAAACAATAATTAATAAATACCAAAAAAGGTGAAAAAATATGCAAGGAGTAAAAATAAGAGGAATATACAGCAGTTCTTTGACAAGGCTGCTATCAAAGAATAAGTTAATGATAACTGAACCAAGCGAAAACATTAAATCAAGTTTTCCAAAGTTAAAATTTGCCGATAAATACGACACAACAATACATGATTTTGCTGACAAAAGCGGAATAGTAATAAAAGGGGAGCAAACTGAGAAAATCAAAAGCCTTATTGAAAAATATGACAACGCTGTTTTCCAGGTTGAAAACTCAGGAGATTTATACTTAGGCAAGATAAAAAAACTAGACCCTGACACTAAGAATATACATGTTGATTTAGGATTAAGCAAAGTTGGGCTGCTTCCTTTAAAGGACTATTGGGGCTTTGTGAAGGAAGGGGAAAAAATCCTAGTCCAGCTGAAATCAGAGCAAAATGACCATTTTTTGCTGTCAACAAAGATTCATTTGTTCGGAGAAGATGTTGTTTTAATCCAGAAAGGATTCACCAAGATTTCAAGCAATGTGAATGACAGGGAAACAATTGAAAGGCTTAACAAAATAGCTGATGAAAACTGCGAAGAAGGCTGGGGAGCTCTTTACAAATCAAGCGCTTCTGACAAGAAAGATTCAGAACTATCTGATGAGATAAAAAATTTGTACAAAGACTATGAAAAAATAAAAACTTGCTTTGAGAAAGAAAAAGACATAAAAATATTAAGAAAAGGATTAATGACTTGCTATGTAAGGTTTGACAAGACAGTGAAAGAAGAGATGGACAAGCTGAGAAATGAAGTGAAGCCAACAATACAAGATCATCACTCTTTAAAGACTGACATTTTTGCAAACATAGTTGATTTCTCCGAGAATTTAATCAAGGAAAAATTGAATGAAGCGAAAATTAACCAAGCTGTAAAGAATTTCGTATTAAGCAAATCAGCAAAACAGGATGATTTATACATAATAAATGAGCATAAAGTGAACGGGGTTACTAATTTTTCAAAAGGAAAAATAATTGAAGTAAAAGGGAATGAATTAAAAGTCAAGAAATTCTTAAGGAATGGCTCAATAATATCAGGAATAAACATGACTTCAGACAAAGGGGATTATTTGCTAACAACTTTAAAAGAGAATAGTTGCTTTGTCAAAAATGAGCTTTATTCATCAGCTGATACTTTGAAGGCAACTTTTTTCCTTATAACAACACCTACAGAGATTCATTCAAGAAAATCTGAAATGATTTGCCTAGACTTGACAGTGAGCATAGCAAATGACAAGAAAGAAATACTTAATGAAGAGCTTTTGCAAGGCTATGCTAATCATGGACTAATAAGCAAGAAACTTGCAGCAGAGTCGATTAAGATAGCAAAGAAGCTACTAAAGGAGAGTGAATGAAAATGAATGAAGATTTTAAAAATTTTGTTTTGGAGCTTGCGGAGAAAAACAAAAGGAATTATGGCAACAGAGGAGTTGACGATTTTAGGAATTTAATAGTTGAAACAAACGTGAGCAAGAATGCAGAAGGAAGCGCAAAAGTAACACTTGGAAAAACTATTGTTATAGCTGGAGTGAAAATGGAAATAGGAACTCCTTATGCAGACACTCCTAATGAGGGAACATTGATTTGCTCAGGAGAATTAACTCCAATAGCTGACAATGATTTTGAGCCAGGAAGGCCAGGAGAAGAAGCAATAGAATTATCAAGAGTTGTTGACAGGGGAATAAGGGAAAGCAAATCAGTTGATTTTGAAAAATTATGCATTATTCCAGGGGAGAAAGTATGGAACATCCTGGTTGATTTCTATATTTGGAACAATGACGGAAACCTTATTGATGCTTGCGGAATAGCAGCAATAGCTGCGCTTAAAGTTGCAAGAATGCCGAAATTAGACAAAGACAATAAGATTGTAAGCGAAGAGTGGAGTGAGCAAAAAGTTCCATTCTTAAAAACTCCAATACCAACCACTTTTTTTAAAATAGGCGGCAAGATTTTCGTTGACGCTGACAAGGAAGAGCAGGAAGTAAGCGAGGCAAGATTAACAATCACTTCAAGCGATGATAAGATAAACTCTTTGCAAAAAGGCGGAAGCGGAGCATTCAGCCTAAAAGAAATAGAAGAATGTTTAGCGAAAAGTTTTAAAATCAAAGATAAAATACTTGATGTTATAAACAAGGTAAAATAGAGGTAAACATCATGGAAAAATACAATAAATATGAAAGGGCTAGGATAATAAGCGCAAGGGCACTGCAAATAAGCATGGATGCTCCAATACTTATTAAAGTTCCAAAAGGCGAATTTAACCCTATAACCATTGCAAGAATGGAGCTAAAAGAAGATGTTATACCTATAACCATTAAAAGGGATTAAAAATGATAAAAAAAACGTTTGGAAAAAAAAATGAAGAGTCTGAAGTAAAAGACAACATACAATCTCAATTACTGGTTCCTCTTGATTTATACCTAAAATCAGGAATACACATAGGGACTAAATTCAAGAACAAAAGCATTGAAGAGTTCATATTTAAAACCAAGCAGAATGGCCTGAAAATAATGGACATTGAAAAAATCAATGAAAGAATTTACTTGGCTGCAAAATTATTATCAGATTATGAGCCAGGAGAGATAATGCTAATCTGCAGAAGGGAAACAGGGCATAAGCCTGCAAAAAAACTTGCGGAAGTTACTGGAATGCGCTGCATTGTTGGAAGATATTTGCCGGGAACAATCTCTAATGCGCAGTTCAGCTTTTTCACAGAGCCAAAAATAATGGTTGTTTCAGACCCTTGGCATGACAAGCAGGCAATAAAAGGCGCAATACTTTCAAACATTCCAATAATAGGCTTATTAGGCTCAAACAACTCAACAGAATACATTGATTTGGCAGTGCCATGCAACAACAAAAGCAAAAAAAGCCTGCCATTAGTTTACTACTTATTAGGAAGAGAGTACCTGAAGCTTAGGGGAATAATAAAAAGCGACGAAGAATACAATGTCAGCTTAGATGACTTTACAGATGAAAACTTATAGAGACTCAATAGCTAGCGGAATATATTACAAGGCTTCACAGACAGAGCTAAGAACCCAGATAAAAAAGTTATTCTTAAATGAAGAATTTGGAACAACTACTTTTCCTGCAAATAAAAAAACTGACAAGTTCAAGGCTTTCATAGTTCCCCACAATAATTATGAAAAAGCAGGGTACTGCATGGCTCATGCGTACAAGGAAATCTTTGAAAACACTGACCCTGAAACTATAGTGATAATTGGGCCTGACCATGATGATTTCGGATGCACAGCGTCAATATTCCCTGAAGGTGCATTCTTAACTCCCTTAGGCGAGGTTGAAATAGACAAAGAGTTCAATGATTTATTGTCAAAAAGCGACTTAATAACTCCTGATGAACTAAACCACTCTGATGAGTATTCAATTGAAATGCAGCTGCCATTTTTGCAGTATTATTATGAAGAAAAAATGCCAAAAATAGTTCCAATACTTATAAATTCAAAGCCTGATAATGAAGAGCTAAATAAGATTGCCGAAGCAATTTATGACGCTTGGATTAAGTCAGGCAAAAGAGTATTATTCATAGTTTCATCAGATTTCAGCCATGTTGGCATGAAATACGGCTTCATTCCTTTCCCTGTCAGAGGCAAAGAATTGAATGACAAAATAAAAAAAATTGATGAAGAAATTGCTTCAAAGATTTGCGAATTAAACTATAAAGAAACACTGGAGTACTCAAAAAAGCAGAGATTAAACATTTGCGGTCTGAATTCAATAATAATACTGCTTCATTTGCTTACCTTAATGAAAGCCAAAAAAATAAGCGGAAAAATACTCAGCCATTACACTAGCGCTGACTTAAACAAGGATTACGATAACTTCATAGACTATTTGGCAATAGAGTTCAGCTAACCCCAATGCTTTTAAAAAAAAACTTATTAGATTAAATAATGATTTACTCGCACTCATCAATTTCCTCATTCAAGCAATGCCCTTACAAGTTCAAGCTAAGGTATATTGACAAAGTAATCCCAGAGGTTAAGCAAACAGTTGAAGCCTTCATGGGAGGAATAGTCCATGAAGTATTGGAAGAGTTGTATCATTCAGTAAAATCAGGAAACTTGCCTGAATTTAACGAATTGCAACTAAAATTAATTGAAAAATGGAAGAATTGCTGGACTAATGACATCTTAATAGTGAAAGAGGGAATGGCTAAGGAGAATTATTTTGAATCAGCCCTAAGGTTTCTGAAAAATTATTATGACACTTATCACCCTTTTAATCAGGGGGAAATAATAGGCATTGAAGAGAAAGTCAATATTACTCTTGACGGAAAAGAATTAGTGGGCTACATTGACAGGTTAGAAAAAAGAGGGGATGAATACTACATCATTGACTACAAGACAAATAATTGGCTTAAAAGCCAGGATGACATTGACCATGACAACCAACTGGCAACTTACCAAATTGCTGTAATGGAAAAATACAACACTGACAAAGTAGTGCTTAATTGGCATTTCCTTAATTTTAATGAATTACTGCAAAGCAAAAGAACAAAAGAGCAAATAGATGCATTGAAAAAAGAATTGGTGAATTCAATTAATGAAATAGAAAGCACAATTGAATTCAGGACTTGCCGCTCAAGGCTTTGCGACTGGTGCGAATACAAAAGCATGTGCCCTGAGTTCAAGATAACACTGAATAATTTCATGTAAGCAAACACATTATTTAATTACAATATGGTAAATAAATACTGCATAATTAAAAACATTTTAATAAACATTATTTATAAAATATATCATGCCTAAAACTATTTTAGTCACAGGAGCTGCAGGATTTATTGGGTTTCACACCTCAAAAGCCCTGTTAGACAGGGGTGATAAAGTAATAGGCATAGATAATCTTAATGACTATTATGATGTTAAATTAAAAGAAGAGAGGCTAAGAATTTTAAAAAAAAACCCCAACTTCACTTTCTATAAGTTAGATTTCTCAATAAGCCTAGATGAAGTGAAAGAACATATTGACACTATTTGCCATTTAGGCGCGCAGGCAGGAGTGAGATATTCAATAACTAATCCTTTAGTTTATGAAAAATATAATACCTTAGGCACTTTGAAAGTTTTTGAATTTGCAAGAGCGAGAACTATTAAGTCAGTGATTTTTGCATCAAGCTCATCAGTTTACGGCAACTGCTCTAATCCGCCATTTAAGGAGGATTATAAGCTTAGCGCTCCCATTTCAGTATACGCAGCAACCAAGATTTCCAATGAATTATTCGCCCACACCTACTATAAATTATTCGGAATAAACATGACAGGCTTAAGGTTCTTCACAGTTTACGGGCCTTACGGCAGGCCTGATATGGCTTTGTTTGAGTTCACCAAGAAGATTTTGAACAATGAAACAATTGATGTCTACAACAATGGCGAGATGAAAAGGGATTTCACCTACATTGATGACATAGTCAACGGCGTGCTTTTAGCAATTGACAAGAATTACTCTTTTGAAATCTTTAACTTGGCAAGAGGGGAGTCTGTTAATTTAATGGATTTTATTAAAGCAATAGAGAAAGCATTAGACAAAAAAGCGATTATTAACTTCATGCCTCTGCAAGCAGGTGATGTTTTATTAACATCAGGGGATATAAGCAAGGCTAAAGAACTGCTCAACTATAACCCAACTGTTTCAATAGAAAATGGGGTGAAAGAGTTCACGGATTGGTACAAAGAATACTCAAAGGTTTTATAAAAAAATAATTCCACTACATTAATTAATGAAGTTTAAATTAAAAGAGAATTACCTATTATTAGCAATAATTCTTTATTCCCTAATCTTAAGGCTACTATACTTAGACTCTGATTCAATGTGGCTTGATGAAACAATCTCAGCAACAGCAGCAAAATCAATACTTCTTCATGGCACGCCAATATTAGAATCAGGAGCATCATATAATCGCGCAATAATTTTTCACTACTTAATGGCGTTTTTTATTTGGATATTTGGCGGAGACTACGGCGCAAGATTCATTTCAGTGATTTTTGGAGTATTAACAGTTTATTTGGCTTACAAGTTCTCAAAAAAATTCATAAAAAAGAACAATTTAATCTTTCCAACACTAATAGCTCTCAGCTCTTTAGAGATTATTTACTCCAAGCAGGCAAGATTTTATCAAGCATTCCAGTTCTTTTATTTCTTGAGCTTTTACTTATTCTATAAAATAGCAATATTAAAAGAACAAATATTTACTAATAAATGGCTTGACTATCTATTTTTAATTGCCAGCGTTTATTTTTCAATTCATCTGCATACAATGGGCTACATCATTATTCCATTATTCGTGCTAATCTATGCAATTAATTTTTTTAACAAAAACCTATTAAAAAATAAAGGATTTATAACCTTTGCAATCTTAGGGCTTTATTTTATCTACTTAATCTTTGCAAGAATGATAAGCAACCTAGACTATGACATAATAAACAGGGCAATATTGTATTTAAATCTATACAGCAGTTATTATTTTAGCTATGTTCCTTTATTAGTATTTTTAGCCTTAGGGTTAATTTTTTTAAAGGACAAAAAATTCGCTCTAAGCCTCTTAAGCTATTCAATCATTCCTTTTATTGGAGTCTTATTTGTCAAGTCTTTTGCAACAAGGTATGAGTATTTCATAATTTTCCCTTTCTTTTTTTTCATAGCCAACTGCTTGACTAAAATAAGATTTAGCTATGCAATCTTACTAGTTATGATTCTCGCTTTTTACGGAAACGTCTTTGACATTGATGGAATAAAGCACCCTAATCTTGATATTTCTATGCCTTCAGCTGACTATAAAGCAGCTTACGAGTTCATCAATGAGACTGATTTATTAATTGTCAGCTCCTGGACTCCTGCATCAACTTGGTATGGAAAAGGCGCTGATTACGCGTTAAATTATTCAATTTCAGGCTTAAGTGATGATTGGATGTTTGGCAACTTAACAGATACATTTGCCAATGCGCCAATAATCCAAAACGTTTCAGCATTCCCTAAAAACGTTTTAGTAATCCTTGATGAGCAGGCTAAGAATAAAATCTCTTCTGACTATTTAGAGTATTTTAGCATTAATTGCTCCCAAGAGTTCACTGCTTACAATATTGAAGTCTTAAAGTGCGAATAATTAAATTTATAATGAACAATATTATAGCTATAATTCATGCTCGATTATTCAGTAATAGTTCCAGTTTATAATGAAGAAGATAATATTGCTGAATTAGATAGGTAGATAAGGGCTTCAATGGATAAATTAAGCAAGAATTATGAAGTAATCTATGTCAATGACGGCTCAAAGGATAATTCATTAATTGAGCTAAAAAAGCTAAAAAATTTGAAAATCATTAATCTTAACAAGAATTACGGGCAAGCAACAGCATTAGATGCAGGATTTAAGGAGTGTAAGGGGGAATTAGTGGTTTCTTTGGATGCTGATTTGCAAAACGACCCTAAAGACATAGCAAAACTAGTCAAGAAATTAAAAAATGAGGGTTTAGATGTTGTTGCAGGCTATAGGCAAAAACGGAAGGATGCTTTAATAATCAGAATTCTTACAAAAACTTCAAGATTCCTTCGCGGATTATTAATCAAGGACAAAATCCATGACACTGGCTGCACTTTAAGAGTTTACAAGAAAATGGCCATTAAGTCTTTGAATTTGCAGGGCGAGATGCATAGGTATGTGACTACTCTTTTGGCTTGGAAGGGCTTCAAAATAGGTGAGGAAACCGTCACTCATCATGCAAGGATTCATGGCAAATCAAAATATACTTGCACAAAATGCGTGCGCGGATTCATAGACTTGATTTATTTATGGTTTATTGGAAAATATTACCAAAGGCCGCTGCATTTTTTCGGCTACGCATCATTCATTTCAGTATTTTTAGGACTATTCTCAGGAAGCGTTGCGATTTACCAGAAACTATTTGAGGGTTTAAGCTTTAACAGGAACGGCTGGTTCTTCCTAGGCTTCTTTTTCATAATAATGAGTATAATGCTTTTTAGCTTCGGCATCATCATTGACCTATTAATCAAAATCAACTTCAATTCATCCACTGTTGAGAAGAAATATTACATCAGAGAGATAATTAGGAAATGAAAAAAATCCTAATGCTCAACTACGAGTTCCCGCCACTCGGAGGCGGGGCTGGGAATGCTAATTATTATTTGTTGAAAGAATTTTCAAAAATAAAGGATTTATACATTGATTTAATCACCTGCTCTGCGGTTAACAAGTTCGAAATTGTTGATTTTTCAAAAAACATTAAAATCCATAAGTTAGCAATAAAGAAAAAGAATCTTCATTATTGGAAGATGACTGAACTATTAAGCTGGAGCATTAAAGCCTATAATTACAGCAAAAAATTCAAAGAGTATGATTTAATCCACGCATGGTTCGGATGGCCTTGCGGAGCAATTGCGTATTTATTAAAAAATCCTTACATTGTTGCATTAAGAGGCAGCGATGTGCCAGGCTACAATCCAAGATTAAAACTTCCTGATTTTTTAATCTTTAAGTCCCTTTCAAGAAGGATTTGGACTAAAGCTGTTAAAGTAATTGCTAATTCTAATGGCTTGAAAAAGTTGGCGCTTAAAACATTAAATAAAGAAATCAGCATAATACCTAATGGTGTTGATATTAGTGAATTCAAGCCATTGAAAAATAAAAAAATTAGTTTGCCTTTAAAATTAATATCCACTGGCAGATTAATTGAAAGAAAGGGCTATAATTATTTAATAGAAGCAATAAGCAATAATGAAAATGTTGAATTATCTTTAATTGGTGAGGGCAATTTAATGAATGAATTAAAAGCTCAAGCAAAGTCTTATAATTCTAATGTCAAGTTTTTGGGCAAGAAATCCCATAAAGAGGTTGCTAAAATTTTGCCTAAATTTGACGTGTTCGTGTTGCCCAGCTTGAATGAGGGCATGAGCAATTCAATATTAGAGGCTATGGCTTGCGGACTTCCCATAATTACTACTAATGTTGGAGGCAGCGAGGAGTTAATTAAGGGCAATGGCTTCATTGTAAAAACTGCTGATAAAGATTCATTAAAATTAGCAATCAATAATTTTTTATCTGATTCTTTTTTAATAAAATCCTTAGGTAATATTTCCCTAAAGTTGGCTCAAAAATTAAGCTGGAACAAAGTTGCAAAACAATATTTAGAGGTATATGAAAATGCTTAACTGGAGAAAACCAATAATTTATGCATTGCTTTATTTGACTGGCAGTAAGGTTCCTGGAATTTTAAAAGAGATTCAAAGAGTTGATAATTTATCTGAAAGTGAAATCAAAAAATATCAGAATGAAAAATTAAAAAAAATGTTATTGCATGCTTATAATAATGTCCCTTATTATCATAAAATTTTAGAAGAAGCTGAAGTAGTAAAAAATGGTAAAGTTAATCTAGCTAATTTTCATAAAATTCCTATTTTAACTAAAGATATTATTAGAAAAGAAGGCAATAATATGTATTCTAAGGATTATCTTCAAAGAAAACCTCACCCAAATACTTCCGGTGGCAGTACTGGAGAACCTTTGCAACTTATTCAAGATAAAGAATATGATGATATAAACTATTTAGCAAATAAAATATATTTTCAACTCGTTAATGGAAAAGATATAGGTGAATTGGAAATGAATTTATGGGGTTCAATGAGAGATATCCAAAGGAATCATTTTGGATTTAAGGAAAGATTTACTAATTTTTTGTATAATAGAATAATTCTTAATACGTTTAAAATGGATGAGAATGATATGAAGCGATTTACAGAGCAAATAAACAAAAAAAAGCCAGTCTCAATGTGGGTCTTTTCAGAATCTCTTGAGACTTTTTGTAAATTCATAAAACAAAACAATATTAAAATTACTCATTCTCCTAAGTTTATTCTTTCAACTGCAGGAACTCTTTATCCTGAGGTAAAAAAACTTGCAGAAGAAATTTTTAAATGCCCTGTATTAAATCAGTATGGTTCAAGAGAAGTTGGGGCAATGGCAGTTGAATGTAAATATAATACCGGCCTTCATGGATTTCCTTGGTCACATTATATTGAAGTAATTAATAATGAAATTGTGGTTACATTATTGACAAATTATTCAATGCCTTTAATAAGATATAAAATAGGAGATTATGGTTCGCTTGTAAAAAACAAATCTTGCAAATGTGGCAGAAATTCATTAACTTTTAAAAAAGTTGATGGAAAAACTATAAGTTTTTTTAAAAAGAAAAATGGGGAATTATTAAGCGCACAATATTTCATAAGACTTTTCTTTTTTTGGAATTGGATAAAACAGTTTAAATTAATTCAAAAAGATTATGATTTAATAGAATTCAGAGTAGTTCTAAATAAAGAAGCTAATAAAGCTAATATGAAATATTTTGAAGAAGAAACAAAAAAAGTTATGGGTAATAAATGCAAAGTCAAATGGAACTTTGTTAAAAAAATAGAACCAACCATAAGTGGAAAATACATTTATACAGTGAGTGAAATAAAATGAATATTAAAAATTATTTGAAAGAATATGGTAATATTCAATCCTCATTAGAATATTTTATAAATTATAACCTAAACTTTATATATAATCTTAACATTAATAATAAATATTTAAGGTTAATATAAAATGAAAAACTCAAAAAAATTTATTCTTATAATTTCCAGCATGATACCTTCGATTTTTAAAAACATTTATTTAATGATAAAATATAAATGTATAATTCATCCATGTGCAAATATATTTTTTCTAAATAATCTGAAAATAGGTAAAGGAGCTTATTTAGGAAGATGTGATATTTTGGCTCAAGGACCTATATCTATAGGTAAAAACTGTATAATAAATGATTATGTAATATTAAATTCAAAGACAGGATATATAAACATAGGGGATGGTTCTTCAGTCAATAGCTTTTCTGTTATTTATGGCAATGGTGGGGTTGAAATAGGAAAAAATAATGCAATTGCACAAGCTGTTAAAATAGTTAAAAACCATAAAATACCTAAATATAAGCATGAAGGTTATGTAAAACTTTCGGAAAAAAAAACGATTATAGGTGACAATGTGTGGTTATGTGCAAATGTTGTTGTTGTAGATGGTGTTAAAATAGGAAGCTTTTCAGTTATAGGTGCTAATTCCTTAGTTTCTAGGGATGTACCTGAATCAGTTATAGCAGCAGGAAATCCTGCAAAAGTGTTAAGAAAAATAAAATATAAATAGGGGTGAAGTAATATTATAATAAAAAAAGAAAAGCTATTTTATAAAGGTTATAATAGCAGAATATATTTAATAAAAAAAAAGGATAAATACTTGTTAAAAAAATATTTTGTTAAAAATAAAAAAACCATTTCAGGAAGAACAATTAACTTAAATAATATTCTCAAAAGAGAAATAGAAGGTATAAAATTCTTGGATTCAGTAAAAATTTCTAGGGTGGTAACGCCTAAAATAGTTAAAATAAATAACAGTAACTTATGGTATACACAAGAATATTATTCCCTAATACCTTTTAACAATTTTTTGTTATTAAATTCTAATTTTTTTTATTTAAATACTGATATTGAAAAAATATTTTATGATTTTGGGGTATATCTCGCGAGATTGCACAATAAGAAAATCAGAATTCACGGGGACTTAAACCAAAAAAATATTCTTTTTTGTAAAAATAAAATATTTATTTGTGATCCTTCATATCTTAAAAAGCGTATTTATTCTAAACCTACATTTGATATATTCAGAGTAATAAACAATTTTTATCCATATAACCTTATAGCAAGACTTTTTATTTGTAATAAAGATAAACTTATTACTTTTTTTTTAAAAGGCTATTTTTCAACTTCAAAAAATAAAATAAAGCAATATAATCTTAAAAAAGATATGATATTTTATTTAAAATCTATAACTTCTTTAATGGGAAAAGGAATAAAAGATAAACTTAAATACTTGCTAATAAAATTACTTAATAAAAAGATGATTAGTGATATTAAAAATAACAGATTAAGGTGGTTAAATGAAATATAAATCAAGATACAGCGAATTATATTTAAATAATAATAAAGTGGGAGAAACTTATAATAAAAGAATCAATAATAAATTTGAGGTTTTTATATTTGAATTAGAAAAATATTTTCTCAATAAAATAATTTATCCTATACAATCTCCTTTAAAAAATTATATGGATTTTGCATGCGGCACAGGAAGAATAATAAGTTATGTTTATACAAATTTCAAATTTAAAAGATATTTAGGTATTGATCTTTCAAGAATTATGATAGCTCAGGCGCAAAAAGGAGTTCAAAAAGGTATATTTTTTAAAGTGGCAGATATATCAAGGGATAATAATATACCAAAACAAGATGTTATAACTTGTTTTAGATTATTTTTAAATCTTGAAGATTACAACCGTAAAATTATATTAAAGTCCTTAAACAAATTATTAAAAAAAGATGGTTATTTGATTATTAATAACCATTTAAATAGATTTTCTTTTTTGGGCGCAATTGCCTTTATTTTGCATAATTTTTTTGGCTTTCCATTTAAACGCGAGCCTAATCCTGACAACAAGAAAACAATACTAAATACTCTCAAAAACTCAGAGCTGAAAGATCTTATTGAATCTTGCGGTTTTGAGGTGAAAAAAATATACAGTTTTTGCTTTTTTCCAGGATACAAAAATTACATATTTTTACCAAAGAAGATATTGTTTGTTATTGAAAAAGCTATTTCCAAAATAAATTTTTTAAGTTTTTTTGCGAAAGATGCTATATTTTTGTGCAAAAAAATAATGCCTAATAAGTGATATATATGGATTTTAATACAATAATAAAAATTTATGAGCTTGCCGTAGCAAAGCTTAATAATTATAAAAAATATATTAATGTTTTAAAAATTTCTGTTAGCATTGTGTTTATATTTTTTATATTAAAAAAAATAAACTTTTCTGAGATAATTCCAATATTTTATAATATAAATATTAATCTACTTTTTTATGTAATTTTATCAACTTTTATTTTTTCACTACTATTTGTTTTTAAGACTTATCTAATATTAAATAAATTCGTTAATAAAAGTTTTATAAAGCATTATTTTATAAACAGGGTTGGAAATTTTTTTAATATGTTTTTATTGGGAAATTTTGGAATGGAAGTCTCTAGACTCATGTATTTCAAAAATATACCAAAAAAAAAGACAATATTTTTATCCTTATTTGACAGGATTATTGGTTTTTGGGCAATAATAACTATATTCTTGTTTTCAATAAAAGAATTGAGCTATTTGCTAAATATTCCTTTATTATTATTCTCTATAATTTTAATATTTTCATTTATAATATTAAGTGTTTTTATTTTTTGGTATTCTTTTAGACTAGGTTTTAGCTTTAAAAAGATTTTATTATTATTTTTAGTGTCTTTATTGTACCACATAGGCTTGATTTTTTTAGCTGTATTAAAATTCAACACAATTGGAGTATTTATACCTTTTTCAAAATTGTGCTATATTATTCCACTGCTTTCAATATTAACTATGCTTCCTTTAAGTATTGATGGTATAGGTATTAGTGAATATTTTTTAATTAGTGTATTAACACTGTCTCCTGAGAATATAATAATTTATTCTATTTTAGGGCGTATAATAAACATCATACTTAGTTTACCTGGTCTATTATATTTTTTAATAAAAATAAAAAATTAGCTATTCTTTTTTGTAAATATAATAATTTGGTTTAATCATATACCAATTATCATAAGGCAAATAAAATCCGCATAATTCATTTTTTCCTGTTGAGTCTATCAATGTCAGGTTTTTTAGTCCGTTGTAAAATTCAGCCTTTGCTTCTATGCTTTCATTTGTTTCTGGATAAAAATCTTCTTCTCTAAACATATCTCTCTTATTTGTTATTCTACTGTTTGTGTAAGTAAAATGCTCAGTTATAAGCAAGTACTCTCCAGATTTTAATTGGCTAATATTGCCAATTTTCCTAGAAATATTTATTCCAGGAGGAAGCATCCAATTTTTTGTATAACTACTAATTACATAATAAACATTTTTATCTATATCCACATTTAAACGGCTGTTATTTAGCTGCAAATATATAAAGTATAAATTATATAAAATGAATAACGCAACCAAAAAATATTTTATTTTATTAATACTTATCCTTGAAACTGTGAAAAAACTTAAAATGATAAAGACAGTCAAAAATGGAAAATAATATCTATATATTTGTAGAGGTTTACTGATTAGGTACACAAAAAAACCAAAAGAAAGCAAAATAACAATTGTTTTTCTAAAATTAGAGGATTTAACATCTTTTATTTTAAACTTTATTAAGAATTTATAAAAGTAATAAACACAAAATAAAAAATAAATGTTTATCAGCGGAGAAAATGATATGTTAAAACTAATAATTCTTGATAGATATAAATTAAGCAAAGGTTGATTTGTGGGAAAAAGACCATAATGTCCGCTTTGCATGTGATTTACTCCAGTGGATACTGTTCCAAAAAAGCTAAATACTCCATTAGTTAATTCTGTTGGATTAAATATTAAAAATGTAAGATACACCAAAGAACTTACTAAAATATTAAAAAATATAATTTTATGTAAAGCTATTTTTTTAGAATGTTCAGGTTTAATAATATATTCATAATTAAATAATATCATTAAGATGCCAAAAAGGAGTATTCCACTACCTTTAAATACCATTGCTAAAGCAGTTAATAAGATAAGATAATTAATTTTTTTTATCCCTCTTGACAAGTATTCAAACAAAAATAAATTAAATACTGTTAGCAAAAATATATCAGATCTTATAATATTTGAGTAAAAAAGTATTGTATAACTAAAAGTATATCCTATTAACATAAATATTATATTATTATTTTTTAGGTTAAGGAAATTAATTTTCTTTAATTTTGATATTAAGAAGAAGTTAATTGTAAATAGACTTAATGAGGTAATTAATCTCATTAAAGTTATTGATAATTTTCCTCCAAAAATTAAGTCAATGCTGCCATATAAATATATTATTATGGGTTGTGTTCTTTTATAGATAGCATCAAAATTTCCGCTTGAAAAAGATTTTATTAAATTAAAAAATTGGCTTTCTCCTGAATGAAAATTGGTATATCCTTGGCTCCAGTTACTTGTCATTAAATTTAATATTATACCTACTACAAAAATGGTAATTATAATTAAACTATATTTCCATCCCTCTTTATTCATCCAGTTAATTAATTTATATGGAAGTTTTATAATCCAAATAAGGGGAGAAATTATTGCTTTTAATATGGCATTTAAGTATCTTTTTTCTTGCCAGGCAAGTTTTATTCCATAGCTCATATTTAATTTTGCCAAGAACGGGAATTTCTTGTCAAATTCTTTATTTCTCTTTTTTTCAACTTTTTCATCTTCGGTTTTTTTATTTTCAACCACATCGATAACTTCTTTATTTTGATATAATATGACAATACCAAGAGAAATCGTTATTACAATTAAGATGAATTGATAGGGATTTATTATTTTTGCAACTGGTTCTATGAAACTAAAATTTAGAGAAATAACTATAATTAATAGTAAACTTAAAAGAAATCCATAATTAATCCATGTCTTAAGTTTATCTTTAGTTGATGTTTTTGAATAATAAATTAAAGAAATTGTGTTTATTGAGAAAATCACAACCGCAATTAAATTTAGATTTATATAAAAACCCCAAAACATTTTCAAAATCAAAACAAGTAAAAAAAATATAGTCAAATTCCTAGCAGTAAGAAATAATATCATTCTATTTTTGATTATGAATTTATCAATTCTTTGCATTATTTTCATCATTTTATTATAATACTGTCTGTTTTATTAATAATTGTATTATTACTCATTTTTTATATAAATCTTATTGTGTTTCTTAAAGGTTAATATTTATGGGTTTATAAGTTAATTAAATTTAGTTTTGATGACAAAATTATTTATAATATTTAAAACCAATAAATAGAAGGGTGCACTAAATCCAACATTTATTGTTTTTTGGTTCATTTGGAGAGTGTAACCTTAAAATCATGAATAGTGAAATTTGTTGAATCAAATTCAATGGAGGTAAAGTTTTGAAACCTTATATTTTTTGGAACTACTAAATAACTATTAAATTTATCATAAATATTAAATGACTGTAAGGTCATTTGAATATTTAAATCATAGGTATTATCTCTTTGTCCAATAGCGAATATTCTCTTATCAGAATTTATAACATTTCCAGAACAATATTTAATATCCATTAAATTGTTATTAAGTAAAATATATGCTTTTTCTTTCTCTTTATCATACACGCCAGTGATTTTTTCGAATGAAGTATAATTTATTTCCTCTGCATTAAATGAAGCCAAACATGACATATTATCTGTATTTATAAAGAACCTAACATCTTTACTTGGACCACGTACATAAAAACCAGTTTGCCGGTTATCAGAATAAATATATCCAGAATTATTAAGTATTGATACTTCCAATTTAACTACAGCTTCGACTGCGAAACTACCTGTGATATTAACATTATTTACCTTAATATAATCATCAATTCCATCAAAATAATAACCTTCCGAAACTTTAATTGGACTAGTATTCTCTTTTGGGAATTCATTCTCTTCAAGAAAATCATAACTAATTATTGGATTAGTTGATTCTAAATATAGCATTACTTGGTTGTAATCTTCAATAATATTTGCAGGTATATTCAATTCATCACTATAAATAATAATTTTTTCATTTGAGAATAAAGGATTATAAATTGTTTTTCTTAAATATAATGGATAGACAATCGAACCATATGTAATAAACACATCATCAGCGGATGTTATATTTGATTCAAATCCAATATTTATTCTATCATCAACCCAATCAGGAAGGTTCATCTTTATTTTCACAGTTCCATTTAGTTCTCTGAAGCATTCTCCTTCCACGCAAGTTCTTGGGCCTAAAGCATCACTTTCAACCAAATATAACTCCTTTGAAATATCAGTATCTTCCTCATTTCCAACATTAAGAATGTAAGTCTTTTCAAAACCAAATGGAAGCCAGTTTATATAAATTATGTATACAAATATTACAAAAGGTATAAGATAAGTTAAGGCAGTAATAACTTTGTAAGTCGTCGACTTTTCTTTTTTAGACTCTACATTTTTCATGACCAATACCTTGAAATGTTAATATTGATGATTCTGAAATAATCTAAGAAAAATAGGACTATTTGCGCAACCCATAATTGCTTAACACTAGACAGCAAAACATCCTTAGCCATTAGTTAATAGTTTATAGTTACTTTTTTAAAAAATCTGCCATTTTTGATTATAACCTGAATTTGGAAAATATTTATAAAGTATTGTTAATTAATTTTTAATTAATAATTATTATAATGAAAAACTATGAAACTCAATAATGGTTTTAAAAGTGTATTGTTAAGCGGTTTTCTTATCATAGTTTTATTATTAGGAAGCGACAGCGCATTCGCAGTAGCAATGCATATTAGTGATGTTATTGTTAATGGCCAGGAATTAAGTTTTACTGTTGATATTGACATAAATGAAAATGAAAGATTGC
Source organism: Candidatus Nanoarchaeia archaeon (assembly GCA_041652755.1). Lineage (GTDB taxonomy): Archaea > Nanobdellota > Nanobdellia > Tiddalikarchaeales > Tiddalikarchaeaceae > JAQTTT01. Next base: position 143,467 of record JBAZGS010000001.1, read on the forward strand.
CTATTGAACTTGTTGCAGTATTGATAACTAATTCAACTGGAACTTTTGAGGATAATACTAGCTGGGAAGGCATCTGCATTTTTACTATTGATGGAACCATGCTTGACAATGAAACTATTGATATAACTGATTTGTGCTCAAATTTTAATGTAACTCCTATTAATACTCAAACGAATTATTTGAACAGTTCAGGATACGGTTACGGTTACTATTATGGTTATGGTTATGTTAATGCTTCTTATGATTACGGTTACGGTTACGTTTCAGGCTATGATTATGGCACTGCTTTAGGTCCGGAGTTTAAATACAATGTTACTTGGATTGCTCCTAATGAGAATGCTGATTATAAAATCATGGTTGCTACCCTCACTGATGATGATTCTAAAATGCTTTCAACTGTGAATGCTGAAACCTTTTCAGTATCTAAAACTACTGAAGATGAAGAGGAGACAGTTTATCACTATGCTCCTAGGGCTAATTCAAACACAGTCTCTAATGTTACTGTAATCATTGACCAAATATTAGGCGACTTAAAGGACTTTATTGGCTCAGATGTCACTAATTATACTCTTGTATCTAATGTTAATCTTACCCAGACATTAAGCGTGATGGGTGAAAACATTACTCAAACTTTTGCCTCATTCGGTGAAGAGGTTGTTTCAGCAATAACGAATGCTTTAGGAAGTGATGAATTAGTTGATGTTAGTATTACTACAAATGTTAAAGTTGTCCAAGTCACTATGGATGATGGAACAGTTGCTAATTATACAATGATTGAAAGAACCTTCAATAATTTGGGAAATATTACAGTTATTGAAGTTATTCCTAAGAGTATTGCTTCAAGCGCTGCCATGATCTCTGGAGATTTCACTATTTTGCTTGATGACCCAGTTTTAGAGTTCAATATTGTTCCTAATGGCAAATTGTCTTATTTAATAAATGGCGAAGTTGATACAGGGAGCATAGAGACTCTTGCATCGCAAGCAATCCCTGAAGATGTATCAATTGCTATTACTAGCAA
>JBAZGS010000002.1:0-119975 GCA_041652755.1 Candidatus Nanoarchaeia archaeon
GCATTAACAGTATTATTGATTGCTTCAAGCCCGCTATTAACTCCGAAATCAACAACATCAGTTATTTGCAGCACTATTCCAATAACTATCACTGCTATTAATATGATTATTAAGTATTGCAAGGGCAACCCTTCAACGCTTTTATTATTCATAATTTAAAAAGAAAAACCTGAGATATTATTAATGTTGCGGTAAATGTCAAAAATGCAATAATCAAGGACTTAGAGAGCTCAAATTCGGATTCCACTGAATCCTTTCCGTATTTTAAAAATGAATAAAAATCTGACAATATAAAAATAAGAATGAGCAGATAGCAAGAAATTAGAAGTCCAAGCATTTCAACATCAAGGCTGGAGAATGAAAAAAACATCATTGAATTATTTGAGACTAAAAAAGAATTAATGACTGCAGAAATAGTAATGATTAATGCACAAACAACAGGAGAGAAAAAAAGCATAGTCATTTTAATCATGTCAGTGTTCTTGCTTAATGAATTATCCATATCAAACTCAACGCTTTTTATTTTTCTGTAATAATTGCACATCTCAATCATTGCTTCTCCCGCGCTTAATGAGTGCTTTTTGACAGTATAACATAGCAAATCAATCATGCTCTTAATTCTTTTTGAGAATATTTTAGCAGAAACTATTGAAAAATCAAAAGCCTGCCTTAAATCAATTCCTAATCTTGAAATCCTGCTGTAAACTTTTGAAAAAAACTCTCTCAAATCCTCACTAGAATTATCCAAAGAGTACTTAATGCTTGATTCAATGCTGTGGCCTTCATTGATTCTGGTGCCAATAACCATGAAAGAATCAATCAAAGAATCTTCAACCCTTTGCACAGCCCGCTTCTCCTTAACCAAAGCCCTGTTTTTTAAAAAATAATTAATGCTTAAAACAACTGAAGCGCTAGCATAAAAAAAGAAAGGGGAATATTCCCTCAAAAAAAAGTTTACCTTAAAATTTAATAATTTTTCAAAAGCAAGAATAACTGAAGGAGTTGACAAAGCAGCAATAACCAGCGCAAGAAAAACAGGATTAATGCTCTTAATTTTTGAATTAACACTTATTTGGCTAAATTTAGAAGGGCTTTTCTTTTTTAAGTCATTAACTATGAAGCTCACAATAAAAACGCTTAATATAAGGAAAAAAAACAAGGAATAAGAGCTTATGAATCTCCCGTTAATCAGCCCTATTAAAGGAAAAATGCTCACAAGAATTAAAGGAATAATTGTCCCTATGCCAAAAATCATCAAAACTGAAGTGTATATTTTTCTTGAAAACAATTCAGCATTATTTTTCATGAATCCAAGCAATTGATTCAAAGAATCAGAGAACAAAATATTCCTTTTAACACAGCTCTTTACAGACATGGCAGAAATTATTGAATTAACGCACAAGTTAATCTTGGAATCATTAAAAACTTTGAATTCTCTGATGAACTCCTCCTTAGTATTGATATCAACTCCGCTGCCAATTTTCTTCATTATCCTTTTTGATATTGCAGAGCTCATACCATAATCAAAACTGCTTGAATTAATCAATGCGTTTTCTAAATTAGGGTTAATCTTAAGATTAGTTATTAAAAGGCTGAAAAAATCAGGCAAGTAGCCCAAATCTTTTATTTTTTCTATATAATACTTATTTTTATAATGCTCGCTATAAAAATGATTTATAACTACTGGAATCAAAAGAAAAAAAACATTTCTAAAAATAATGAACAGAATTAATGAAGGAATAAGTGAAACTAAAGTAATGAATACTGTTGCTTTTATAATCTCTTGGGCAAATCCTTTTTTCAAACCCAAATAATTGCAAGAATTCACTAATTCTTTGCTTGGCTTATTTTTTGATTTGAAAAACAAATCATTCGCCTTTGAAAACAATGAAACGCTTTCATCATACATGATTATTAGATTAATCTATTCGTTTTAAACAATTATTCCACATTAATGAGTGGTGAAAACTTTTTCATTCTATGTTTAGCACTATTTTTTTCCCTGTTTTTTGCTCAAAATATTCGATTAATTCTTTTATGTAATCCATTGCATCTAAATTAGTGACTATTTTTTTCTCAGAAATGATTCCTTTCTCTTCAGATTCCATTAATTTTGAATCTTTTGAATAAAAAATGATTTTTTTAAAATCAAACTCGCAGTTAAGCATTTTAAGAACTGCCAATTTTGACAAAAAACTGAACGCAATGAAAGCATTTTCAACAAAGAACAAGCAGTCCTTTGAATTATCAAAATAATCAATGAAGTAATCAGGCTTAAAATCCATTATTTTAGTTACTGATTTATTGTCTCCAATTCTTTTAAAAAAACCAATATAATCCCCGGGCACTATTTGCTTTATTTCATTTTTTTCTTTTAATTTTTTTAGAATCTCTTCTTTTTCCATTATTAGTACCTTCTTTTAATTTGTTTGAAATATTATACACCAAAAAAGCAAGCAAGAGTAATGCGAGTTCAATAATCCACACATTCAAATTAAATGCAAGCAATAATATTCCAAAAAGGTTCACAATTATATGCAAACCCATTGCCAAACCCAATAATTTCTTATTCTTAAGTGATTTTAGCACGATTATGGTGAAAGCCAAATGAAGTATTGTTGCGCTGAACCTTTCAATTAAGCCAGGCAAAGCATCAATAAAAGACACTTGCTGATTAAAACTCAAAAAGTAAACAATGTTAAAGCAGTATATTATTAATATTTCAGCAAAGCTCCAACCCATAGCGAATAAGAAAAAGTTTTTTTTCGCATAAGAAACAAATCTTAATGATAAAAACCTGACTCCTTCTTCAAACAAACCTGACAGCAATGAAGGCAGCAGTATAATAGCCCAAAAATTAGTAGTCAATGAAACCTGATTTAGCAAAGGAAGCCTTAGAAAGAAAGCAACTAACCATCCTATTAGTCCAAGGAGGAAAGCAAGATATTTTTTATAATCCAATCTTGAAAAATAAAAAAGCATTATTAAAAAAGGAAGTGTTGCAATTAAGATTGCCAATATTGCGGAATCATCTTTTTTTGGAATAATAATCTCTTCACTGCAAGTGTCATTAGTTTTAATGAATTGCCCATTATCATAAACTCCACAGCAGTCAAGGTTTGAAATAAAAACAATATCCTCTTCACTTAATGAAGTTGCATTGTAATCCCATAGAAAATAAAGCTCATCAGTTAGCACATTTTTCCAAACAACTGAATCATTCAATGATTGGACAATTATTGAATCATTTGAAACCTTTAATCTGACATTAGAGTCATTCAATGAGTTGTATAGGAAAGAATTATCACTAAAGCTGTTATATCTTTGCTCAATCAAAAGCATTGCATAAGTGTTCTCAAGGCTGTTAACTGAATTAATCTTTATAGAATTATTGTAGCATGAAAATCCAACAGGCAATAACAGTAAAATAGTTAACAATAATGCTTTTTTCATTGTTTAAAAAATGCTCCAATCTTTTATAAAAATTATTAAAAATTTGCAGTTGCCGGGAATTGGAACCAGCCCTTTGCTTCGCAAAGCGTTGGCGGAAACTCAACTAAGAAAGCATATTTATGCAGTTGCCGGGAATTGAACCCGGGTCCCAAGCTTGGCAAGCTTGAATTCTACCACTATACCACAACTGCAACTATATTAATTAGTAGTAAAATAGGGTTTTTTAAAGTTTAAGATTCTAATTTTTTAAGCACTTCCTTTTTTAAGTCCCTAAAATTTTTCAGCAAAACCGCCTTAATTCCTAAAGCTTTAGCGCCTAATATATTCCTTTGCATATCATCAATTAAAAGCAGTTCTTCAGGCTTAATATTGTAATCCTTGAGTATTTTTTTGAAAAATTCAGGGCTCGGTTTTCTATAGCCTAACTCTGAGGAGATGTAAATCTTGTCAATGAATTTTGTGCTAAAATTGTTGCCAATCCACTGCCTAATCAGGGGCACATTATTCGTTGCTATGACTAGCTTAAGGTTTTTGTCAATTTTTTTTATTTCTTCAAAAATGCGAAGATTTTTCGGAGCGTAAGAATTATTAATAATCTTTAAGGACTTGATTAATTCTTTTGATCCTTCAATGTCGCTGTTAAACTTTGAGTCTTTAACCAAAACTCCAACTAAATCAAAAGCTATTACTTTAATCATAGTAATTTTTTTTAAGTTTATGATATTATATAAAATATTTGGACTTGCTGGGATTCGCAACCTTAAGGGCAACCTACGGTTTCCCTTAAAGGTCAACCCTTCCCTTAATTATTTTTTGGACTTGCTGGGATTCGAACCCAGGGTCTTTTCGTTGCGAACGAAACGCTTTACTGCTAAGCTACAAGCCCAATAAAATACAGTAATAATTGTTTTTTTGCACTATAAAAAAATTTGTTTTAGTGATAATTATTTTAAATCAGGAGCGAGAATAATTATCTATGATTCTCAATGTAAAAGCAAGGGAAGTGTTAGATTCCAGAGGAAACCCAACAATTGAATGCGAATTAAAGACAAAGAAAGGAATATTTAAGGCAATGGTTCCTAGCGGAGCAAGCAAAGGAAGATACGAGGCAGTTGAGTTAAGGGATAATGACTTGTCAAGATATAATGGCAAAGGTGTGCAGAAAGCAGTAAAAAATGTAAATACTATTATTAACAAAAAAATTACAGGCATGAATGAATCAGACCAGGAAGGCATTGACAAAGCAATGATTGAGCTGGACAGTACTTCAAACAAAAGCTGTTTAGGCGCGAATGCAATCTTGTCTGTCAGCATGGCTGCGAGCAGGGCAGCAGCAGGATATAATAATCAGGAATTATTCGAATACATTAAGGAGTTATCAAAGAGCAGGAAAAAAATCTTGCCCATCCCCTCGCTTAATATTATTAACGGCGGAAAGCACGCAGGCAATGAGTTAGGAATCCAGGAGTTCATGATTTTTCCGAAAAAAGCAGAAAGCTTTAAGGAAGCAATGAGATGCTCATGCGAAGTCTACCAAGAATTAAAATCCAAATTGGTTAGAACATATGGCTTAAGCGCAATAAATGTGGGAGATGAAGGGGGATTCGCTCCGCAAATAAGCACTGCTGAGCAAGCATTAAGCCTAATAAGCGAATCAATCAATGAAAAAAAGTATGAGCAAATATTTGACATAAACCTGGACTGTGCAGCAACTGAAATGAAAGAAAGAGAAAAATATAACCTTAATTTTAAATCAAAAAAGCCATTGCTGCTTACAAATGAGGAATTGCTGAAGTATTACGATGAATTAATAAGCAAATATCCTATTTTTTCAATAGAAGACCCTTACTCTGAAGATGACTGGAAATCATTCTCATTGATTACAAAAAAATTAGGCAAGGCTCACCAAATAGTTGGAGATGATTTACTCGTAACTAATACTGAAAGAATAAAAAAAGCAATAACCTTGAAAGCATGCAATTGTTTGCTTTTAAAAATCAATCAAATAGGAACAATAACCGAATCAATCAAGTCAGCAAAGCTAGCAATGGCTAATGGAATGAATGTAATGGTTAGCCATAGAAGCGGCGAAACAGAGGATGACTACATTGCTGACTATGCAGTGGGAATAAGCGCTAGCCAGATTAAATCAGGAGCTCCTTGCAGAAGCGAAAGATTAAGCAAGTATAATAGGCTGATGAGAATTGAGGAAAAAACCGGCTTCAAATTGGCAACATTATGAAAACAATTCTGATAATAAGGGATGGATGGGGTTATAGGGCTTCAAAGATAAAGAATGCAATATTTTCTGCAAATCCGCCTTTTCATAACTACTTGCTGAAAAATTACCCCAACACATTAATAAATGCCAGCGGAGAAGCTGTAGGCTTGCCTAAAGGATTCCAAGGAAACAGCGAAGTAGGGCATTTAACAATAGGCAGCGGAAGAATAATACTACAGTCAATGGAAAAAATAAACAGGGCAATAAAAACAGGAGAATTTTACAGAAATGATGAATTACTAAAAGCAATAAGCAATACAAAGAAAAATAATTCAGCATTGCACATTATGGGCTTGTTTCAAACAGAAGGGGTTCACAGCCACTTGGACCATTTGAAAGCTTTAATAAAATTAGCAAAAGACAAGGGTGTGAAAAAATTATTAATACACTGCTTCACTGACGGAAGGGACGCACCAGTAAACAATGGAATAATTCATCTAAAAGAGATTGTTAAACTACTGAAAAAAAACAAATTAGGAAGCATTGCAACAATTACTGGAAGATATTATGCAATGGACAGGGACCATAGGTGGGATAGGACAGAGAAAGCTTATGGTAACATAATACTTGGGCAGGGCAAAGAATTCCTAAATCCAATCACTGCTTTAAAGGAGGATTATAAGCTGAAAGAAACTGACGAATTCATTAAGCCAATGAAAATGAAAGGCTATGATGGAGTAAAGGACAATGATTCAATAATATTTTTTAATTACAGGACTGACAGGCCTAGGCAGTTGACTCAGGCAATAATTGAGCCAGAGTTTAAGGAATTCAGCAGGGTTAAAAAAAATGTTTACTTTGTTGCAATGACCCAATATTATAACTCTGATTATTTAAATTATGCTTACAGCGAGCTCGCCCCTAAAAATATTTTAGGCCAAGTAATCTCAGAAAACGGATTAAGCCAATTAAGGATTAGCGAAACTGAAAAATATGCCCATGTTACTTATTTTTTTAATGGGCAAATTGAAAAAGCTTTCAAAAGAGAAGACAGGATTTTGATACCAAGCCCGAAAGTTGCAACTTATGACTTAAAGCCTGAAATGAGTGCGCCATTAATAGCTGCCGAATTAGTCAAAAACATTAATGAGAAAGATTATGATTTCATAGCAGTTAATTTAGTTAACTGCGATATGGTGGGGCATACTGGAATAACTCATGCAATAGTCAAGGCTGTCAAAGCAGTTGATGAAGCATCAGAAGAAATAGTGAATGCAGGCTTAAAAAAGAACTACGCAATACTTGTTATTGCTGACCATGGCAACGCTGAAGACCAGACAAAGAAGTGGAGAACTAGCCACACAATTAATCCAGTGCCATGCATACTTGTAAGCAATTGCTACAAAAATGTCAAGCTAAAAAAAAATAAAGGCTTAAGCGATGTTGCTCCAACAATACTAAAATTATTAGGGATAAATAAGCCAAAAGAGATGACTGGAGAGCCAATTTTTTAAAACAAGTCAGTCCTAATACTTAAAAATTGGTTGTCCTTAAACCCTATTAATCTGTGATAAATAGTGCTTGGAATGCTCACCACATGCTCATTATAAAAAATATCTTTTTTGTCAGGCTCTTCATTTCTTGGCAAGACATAGAATTCGTACTTCTGGTTTTTAATGATTATATCGCACAAGTTCGGCTTAAAAAAAACCAAGGAGTCGCATAACTCATCAGACAAATAAACAAGAGGCTTAGAAGCAGTGTTAAAAGAAGCATACGCATTTGCTTTGCAAACAGCCCAGCACTTGCTTATCAGCATAATCTTATTAATAACCAATCAAGTATTTATAGCTTATGGACAAGAAGCTTTATGAGAAAAAAAGATATAAAATGGCAGGAGAGCATAGCGCTGTAAAGCTGTGCAACTGGACTAGGAATTCTTTAAGGGAAAAAGGTGTTTGCTATAAGGAAAAATTTTACAACATCAAGTCTCACAGGTGCTTGCAAATGACTCCTGCTGTTGCGTGGTGCCAGCATTACTGCCTGTTTTGCTGGAGACCAACAGAGTTCACCCAAGGAAACTCAATGAATAATGTGGCAATTGATGAGCCTAAAAAAATAGTTGATGAAGCAATCAAAGCCCAAAGAAAACTATTAATAGGCTTTAAAGGAAACAGCAAGATTGACAAGAATAAGCTAAAGGAGGCTTTGAACCCTAACCAGGCAGCAATAAGCTTAGCAGGCGAGCCAACTCTTTATCCAAGAATTGGAGAACTAATCCAGGAGTTTCATAATAGAGGGTTTACCACTTTCTTGGTAACTAACGGGCTTAACACTGAAGTTATTAAGAATTTGAAGCCTTTGCCAACGCAATTATACATCACTTTAGTTGCTTCTAATGTTAAGGATTATTTAAGGCTAACAAAAAGCTCGCTTAAAAAGAAAGGCTTTGACAATTTGCTTGAAACTATAAGGCTAACTAAGAAGCTAAGCACCAGGAAAGTGCTCAGATTAACATTAGTCAAGGGGTATAACATGGCTAGCCCTAAAGAGTATGCTAATATAATCAAGCAAGGGGATGTTCACTTTGTTGAAGCTAAATCTTACATGCATGTAGGCTCAAGCATTGAAAGATTAAGCAAGGAAAACATGCCCACGTTTGAAGAAATCAATGAATTCAGCCTACAATTAGCAAAAGAGCTCGGATGGAAAATAATTGATTGGCATGAGCCTTCAAGAGTATGCTTAATAGCAAAGCAAGATTATTCTTGGAGAATGCTGTGAATGGGCTTGCCCGGATTTGAACCGGGGACATTCGCCACGTCAAGGCGACGTCATAACCACTAGACCACAAGCCCTTTTAATTATTTAATCTTGAATAAGTCTGTGCTTAAGTATTTCTCTCCCCTATCTGGGAATATTACTACAATGTTTCCTTTATTAATCTTTTCTGAAATTTTGATTGCTGCAAGCATTGCTGCACCACTGCTCATTCCGACGAATATTCCCTCTTCTTTTACAATTCTTCTGCTAGTTTCAAAGGCTTGTTCGCTTTCAATCATGATAGTTTCATCAATTGCTGACTCATCATATAGTTCAGGAACTAATGCTTCTTTCATGTTCTTCAGACCCTGAATATAATGCCCTTTTGTTGGTTGCGCGCTGACAACTTTAATGCTAGGATTCTTTTCCTTCAAATACTTTCCAACACCCATGATTGTTCCGCTAGTTCCTAAAGCGCAAACCAAGTAGTCAATTTTTCCATCCAAATCATGCCAAATCTCCTTAGCAGTGGTGCTGTAATGCGCTAATTTATTGTATTCATTTGAGAATTGGTTGGTTGTGAAATATTTATCAGGATGCTCATTCATTAATTCTTTTAGCTTCATTCTTGCGCCGTCAGTGCCTAACAGTTTAGGGGTTAAGGTTATTTTTGCGCCAAAAGCCTGAATCATTTTTTGCCTTTCAATGCTTACTGCTTCGCTCATAACTATTTCAACACTGTAGCCTTTCACTGCCCCAATCATTGCCAAGGCTATTCCAGTGTTTCCGCTAGTTGCTTCAATAATTGTTTTATTCTTGGACAAGGTTCCTTCAGCTTCAGCCTGCTCAATCATTTTTAAGGCAATCCTGTCCTTAATGCTTCCTGTAGGATTAGTTCCTTCAAATTTTGCAAAAACATTAACACCTTTTTTTTTAACAAGATTATTTATTCTTATTAATGGAGTGTTTCCAATGGTTTCTAAGATATTGTTGAATACTTTCATAATATTTTGACTTTTTCAAGTTCAATGCTTCTGATTGGGAAGATTTTATGAATATCTTTTTTGATGTTTGCCTGAATTGAGTTGCTAATAAGATTTGAAATTATTGCATCTTTTCTTGATTCTTTTATAATCCTGGACAAATATTGTGTCAATTGTTTTCTTATCTCTTTTTTTGCTGTTGAAATGCAATGCCCATTAGTTATTGCGCAAAGCCTCACATCTACTTTAAAGCCGTCACTAGTTTGGCCGACAGATTTTGCAGTCACTTTGCTGTTCTTTCTTGATTTTCTTAGCAAAAATGAAGGATTAACCTCTAAAGCTTTAATATCAGTATGTGCAACGCTTGTTTTAACTGAAGTTATGACTAATTTAAGATTAATGTGCTTTTTTGAAGGGGCATTAATGGCATCTCCTAAAGAAAAAGTCATAGTTTTTTTTATTAAATCCTCAGGGGTTTCAGCGAATCCTTGGGAAAAAACCTCTCCTTTTAAGCTTATAGGCAAAGCTATGTCAAACCATTTCTTTTTCTTTCCAATTTTAACCTTCTTTTTAACTACCATATCTATTCAAAAATCAAGTAAGTTTTTTTAAAGATTTCTATTTTTAAAAAAACTTTAATTTCCTTAATTAATTCCTCCAATTTAAATGGTTTATTCAACAAGCAATTTTGCTTTTTTAATGTTGTATGTCCATGAAGGGTCAAGAACTTTCTTTGATTTGTAATACTTAACAAGCCTTTTTATTTTGCTTTCAATTAGCCTGAATCCATGGTCTCCGCTAACATCTTTTTTGTTTTTGTCCAAATGCTTTCTGGTATTTACTGCTCTTTTTATAAGATTAAATAAGTCTTCAGGCAATTCCTGCTTTTGAGTGGTTACTAATATTTTGTTTAATTTTTTCTTAGTCAAATCCTTAACGCTTGGAATCCCATAAGAATCCCTTAAAATCATGCCTACTTTTGAGCTTCTGGCTCCAGTGCGTCCAACTTTTTCAACCAATTTCTCAATCTCATCAGGCTTATAACTAACCCACTGCTTGCTATTTGACAAAATAGGCTTTACGCTCTTGCTTTTACCTTTTGCTCTTGAGTGCATTCTTGCCATATTAAAAATACGAACAATTATTCATTTAAAAAGCTTATTGTTTCAAAATTTGAAAAAATTATTGATAATCTTTTTATTCAATGCTAATTTAGTTAGAACAATGATTGAGCTGTATCCTAAAATCTTTGCCATTAAGGGATTATGCACTTCTTACTATATTGACGACAATGTTAAGGTTTTGATTGATGCTGGAACTGATTTCAAAAAGCCTGTTGATTTGCTAATCTTAACGCATATTCATCCTGACCATACTTTTTTTGCGGCAAAAATACAGGCAAGAACCAAATGCAAGATAATGATAGGAAAAGGGGATGAAAACTTGGCAGCATTATTCAGCCATTTTTCAAGCTGGCAAGGGAAAAAAATTGAAGAGTTCAAGATTGATAAAGCATTAAATGAACATGATAAGATAATGACAGGGAAATACTGCTTTGAAACTTTGGAGCTGCCTGGCCACACTTTAGGAAGCATAGGGCTGTATGAAAAAAATCATGAACTCTTATTTGGCGGAGACACTATTTTTGAAAATGGCTTTGTTGGCAGGACTGACTTATTCCATAGCAGCGAAGACTTAATGCAAAAAACTTTAAAGAAATTAAAAAAATTAAGCATTAAGCATTTGTTTAGCGGGCACAATTACTAATTTTTTTCTAAAAACATGCTCTTTAGTTGAAAAGAAATAGCTTTTTAAACAGTTTTTTCTCCTAATTAATTTATGAAAAATATTTGCTTCCTTGGAGCTATGAGCGCTGAATTAATCTATTTAGAAAACTTATTAGGGAAAGAAAAAACGAGTTATAAAATAGTAAAAGACTTTAAAATAATTGATGTAGCTGAAGAAAATGTTTTTTATAGGCCTTCAAAAAAGTTAGGATTAACCGTTCTCCATGCGTATGAAAAAAGCACCAATATTCAGGTTATTGTGCAAAATGACTATGAAAACAACATTTCAGTAATTAATACTGGTGTTGGATTAAACAATGCGTATTTGGCTGCTAAAACAATCTTTCAAAAAAATTATGATTATTTTATAAATTTAGGCACAGCAGGAGCCATTGATGAAACTTTGGAGCATGGAGACATATTAAGCATAGATACTGTATTATATCAGGATGATAAAAATGAATTATTTTATTATCCATTAACTCATTTAACTAATTTCAAAAAAGGTGGAGTTTTATCCTGCTCGAGCTTTGTTGATAATGAAAAAAAGAAATTTTATTGCAACAAATTCAAAGAATTAAAACTGGATATTAATGCTGTTGACATGGAATTGTATGCTTTAAGGGAAGTTATACCTAATATTATTAGTGTTAAAGTAATCAGTGACAAAGTTGATGAAAACAATGATGCTTTCTTAAAGAGTTTCCCAAATTTTATTGAAACTAAATATGCTTTGGCTGTTGAAAAAATATTGGAAAAAATAACTTCATAAAAAACATCAAGCTTTTTTTCTACCTCGTTTTTCAACGCTTTTTAATTTTTCTAACACGTATTTGTTTTTGTAATTATTAATGATTTCTCCAAAGCATTCCTTCCAAAACTTGTTGTGCTTCGCAATCAACGCCTGCTTTATTAAGTGCAAATCAACTGCTTTATCCTCAAGCTTACTGCTTAAAGCACCTAAGCTGAAATCAATAAAGTAAACTTTTTCTTCAACTATTATCATGTTGCTTGTTGTCAAATCCCCATGAACAATGTCAGATTCATGCATTAAGTTAATCTGCTCTCCAATATTTTCAAATAATTTTTTCTTGTCAAGGCAATTAGCTAAATAATCACTTACCAGCTCTCCTTTCAAGTACTGCATTTTAAAAGAGAATTTTTCTAAATCCCATACTTTAGGAACCAATATCCCTTTTTGCAGGGCTTTTTTCATTAGGTTGAATTCAATCTTAGTCCTTGATTTTCTTAATTTTTCATCAATTTCCTTAATCCTGTAATTTTTCTTAATCCTGTCTTTGATTAATTCATTTTCATTTACTTGCCGAATCACTGCTTCAGCTCCTGCAAAAATTATTTTCTCCAAAAAATCTCAACCTCTTCAGTCCTTGTTTTCTGGCTGACCACAGCATCTTTTATTAAGTCAGCTCCATGGCTTTTATATTTTAGCAGCCCAGTCCACGCAATCATACTGGCATTGTCAACGCAGTATTTTATTGGAAGTCTCTTGAACACTGCACCTCTATCCTTGCACATTATCTCGCACATCTCATTAAGTCTCTTGTTTGCTCCAACCCCTCCTGTGAGTATTAATTCTTTTTTTTGGCAATGAGCCAATGCCCGCTCAGAGATTTCAACAAGCATTGAAAAAACTGTCTCCTGCAAGCTATAACATAAGTCATTAATGTTGTAATCCTTGCTTTCAATCTTACTCACAAGATTTGAATAAATGCCTCCAAAATTAATATCCATACCTTTAACTTTATAAGGAAGCTCTATGAAATTTTTACCCTTTAAAGATAATTCTTCTATTTTTTTTCCAGCAGGAAACCCAATTCCTAAAATTCTTCCAACATGGTCAATGAAATTTCCAACGCCCATGTCAAGAGTTTCTCCAAACACCCTGTATTTTCCTTCGCTGTAAGCTATTATTTGGGTGTTTGCTCCGCTAGTGTAAAGCATTACAGGGTCATTAAGTCCAGTTAGCATTCTTGCAATCTCTAAGTGGGCAATGCAGTGATTCACTCCAACTAAAGGGATTTTATTTTTTAATGACAAGCCCCTAGCAATCACTGCACCTATCTGCAAAGCTCCTCCAATTCCAGGGCTTTGGCTGAATGAGATTAGCTGAATCTGGGATATTTTTTTATTGGCATTAATTAATGCATTATTTATTATTTTAGGGCCATTAAGTAAATGGTGCTCTATGATTTCCCTAGGAATAAGCCCTCCAGATTCAGTTGTTAAAGTCTTGCTTTCAAGCGAAAGCACTTTTTTTCCATCCATTACGCTGGCACTGAAAGTGTGCGCAGTTGACTCAATTCCAAGGACTATCATTATTATCAGTTAAGTTTAATAGTTATTAAAAAAATTTTCATTCAAAAATTTACTCCAAATTGCTTACTTATCATCAAATTCATCAATTAATCCGTTAATTGTGCTTTCAAGTTTTTCATCACTATTCAACAAGCAAGTTTTGATATTAAGGTTTTTTGCAAGCTCTTCCAATACATCATTTTTACTTTCAAGAATAACTGCGTAGCTTCCATTTATGTAATTCTTTATTACTTTATTATTGTATTCTAAAGCTTTGTCAAGATAAATCAGATGAATATTATAAGTTGTGTTGCCTTTTTTAATAGGAGCAATATCTTTTTTTTTCCCGAAAAACTCTCTGTAATTAAATGCAGAATTTTCACAACCTTCTTTATTACCGCTGTAATAAGAAATTTTTACAGTAATAAATTTTTTAGAAAGCTCTATCATAAAATATTAAATTAAATGATTTTGTTTAAAAACTTATTCTTTTTTCTTGAATAATGTGTAGCCACAGCTTCCGCAATGATACCTATCTTTATGCTCAGCCATGTAAACTCCTTGGCCGCACTTGACGCACATCTTTTTAGTTCTTACTATTTTTCCATCTTCAACTTTGTAAGCATTGTATTTTTTGCTAGGAATGGATTTGGTGTGCTTAGTCTTTCCTTTAATCTTAACATTCTTTTTCTTACCCATTTTATTCTTTCACTTCCTCTTTTTTTTCAGCTGGTTTTTCTTCTTGAGATTTAGGCGTTTCGGTTTTTACTGGTTCTTCTTTAACGTCTTCCTTGAAAGTAACTCTTTTTATTAAATGCTTTGGCTCATTTTTCTCCAAATCCTGCCTGTTTTTATAAGCATAAATTATTACTTTTGAAAAGTTTTTTCCATAAACATTGATTATTTTTTTAATAACCATTAAGTTTTTTTCAACTCTTAACTCCTTGCTAGCTAATTCTAAAACAGTCTTTCTGTCAGGAGTTTTTTGTCCCTTGTAGTCCATTTCAAGTTCATAAATTGTTTTTTTTGTTAATTTGTCTTCTTTTTTGTTTAATAATTTCATGGTTTATCTCACCCTTAATGCATAAGTGCCGTTTGATTCAATTTTTAATTTTTTTGCAATATTGCTTTTTGTGCTGTTTAATATTACTGCAATTCCTTTCCAGTTCTTGCTTGCCTGGGCTCCTTGGCATAAAGAGCAGCTTTTTGTGCTAATTATTCTATTGCATTTCTTGCATGCATATTCAGTAGTCATTTCTTTTCCACCTTTGCCTCTTTTACAGGCTCGCTAATCCATTCAATTT
This sequence comes from Candidatus Nanoarchaeia archaeon, assembly GCA_041652755.1. GTDB lineage: Archaea > Nanobdellota > Nanobdellia > Tiddalikarchaeales > Tiddalikarchaeaceae > JAQTTT01. The sequence goes on from JBAZGS010000002.1 coordinate 14,828, forward strand.
TTCCAAGTCCTGCCTGCCTCATAGTTAAGCCTATTTTAGCATCCTTTAAATTTTTCATGCTTACTGCAATAACTCTTGCCCTAACATAATCCCCAATATTAAGAGTTTTCTTGCTTTCTTTTCCAAGCAAGCTTTTTGTTTTTGAAAAGCTTACAAAATCATCCATTACTTGGCTCATGTGTATGAATCCTTCAATTGGGCCAATTCTTACAAAAGCTCCGTATTCAGTTATTTCAGTTACTTCTCCTTCAACAACCTCTTTTATTACTGGCTCGTAAACAAGAATCTTGAAGGTTGTTTCATAATAAACTGCTCCGTCTCCAGGAATAATCAATCCTTCACCAACGCTTATTATGTCAATTAAGCATAATAAGAACTTATTATCCTCTAGTTTGTTCTCATAATTTTTCATTATTTCAATCTTAATGCTCTCTTTAATATCATCCTTGAAATTAACAGGGTCAACCCTTACTCTGTCCATAACTGTTAGTACTTTATACAATTCAAATCACCATTGTTCTCTTTTTACTTTTATTGTAACCAATTATTTTTAATCCTTTGCTTTTGGCTTTTTTTATAAGTTCTTTATCAATTGTTGCTATAAAAGCGTTTTGCTCCAAAGCTGCCCAAATAATCTTGTCATCAACATCTTTTGGTCCATCTATATCTAAAATCTTAATTTCTTGCTTTAAAATGTTTTCTACTGTTAACTTGGCATCCTTTATTCCTTTTTTTTCGAGCTTTTTAAGCTCATCAAGGCTTTCTTTTATAATAAAAAACTCTTTAACACCTTCAAGTTCGTGCTTTATTTCAAAGATTATGTCAACTTTTTCCCGTATTGGAATAAACAAAAAATTAGTGTCAAAGATTATTTTTATAGTATTTCTCCCCATCCGCTAAGTTTCCACCTGTTGCCTGTTTTTCTTGAAATAGATATTCTTTCATTTTTCATGGAAGCTATTGGCAATGCCAAAATCAAGGAAACAACATCTTTCTTTATGCTTTTAATAACACCTGTTGTTTTTGCAGTCCAATTATTCAGCAGCAATACTTCATTAGTTTTAAGCATTGAATCATCAAGTATTTTAAATTTCAATTCAAGGCTGCTGTAAACAGTTATTGGCTTATCCTTTAAGCACACAACGCTGCCTGATAATTTGTCATTTTTTCCATAATAAGTGTCAATTGAAGTTGAAAGCCCGAAGCTTCCTCCAGGAGTTACTTTATCAACAAATAAGTTTGAATAATTAAGCGATTCGATTTTTGCATAAATAGGCTCCCACGCATCCTTAACTTTAATGCCTGGAAGTATTGTAATTCCATCACCTTTTTTTAATATTCCTTGCTTTAATGCACCTCCCAGTATTGTTCCAATTAAATCTTTGACTTCTTTTCCCGGCTTATTTACATCAAAGCTTCTTGCAACAAGCATTATTGGAATATCTTCCTTGTTTATTTTAGGGCTTGGAATATATTCTTCAATAGCATTAAGCAAAGCATCAACGTTTGCTCCTGATTGCCCGCTTAATGGAATTATGGGAGCATTTTCAGCAACGCTTCCTTTGATGAATTGTTTGATTTCTTCATAATTTTTTTTGAGCTCAGTATCATTAACCAAGTCTGCTTTGTTTTGGACAATTATGATATTTTTAATCCCTGTTATTTCCAGCGCTTTCAAATGGTCAGCTGTCTGCTGCTGCGGGCAAGGCTCATTTGCAGCAATAACTAGTATTGCCCCATGAATCATGCTTGCGCCGCTTAGCATTGTAGCCATTAAGGCTTCATGGCCAGGAGAGTCAACAAAGCTAACAGTTCTTGAAACAACATTGTCAGACATGTGATTCATGCATTTTTTTGAAATAGAATAGCATGAAGGGCCAGAGCATTTGCTGCATTTGTAAATAGTGCAGCTGGCATAGCCTAATTTTATAGTAATTCCTCGTTTCATCTCTTCACTGTGAGTGTCAGCCCATTTTCCAGTAAGCTTTTGCAAAAGAGTGGTTTTTCCATGGTCAATGTGGCCAACCATCCCAATAGTAACCTCAGGTATTAATTCATTGCTTGTCATATATTAATAGTAAAATATCTGATATCTTTTAAAAAATCTTTGCTTATATGCCAAGAAATTAATTTAAATAAAAAATAAAAAATTAAGAAAAAATTTTTTTTTAATTATTTTTTCTCTTCTTTTTTGCAAATTTCTTCAAGCTTTGCAGTTCCCATTTTAGTGATTACTGTATTAATCTGTGCAGTTTCTTCGCTTATAGTGTTTCCCCTAACGCTTTTCTTTTGCCTATATCCTTTTTCATTATCCCTTAGCCCAATTCCTTTGGTTAAAAGCAGTTTTTTCCTCTTAGGGCCTTTCAAATCGCTTCTCATTGGAAAGCCTGCAGTGTCGCTTCCGCCAGTAATCTTAAACTGATAACCTTGCAAATCAATCAATTCGCCGTTAACTGTGTCGCCAAGCTTTTTGTGATAAAAGCTAGCTTCATTGTTTTTATCAATCTCTTTTTGGTAACTTTTGCCCGTTTTTGGGTCGCTCATTACTATTTTCATTTTTTTTCCACCTCACCGAGGCTAATAATTGCCTCAGCATAAAAACTATTAAGCAGTAATTATTTTAAAAATCTATTGATTAACAATGCTAAGTTCCATATTGGATTCTAACATTGATTTGAACATGTTAAGGTTAATTTCATTCAATAAGTTTATGAATTTTTTAGGATTAGGGCTTTCAAAGATGTTGCTAGCGCATCTCATTGAGCCAGTAAGCTGGGGATTTTTATACATTTTAACGCTGACTAAATCCATGCCATAATCTTGTGCTAAAATATTTTTCAAATCAACAGAGGCTTCGTTTATGAAAACTGTTTCATTAATATGATTTTTGGAAACGCTTAAGCAATTTGCAGGGTAATAATTGTAGCTAATGTGCTTTTCTTCATTAAAAAAAACAACATCAACGCCCCTATCTTTTATTTTTTTAAAGGACTCTTTGGAGCTGCTTTGGTAAAAATTTTGGTCAACAAAGAGTGTTTCATGCTCTCCGCTGTAAAAGCATGTCAAATCAATATGCTTCAATTTTTTCCCGTTTTCTTTCCTTCCCATTTCTATGTTAAAAATATTGACTCCTGGCAATTGTTCTCTTGAAATCATTGCGTGATTGCCTATCAAATACTCGCTTAAAAATATGTTATTGCTGTCAACTGGGCTGCTGACACTATAGCCTCCTTCCCCAACATGAAACTCATTAGCATGGTCCTTTACAATAATATGTTTGTCTTTAAAATACAAAAACGAATCCCTTGGCCAAAAATAAATATTTGACAAATACACTGAAAAATTATTGGCATCTGTTTTGTTGCATAACGAGTTTTGATACTTTAGCATCTCAGAATTAGGCATGAATTCATGGCAATTAAATCCGTTATTCCTTATGATTTTTATCAAATCATCCCTTTCTTGTAAAGCAGTTGAATTCTTGGCTCCAGGTATCTTGCCGACAATTATTTCCATAGCAAGGTTTTTATTAAAAATTTTGATTTAAAAAATTATTCATTTCCTTAAGATGTAAAATAATTCATTGGGTATGCTGAAGGATTCAATCGAGTATCCAAGCCTTTTTGACATCACTTCAAACCAAATCCTTCTCTTTCTTGTCATGGGTGCATTGCTGAGCGTTCGAGTGCTAAAGCTTGCAACAATGATTCGTGCAGGCACTAATTTTATAATGTCTTCAGTTAGCCTGTGGCTTTTGGTTCTTTCAAGTATTTCAAAAACTTTGAAAGCAAAGCAGTAGTCAAACATTTCATTAAATCCGTAATTTTTCAGGTTTGTTGCATCAAACACGTTTGCTTCGCCGCTCACCCCTTTTTGCTTGAAATACTCCCTGATTATTTTTAAGTCATTTTCATTAATGTCCAAAGCCAAATACTTTTTAGGCTTAACTTTCATGAACTCAATGCTTAAAGGATTAAACCCGCAGCCTATGTCAATTATGCTTATGGGCCCATTTAAATCCTTGAATATTTTCAGGTAAACTTCCTTGTAATAAGGCAGCCTTTCCCTGCTGCTCTGATGGCTGAGCATTAAACCAAAGTAATCCTTTTTTTTGACAAGCCCTTCCCTGTCAATATTTGCATTATTGAATGCTCCGAACTGTCTTCTAAGCTGCGATCTGACTTTTTTTATAAACTCCTTGAACTCCTTTGATTTATACCTTTTCTCTTTGATTAATTTATCAACCTTTGAATTTAAATTTCTATTAATCTCCTTTAATGCAATGCTTTTGTCTATTCCGTTCAATTCCTTTTTTTTAAGCACTAAACCAATCACTTCTTCCATAACAATATTTAATCACAACTTATTTAAAATAATTCTTTTATCTATATTAGTTATCATGAAATCAAAAGCTTACCCTTCAATTAAGCCTTATAAGGAAAAAAAAGACAAAAGCGCTGAGCTCTTATTATCAATGCTTAAACAAAACAAGCAAGTTAGCTTTGTTTCATTGTCAAATAAGTTAGGAAAAGATTTTGAAGAGATAAAAGATTTGCTTGCATTAATTGACAAAGACAAGCTGATAAAGATTGTTCACCCAGTCATTGGAGCGCCATACATTACTTTATAGTAAAAACATATTTAAATAAATGATTAGTAATAAATTATCATGAGCGATTTTTTAAAAGGAAACTTAAAATTGCTTGTCTTGACTTTATTATCAAAGCATTCTTTTCATGGCTACGCATTGTTCAAAGAGCTTGAAAAAGTTTACAACTGGAAGCCTTCATGCGGAACATTATACCCTGTTTTGTCTGGCTTAGAGGAGGAAGGATGCATTGATAGCGCTTCAACAATCGAGTGCGGACGTTTTAAAAAAATTTATTCAATAAATAAGAAAGGCTCAGAGAAGCTTTCTGAACTAATCATGGACTTTAAGGAATCATTGCAAGTGCTGAAACTTAATGAGCTATGATTAATTAAAAAAAATAATAAGATAATTTTTTATTATTCAGTTGAGACTTTTTTTTCTTTGGATTTATTAAGCGATTTTTTTATTTTTTCCTGAATATTTGCCTTGCTTATTTCCTTAAGCTCTCTTCTTTGAAGCTTTCTCCTTACCCTATGAATCCTTTTATTGAAGACTTTCTTAGCCATAGTTATAAATAGTGAATTGATGCTTTTAAAAATTTATCCCTTAACTGATTATTTTTGCCACTAAATCAGTTTTATAAAGAAGAATTCTTAAAAGCTTAGCAAGAATAGAATTTGATATGGCAACACCTGAGGAGCAAATAGCTGAGATTGAGAAAGAGATTGCAAAAACCCAGAAAAATAAGGCAACAGACCATCATATTGGAAGCTTGTATGGAAAAATTGCAAAGCTTAAGGAATTAGCTGAGAAGAAAAAAAGCCAGGGAGCTATGGGAAAAGGGTATTTTATAAAAAAATCCGGAAATGCAACAATAGCTTTAGTGGGGTTTCCAAGCGTTGGAAAAAGCACTTTAATCAATAAGATAACTAATGTGAAATCAGAAGTTGCTGCCTACGAATTCACAACCCTGACAGCTATTCCAGGAATGATGAAATACAAGGATGCATATCTCCAAATTATTGACTTGCCAGGAATAATTGATGATGCAAGCAAGGGAAAAGGCAAAGGAACTGAAGTGCTCGGAGCTTCAAGGAATGCCGACTTAATAGTTATAATCTTGGATGCTAAAAAAACTGAAAAATTGGACATAATCAAAAAAGAGCTATACCTTGCGGGAATCAGGCTTGATGCCAAGCCACCTAAGGTTATTTTTAAAAAAATGCCAAAAGGGGGAATAAACATCCAATCCACTTATGAGTTGACAAAGATTAGCGAAGAAATAATACAGGAAATAATGAGGCAATATGGAATGGTTAATGCTGAAGTAATAATAAGGGAAGATGTTAGCATAAATGATTTTATAGATGCGTTGCTTGAAAACAGGCATTATGTTTCTTCATTAATTGTCATCAACAAGTGCGATGAATTAAATAATCAGGAAATGCTTGAGCTGAAAAAAAGGTTTCCAAAAGCAATAATGATAAGTGCTGAAAAAAATTTGGGCATTGAAAAATTAAAAGAGGAAATTTTTGAAAAAACAAGGATTATCAGGATTTTTTTAAAGCCAAGAGGAAAAGAGCCTGACATGAAAAACGCTTTGATTATGCACAAAGGTGACACAGTTTATGATTTGGCTTTAAAGATTCACAAGGATTTCATCCAATATTTCAAGTATGCCCAAGTGTGGGGCAAAAGCGCGAAATTTCCAGGGCAAAAACTAGGACTAAAGCATGAGCTGCTTGACAACGACATTGTCACAATCGCAATATAAATAAATCACCAGATACTGTTTTTTTAATTATGGAAATAATAAGCGTAGTGGGCATAAAGAAATCTTTCAAGAAATATTCAAGAGAGCAGGGATTATGGAATGCTATTAAAAGTCTTTTTCATAGGGAATATGAAACTGTTGATGCAATCAAAAAAGTAAGCTTTAGTGTAGAGAAAGGAGAAATAATTGGGTACTTAGGTCCAAATGGTGCAGGAAAGTCCACTGTGATTAAGATGCTTACAGGAATACTTTACCCTGACATTGGTTCCATTAAAGTTTTAGGATACATTCCTTTTGAAGACAGGGAAAAATATGTTCAAAACATTGGTGTGGTAATGGGGCAAAAAAGCACTCTCCAATGGAATCTTCCTGCTGTTGATAGTTTCTATTTAAGCCAAGCAATTTATCAAATTCCTAAAAAAGATTTTGAAAAAAACTTAAATGAATTAACTGAAGCTTTAGAAGTAAAAAAAATTTCAAAAACTCTTGTCAGAAACTTATCGTTGGGCGAAAGGATGAAATGCGAATTCATTAATTGCATGCTTCATAATCCGAAAATAATATTTTTAGATGAGCCAACAATAGGGCTAGACATTGTTGCCAAGGAAAAAATAAGGAATTTTATAAAAAAAGTAAACCAAGAAAGAGGCACCACTGTAATTCTCACAACCCATGATATTGATGATGTTGAAGCCTTATGCCATAAAATAATAATAATTGACAAGGGAATACATGTTTATGAAGGAAGCATTGAGAATTTGAAAAAGAAATTTGTAAGCTACAAGGACTTAACTTTGGAATTTGAAAGAAAAATAGGGAAAATCAAAATTAAAGATTGTGAAATAATTTTTAATAAAGGATATAAAGTTAAAATACGAGTTGATACAACAAAATCTAATCCCACCACTGTTATAAAAAAATTAATTGAAAAATATCCAGTCATTGACATCAATGTTGATGATGAAAGCGTTGAAAGTATTATTAAAAAGATTTATCTGAGCAAAAATGACAAATAAATATGTTGAATTTTTTAAAATGGAAATAAAAGAAGACTTGTCCGATAGGTCAAGATTTCTTATTTGGATTATTTCAAAACCCATATTCATGCTTATAAATGTAATAATTTGGACTGCAATATTTTCAAACTCTTCTAATTCAACAATAGGAGGTTTCAGTGTTGAACAAACCATCAATTATTTTTTGTTTCAATCAATTTTTGCAAGTTTAGTTTTTAACAATCTAAGCGAAAGAATGGGCAACAGAATTTATTCAGGAGAACTTTCAACTACTTTATTAAAACCTGTTAACATAGGCATAAGTTTAACTTCTAAAGCTTTAGGTGGAAGAGTTTTTTCATTTTTTTATGAATCACTTCCCACATTATTAATAGGATTAATATTTTTTAATTTTAAAATTTACAGCTTTCCAATGCTACTAATTTCAATTTTTAGCTTATTTTTAGGACTGTTAATCAACTGTTTTTTTTCATTGTCCTGGTCAATTATGTATTTTAAAATGCTTAATCATTGGCCTTTTGAAAGAATAAAAAGATTCGTAATATCTTTTGTATCAGGATTTTACATTCCTCTCAATTTTTTGCCTTTAATTTTTCAAAACGTTTTGAAATACTTGCCTTTTAATTATTTCTCATTTGAAGCAACTAGAATTTTTTTAAACCTATATTCTTACAGTCAAGTTTTTCAAATATTATTAATTCAAATATTTTGGGTAATATTATTATATTTAATGTTTAATTTTTTGTTCAAAAAAGTTGTTAAAAAATTTGAAGGTGTTGGCTCATGAATAAATATGCTGATTTATTTTTTAGAAGCATTTCAATGGATTTTAGCTATTTTTTTTCCCATAAGCAAGCCACGTTTTTCCAGTTCCTTGCTGACTTTTTTGAATTCTTCCTGCAGCCATTGATTCTTTTTTTTATCTATGAAATAAGCAGTGGATTCGTTGGTTGGAACATTAATGAAATGTTTTTTTTAATAGCCACTGCAAAGATTTCATTAAGCCTGGCAGGTTCAAGCGTTTTAGGAATAATATTCTCAAATTCTTGGAAGATAGAATCAGGAAATTTTCATCAAACATTGCTAAAACCATTCAATACAATAATCTATATGATAATTACTTCAATTAATGCTCATTGGATAATGGATATAACAGTGGGAGTAATATTATTGGTTTATTCAATAATTAAATTAAACCTTGTAATAACTGTTGCGGGAGTATTATCTTATGTTTATTTATTATTAATCTCCCTTCTTTGCTATTATGGAATTGCTGGTTTAATAATGAATTTCTTGTTCAAAAATCCAAGATCAAGCAACATTATGGATTTATTTTTCTCATTCACAAGATTTTCAAACTACCCCATAAATATTTATCCTAATGCTTTAAGATTCATTTTAACTTTTATTTTGCCTGTTGCATTATCAAGTTATTATCCTGCAAGTTATTTTTTAGGAAAAGTAAATGATTTTAATTTATTAATCATTTTTTCATTAATAGGTATTAGTTTTGCAGTTATTGGAACAATTGCATTAAAGAACGGGATAAAAAATCATGTGAGTTTTGGTGGATGAATAATGGCTTCAAAAGTAACAGAATACGCATTAATGCTTTTTTTTGCATTTGTATCAATGGTTGTATTATATTTAATCTATTTAGGGTTAATTAACTCCCAAAAAATGGTTCAAAATCAGGTTAATGAAGAGGAATACAAGTCACAGTGCAATTGCTTTCAAGTTGCAGGGCTCACTGATAAAGAGATAGTAATAAGGAATGTCATGTGCGATTATGTCAGTTCTCTGACCATTTCATGGCCTGATTATGAGATTTTTTACAATGAAACCCTTATTAAAGGGGATGTGATAATTTTTCCCCATAATTCAACGCATAAAGATGAATATATTTTGTATTACAATGACTGCAAATAAAAACTTTTTAAAGACTTAAATATAATTCAATATCTATGGCTGATGAGTTTGATGAGGAATTTAATGAGGAATTTGAAAAAAACGAACAAGAAACCGCTAATTCCCAAAATCCTGATGAAATAATGAGGGTAAGAACTCCTAGGGGAAAAGAAGTGCTAGGAGTGGTTGAGCAATTACTCGGGCTTAGAAAAATGTATGTAAGATGCATTGATGGTCAAACAAGGCTGTGCAGGGTTCCAGGAAGGTTAAGAAGAAGCATGTGGGTTAAAAACGGTGATGCAGTGATTGTTGAGCCATGGGAATATGACCTAGACAAAGGGGATATCATTTTCACTTACAGAAAAGGCCAGGTTGAATGGCTAAGAAAGAAAGGCTTCTTGAAAGACTTGGAAGAGTTTTGAAAAAAAAACTAATTTATTTTTCTTTATTCGAAAGGTTTAAAATTAAAATAATTTAAGAAAACTATGAAATGCTTGAGTTTTATTTGCTTAATATAACAAAAAATACTAGCCCTTTTTTTATTTACCATAAAGAAGGATTAGTTTCTAGTAAAAAAGTTGATTTCATGCAATGCGAATTTGAAGGGGTTAATTGCGTGATTAATTCAATAACCGGCTCAAGCTTTAATTCAATAATTCTCGATAATGGCTATTTGATTCAGAAAAAAAGGAATTACTTGAATAAAGGCATTGTTTATGAATTATCATTCATTGAGGGTTATTTTTCAAACAATACTAGTGCGAATGAGCTAAGCAGCGCAAAAAGAAAACTAAGCATGCACATGAAAAAGTTTGATGAAATCTTTAAAGAGTCAATTTTTGAGCTATTAGCTCCTAATGAAAGATTCAAAGAATTCAGGCAATATTTGTTAAATCAATAAAATCTATTTTTTAAAAAGATTTATAAAAAATATTAACTTACACAAATAATAATATTAACTGGTGGGCTTTTTAATGAAATATTCAAACATAGGTTACAATCCTAAAGAAAATCTATACATTGTTGATGATATTTTAAAAACAAGAGGGCCCCTTAATGTGGGCTTTCAGATAACTCGCAAGTGCAACTTAAAATGCATTTATTGCTCAGAAGCCTCCAATCTTCCTGATTTAAGCTATGAACAAATAAAAAAAGGCTTGATAAATTTAAGAGATGCCAAAGTTTTGAAGGTTAACATTACAGGAGGGGAAGCTTTATGCAGAAAAGATTTTGTTGATATTGTTGATTTATCAAAGGATTTAGGTTTTCATGTTGCAATTGATTCAAACGCCACCCTTGTTAGCGATGAAATAGCTGATTCTTTAAGCGGCAAGCTAATTTATTTCGAATCCACAATAGATGGAACTCCAAAGACTCATAACAGAGTCAGGGGAAGATATGATGATGTTATTAAAGGCATAAAAAAGATTGCAGAAAGAAAAATTCCACTTTACTTGGCAATGGTTCTTTTGGGAAAATCTTTGGATGATGCAAAGCATGTTTTAAAGATGGGCCACGAGCTTGGCGCAAAATATGTGAAATATTTAACTCCAATCCCTAAAGCAAGGGGAAAAGAGTTGCCAGATGAGTATTTAAATAATATTTTTTTGGAGGATATTTGGCAAAATGTTTGCGAGTTCAAGGAAAAAGAAGGGCTTAGCCCTTTAATCAGTTTGGCTGATTGGAGTAAAATTGGCAAGGGCTCAGTAATCCTTGTTAATTCAAATGGAGAGATGGTGGGTTCGCCTTCAATTGGAGAGCCTGGCTGCGTTACTCCTTTGGGAAATATTTTAAAAGAATCAGTGGAAAATCTGTGGAAAAATTATCCTTATAAAATTAATCATGTAAACAAATACACTGGCAAGACTATGAGAATCCTTCAGCACTAAATGTTTTTATTAAGGCCTATTGTTAAATTAATCATATGACTAAGGAGATTTACAAGGTTTACAATGAAGTTTTTGATGCAAGGACTCTTAAAGTGCTTGAAAAGATGAGAAATGAGAACTATGAAGAGTTAGAAGCATGCATTAGCACTGGAAAGGAAGCTAATGTTTTTAGGGCAACCACTAAGAATGGCTTTGTTGCAATTAAGATTTTTAGAACTTACACTTCAAGCTTTGATAAAATGACTCCTTATATCTTAGGCGACCCAAGATTTAGCCATGTTAGCAAAAAAAAGCATGAAATAGTTTATTTATGGGCAAGAAAAGAGTTTCGGAATTTATCCAAAGCCTTTGAAGCTGGTGTTCGTGTGCCAAAACCTTTGGCTTGCATTCAAAATGTCTTAATAATGGAATTCATAGGAGAAAAGGGTATGGCTTCGCCATTACTAAAAGATGTTAATTTAGAAAATCCTCAAAAATATTATAATGAAATAATTGAGGGCATGAAAAAACTGTACAAGGCAAACTTAATTCATGCGGATTTGTCAGAATTCAACATCTTAGACTACAAGCATAAGCCAGTTTTCATTGATATGGGGCAAAGCGTTTTAAAAGAGCATCCTAATTCCATGAATTTTTTGAAAAAAGACTTAGCAAATATTAACAAGTTTTTTGAAAGAAAATGCAAAACAATCACTTTTGAAGGGTTCATGAAAAAAGTCGAGAAATAATCTTTATTTCAGCATTTTTTCCATTAATAGTTCATCATAATAGGTGTTGTCAACTTTAAGCTCTTTTTTGCATACACCTATCTCTTCAAAGCCGTATTTTTTATATAGTCCAGCTGCAGCTTTCTGCACTGAATTAACGCTTAATTTAATCTTTATAATCTCTTTATTCTTTTTTATGTACTTTAATGCAGCTTCAATTAATTTGTTGCCAATGCCTTTACCCCTGTAGTTTTTATTAACATATACTCCGTAAATGTCTGCAACATGTTTTGTTTTCAGCCATTTATTAAAAACTACAACAATAGTTCCTATAATCTTGTCATTATCAAGCGCGAATAAGACATTATTCATCCTTTTTTCCCATTCTTTTATAGGCAATTTTTCTTCTTCTTCATATGAGCTTCCAAAAGCTATAGGGTCGCTCTTTAAAGCTTCAAGTCTTATAATTTTGTATTCCTTGCATCTTTTTATGTTGAGTTTTTTTACAACAATCATGAAATAACTGTTATAACTCAATTTATTATAAAAGTTATTCTTAAATAATAAGGGCTTGATTGTGATAAAACTTTTAAATCATCCAAAAATTAATTAATTTTAGATATGGACAGCACAAAAGATGTAAAGATTCCTGAAGACCGTGTAGGAGTGTTAATTGGAAAGAACGGAAGCGTTAAAAAAGAGATAGAGAAAGCATTTAATGCTAAATTAGAAATTAGCTCTGATGGATTAGTGCTCATGACTGGAAAGGATTCGCTAGATTTATACACTTGCGAAAAAGTAGTTAAAGCAATAGGCAGAGGATTTAACCCTGAAGTTGCGTTACTTTTAAAAAGTGAGGAGTATGATTTTGAGTTAATGAATATTAATGATTATGCAAAAACTCAAAATGATTTAGATAGGCTAAGGGGCAGGGTTATAGGAAAAGATGGGGCAAGCAGGGATTTGATTGAGAAAAAAACCCAAACTTATATTATTGTTTATGGAAAAACTGTTGGAATAATAGGGAAATTAGAAATGGTTGGGCTCGCATTTAATGCAGTGGAAATGCTGCTTAAAGGGGCAAGGCACCCAACAGTATTTAACTATATTGACAAAGAGTTAAGAAAAAAAGTGAAAGGAGTGGTGTTTTAAAAAAATGATTCAAAAAACAGTAGCTGATGATTTGGCTAATAAACATAAAAGCATTAGTATTGCGGAGTTCTTTGAAAAGAACAGGCACTTATTAGGTTTTGACAGCAAAATTAAAGCAATGCTTACCTGTGTAAAAGAAGCAGTTGATAACAGCTTAGATGCTTGCGAAGAAAATGCAAGTGAGTTAAGGCAAAGAAAAAAACCCTTTGAATTGCCTGATATACTTGTCAGGGTTGATTTGATTCAAGGAGAAGTCTACAAAATAATAGTTGAAGATAATGGCCCGGGAATTCAGGCAGCAATTATTCCAAGAGTATTCGCGAAGTTATTATACGGAAGCAAGTTCCATAGGTTAAAGCAGGGAAGAGGGCAGCAGGGAATAGGTATAAGTGCTTCAATTCTTTACGGACAGTTAACAACAGGAAAACCAGCAAGGATAATAAGCAGAACTTCAAAAGATAAACCTGCGCAATTAGTTGAATTATTAATTGACATAAAAAATAATGATGCAAAAATCTTAACCAATGAAGAGTACGCTAAGTTCTCAAAAGACACTGGAACAAGGGTTGAAATAACATTAGAAGGACTTTATAGGGGAACTGGTGATAAAAGCATTTTTGAATATTTAAGAAGAACAAGCATAAGCAACCCTCATGCAAAAATTACCTTCATTGACCCTGAAGGAAAAATGACTATTTTCAAAAGAGCAACAGAATCAATGCCAACTGAGACTAAAGAGATTAAGCCGCATCCATGGGGATTAGAATTAGGAGTTTTAACAAGAATGATTGAAGAAACAAAGAAAACTTCAATTCAATCATTTCTTACTGATGAGTTAAGCAAGGTTGGAGCCCTTAATGCCAAGCAAATACTTGAAAAAATAAAAATTGACCCAAAAAGAAGGCCTGACACTATTAAAACAGAGGAAGCTGTTGAGCTGATTAAGGCTTTGCAGAAAGCTGACCTTCAAAGGCCGCCAACTGACTGTCTTTCACCAGTTGGCAGAGGCGCTATTGAGAAAAGCCTGAAAGTAGAATACCATCCTGAATACATTGTTGCAACAACTAGGCCTCCAAATGTTTACAGGGGTTATCCTTTCCAGATTGAAGCAGCACTAGCTTATGGAGGAGACATTCCTGAAGGAGGAGCTCAAGTATTAAGAGTTGCAAACAAGGTTCCATTATTATATGAAGGAGGAGCTTGTGCAATAACTATTTCAGTAAGCGAAATGGATTGGAAAAGGTATGGGATTCCAAAAAATAGCGGAAGTTCAGTTCCAAGCGCTCCAATAATAATTTTTGTGCACATATGCAGCGTGTGGGTGCCTTTCACCTCTGAAAGCAAGGCAGCAGTGGCTAATTATCCAATAATTATTAAAGAGATAAAGTTGGCTTTGCAGGAATGCGCAAGGCAGTTAGGAGTTTTCATCAAAAGAAAAATGAAAATAAAAAGGGATGCCCAAAGAATTAACACATTCATAAAATATGGAGAGGTTTTGGCAGCTGCTTTGGCAGTTCTTTCAAGAAAAGATGAGAAAGATATGAAAAAAATGATGAATGAAGTTTTAGAGAAAAAATATGGGGATGTTATAAAAAAGAAAGAGGAAATAATGAAAGAGGAATCTAAAGTAGTTCCAAAAAAATTAAAAGAAGAAAAAGAGAGTGATGAAGAATGAAAGATAAGGACCAAGTTAGTTTGAAAATTCAGAAAAACAAGGAATTGACAGAGAAATTAGTTAATATTGGAAACAATGTAATAGTGCAATTAAAAGATTTCCAAAATCCCAATGTTAACATTCCAGTAAGAAGCTTAAGCAATGTTTTTTTTGATGAAAAAGCAAGGTCATTAAGATTAGGCAATGCAACAAGTGAAAGAAGCTACTTTAATTTATCCCAAGCTAAAAGTTTCATGCAAACAATGCTTGTTGCAAGCAAATTAAGGGAAGTTATTGAAAGAGGAAGCCAAGTAGGTTTAAGGCAGTTATTCTATTTATCAAAAGGAGGAATACCTGGAACTAAAGAGAACACTTTTGATTTGCAGAAAGAATGCGACCCAATAGTTGAAGACATTGAAGGGGTGCTTAAGTGCTTAAGAGAAGAGATGGGAGTAGAGGCTGAGCGTAAAGGAATACTTGCAGGAGAGCTGAAAATACTAGACAGCGGTGATGAAATTGACTGCTCAAAACTTGGAAGCAGCGGATATGGTATACCAAGCATTGTTGAAAAAGGAACAGTTGATTTTGTTGAATGCAAGGCAGAATATATTTTAGTGGTAGAAAAAGGGCAAACATGGAGTACCTTAAACCATGACAAGTTCTGGCAGAAAAACAAATGCTTAGTAATGACTGGAAAAGGACAGCCGGCAAGAGGGGACAGAAGAATGCTAGCAAGGCTTCATAGGGAGCTAGACTTGCCAGTTTACGTTTTCACAGATATGGATATTTGGGGATATTACATCTATTCAGTATACAAGCAGGGAAGCATTAACTTAGCGCATTTCAGCGAGAACGCTGCAGTGCCTGATGCGAAATTTTTAGGATTTAAAATGAGTGATGTTGAAAAATATAAGATTCCAAAAGAGCATTTAATCCCTATGAACAAAGGAGACTATAAAAGAATAAATGAAATATCAAATTATGACTGGTTCAAGGGCAATAAAGAATGGCAGAAAGAATTCAAGGAATTAACAAAATTCTCCAACAAGATTGAGCAGGATGCATTGGTTGGAAAAGGATTAGAATTCATGAGCAAGATTTACTTACCTGAAAAAATAAAAACAAGGGACTGGATAGAATAAACTCCATCCTCTTTTTTATATTTATAATTTTATGCACTTAATCAATGATTAAGGATTTCAAAATAGAATTAATTAATTTAAAGTTTATTGAAATATAATTAAACATAATATTTTGTTATTTTTAATTAGTTTTTTACAATAATTATTTAAAAAGATTAATTTATTATACTTATTATGGTAATTAATATAAAAGATGTATATAATGATGCAAACAAAAACATAAAAGAGAATATAATAGGTGAATATATAAACACCCCTACAATTAGGTTAGTTTTAGTTCAAGCAAGGGATTTGGAGAGAATATTGAACCCTAATGAAAGAACTATAAGTTTAAGGCATTGCTTAATTAATAAATATATTATACAACAAAAGAGCAAGTATAAGATAACTCCTGAGGGAGTAAAAGCATTAGGTATAATTGAAGAATATATTAAAAATAGATAATTTTTGATTTAAATCCTTAAATTTTTTATTAAAAAGATTGTTTAGTAAACTTTAAAAAACAAAAACAATCAAATAAGTATTATCCTGCTCCGATAGCTCAGCAGGTAGAGCGCATGCCTGTTAAGCATGAAGTCGCAGGTTCGAGTCCTGCTCGGAGCGCATTAGTTCTATATTGTTTTTGTTGATTTTTCCCTCAGGGCTTTGCGTAGCAAAGGGCTGGCTTGGAGCGCATTAGTTCTATATTGTTTTTGTTGATTTTTCCCTCAGGGCTTTGCGTAAAAAAGATGTTTTTTTATAGAAACTTTTAAATATACATTTGTTTAATTATTTAATATGAGCGCTAAAGAAGCCAATAATTCTGGATTAGTAACATTTACTAAGCATGGATATCAATTAGGGATTTTTTCAAGTGGAGATTTTTTGCTTTATGAAACCAAAATTAACCCTAAAGGCAAAAAAGAATACGTTGTTTCTGACAAAAAAGATCCTTTAGAAATAATGCCTGAAAATGTGTTTAAAGAGCTTTCAGATGTTTTAAGTAGGTATAATAGTTCTAAAAACTAGCTTTTTTTTAAAAATATTTATAAGATTTTAGTTAATTTTATTTTATATGAAAAAAACTGCTAAAAAATTATTAGATTACTTGCAAACCTATAAGTGGGCAGGAATAATCATTGCATTAATTGTAGTGACCTTATTTGTGTTTGGAGCATAAAATTTGTGTTGACTGCCAGTTTTTTTAAAAAAAATTATAAAAAAAGAATTAAAAGTAAAGAATTCAGTCTTTAATTTGACTTATAGTCATCTCATAGATTTTATATGATCCACAGGAGATGGCTATTCCAGTGCTTACAACAATCATTGTTCCCATGTTAATTGTAGCTATCTGGTTCGTAAATATTGAAACTAGCCACATTGTAAGTATTGAAACAACCATTGTTAATAATGTTATTTTTGCCCCTTCCATGAACAATTCAGAAACATTATCTGAAAAAAGCACTTTAGTTAACTTATCCTTTCTTGCCATAATAATAAAATAAATATTTATAGCTTATAAACATTTTGAGAAATATTATTGCTTTACTCTTGAAGTTTAATAAGAGTCAAAATAGCAATTTATGCTTTAAATATTGAGTATTTTTGCATAAACATGCCCTGAATTTTTTAAAAATTAAATAAAAAAAATTAATAGAACTAATTGAATGATTTAATAATCAATTATTTCTTTTTTTTAGCAGGTTTTTTTCCCACTTTTTTTTTAGCAGGTTTTTTAGCAACAGGTTTGCTGCCACATCCACCGCATAATCCGCAATTCATGATAACTTATAAATCCTGAAAGATTATAAACTTTTTTCAAAATTTGAGTTTATACGTTAAAAAAAATAAAAAAAATTAAATAAAAAAAAAATTAGTGAATATTGAATTTAGAGATTCAATTATTTCTTTTTTTTAGCAGCTGCTTTTTTCTTTGGTGCAGCTTTTTTCTTTGGTGCAGCTTTTTTTGGTGCTGCTTTTTTCTTTGGTGCCATGCGTTAAATAAGTAACTGATATCTTATAAATCTTTTTTTTTATGGAGCAAAAAAGTTAATTTTTGCAAAATTTTTTACATTTTTCAGAGAAAAAAATTTATAATGAACTAATAAATAATTTTTTTATGAATAAATATTTTTTAATCCCCATTTTTTTTTTAATTTTTGTTTCAGGCTGCACAAATTTTAATGAAGGAATGAATAGAAGTGTAGAAAATGTAACTCAAGGAATAATAAATGAAATGAATGAAACTTTATCAAACATTTCTAATCAAATAAATGAGAGTTTAAATCAAGGATTGAATGATTCAATAAACAATTTTGTTTCAGGATTATTAAATATTACTAATAATGCTTTTTTAAAATCTCCAATTTCAACTTTTACTTTAGAGGATATAAATTATTTAGGAGTTAATTGCCAAGGCTCTGATTTAGAGATTGCTAATTGTATTAAAGATTGGCAAGAAAATAATATGATTTATTTAGGTTTAATAGAAAGTTCAACTAATTATCCTGGTGCTGCAGATGCTATTCATTGGAACTATGCTATTCCAGGAATTTTTCCAACAAAAGAGGTTATAAGACAGAGAAGTGAAGGTAACAAACCCTATGGAGTTTGTTATGATTATGCAACAATTTATTGCAGTATTGCAGATTATTATGGACTATCTTGCAGGGTTGCAAATACTATTACTAAGCCTAGCCAAAGGCCCAATAGTGGCATTGAATTTACTACAGGATTAAGATATGAAGAATATGAAAGACTGAAAATCGAACTTGACAAGCAAGGATTAGATTATGATTTTATACTAATGAATAAAGTATTAAGAGAAACTCCTGAACATTATTGGTCAGAAGTATTAATTGATGATGAATGGATTGTTATAGATGGCAGTGGAACTGATTCGCAAACACAATATAAAGATGCTAATGATTGGGAAGTAACTAATTGGACTAAACTTTACCTAGAAAGCAATATTAGTTATTATTTGGGATTTAAGGATGATTTAAACAACAGAATCAAGGTTTTTAATATTGATGATTATATGTTTTCTGCGCAATACTCTTTGGGATTGCCTGTGCCTTATTATAGTTCATGCACAAATGTTTGCGGATTTTTTGAAGGAAAGAATCCAATGTGCACATTTGAATGCCCTTTTTTAGCAAGCTTTTTCTCTTGCTATGATTCTTGCTCAGGAAAAAAGTTTTACAAAATATGCGACTATGTCTGCAATGATGAAGAAGCAGGTTATGAAGAATGCTACCAGGAATGCAGCGGGGAAGAATTAGATATTGGTTGCTTTAATGATTGCTGAAATTATTTTTTTACAAGTTTTGCTTTCTTAATTAAGTAATCATAATTATCTTTGTCTTTTATGATTTCAGAGTCCATTATTTTAATTTTTTTAGTAAATAGTGGGCTGTCAAGAACAATGGATTCGTATTCGCCGCCTTCTCCAGCAACATTAATTCCTAACTTATTCCTTAAATCAACTAATTCACTGATTTCTTTTTGACTTATTGCTTTGCCTAATAATTTTTCATCTAAACCCATTGCAGCAGTTTTGACTAATATAAATTCAAAATGGTTCTGCAGCAGCTCTTTAAGTTCTAATTCCTGGTCTTTATGCCAAAGGGGTGAAAAAATTTTCAAGTTAAGCTCTTCGCAAAGCTCGAAAATCCTGCTTCTCTGGTAATTGCTGAATAATGCGCCAGTGATTATTCCATCCAAACAATACTTATCCCTTGCTTTTTTCAGCAGTTTTTTCAAATCTTTCAATTCCTCTTCCTTGATTCCAACAGTTTTTCCGAAAATTACAGGAACATTCAATGCAAAAGACTGAAGCTTAATAATTTCTTTATCAGCTTTCTGAAACATGTAACTGTAATCTAGCTCATTAATCATTGTTATCAGGCAGGAAATATCATAGTTCTGCCTTTTCATAATAAACATTGCCAAGTTGCTGTCCTTTCCTCCGCTATACAATGCACCTAACCTTAGATTAGGAATTTTTCTTATGGATTTAAGAAAATCAGACTTGCCAAGAAACTTTTTGCTTAAAATCTCAAGAATCTTGTCGCTTTTGCTTCCATACTGGGCAGCTAATTTTTTTTTGTTATAAATAATTTCATTAATCCCCAAATTCTCTGCAACGTTTCTAAGAATGATTTTTTTCTCAGAGTTATTAATTTTTAACTCAGCAGGTACGCTTAATCCAATATTAATCAAATCATAGTCTAGGAAAGGCAATCTTAATTCAATATTATGAAACATTGTCAAGCAATCATCCCTGTACAAATCCCTTTCATACAATTGCTTGAGTCCATAAATGCATTCTTCATTTATATTATTTGATTTTTCAAACCTTTTATATCCAGCGAATACTTCTTCGCTCCCAAGCCCTGAAAATATAACCTTAACATTGTCTTCCTTTGCCAACTGGCAAGCATAAAAAAAAGGAATGCTAACTCCCACTTTTACAGCATTACTGGATTCTATTATTTCGCAAATTTTAGGCAAATCTTTTCTGACATCGTTTTCATCAAAGTACTTGATTTTTAATTTGAATCCATGTAGATTTGCGGAATTATTTGCAGAAAAAGCGTCCTCGCTTTTCTTGCCCAAGGCTGCTGCAGTATAGCATGTGAATTCAGCACCTAGCATCTTTAATATGTAAGCTATAAGTGTTGAATCAATACCTCCTGAGAATAGCACACCTATTTTTACCCCTTCAGGTATCCTTTTTTTAACTGATTCAACCAATGAGTTCTTGATGATTTCTTGCCAGTCATCTCTTTTGATTTCTTTGATTTTCAAAAAACCCAAGTATTCTAATTTCATTTTCTTAGTTTTTATGTCATAAATTATAATATTTCTGGGGTTAAGCTCAACAGCATAATCAATTCCCTGAGAAGTCAATGCTTTTTTTTCGCTTGCAAAGCAAAATTTTTTGTCATAAAACCATAACGGCTTTTCACCTAACTTATCTCTGAACAAATAAACCTTTTTTTTGCTGATATAGCATGCAGCGTAAACTCCATCAAATTCATCAATCGCTTTCTTGAGTCCAATCTTTTTTATGAGCTTAATCATTAAATCAGCGTCGTTCAAAACGCTTAAGTTATATTTTTTTGCCAATTTTAAATAATTATAAATTTCGCAGTTAGCAATTAACACATCATTTTTGTAAATTATTGGCTGCTTGACGAATCCAACTACTGAATGCAGCAAATGCCCAATTGAATAATTCTTAGTTGACATTATGCTGAATCCATCAATGCCCCTGTAGCTGATTATTTTTGCAGCATTTTTCACAAAAATTTCATGGCCTTTAAAAAAGCATCCGAGTATTCCGCACATAATCATATGATAGGATTAATAATATTTTAAAATAATCGATTCCTATTTTTACCTTGCAATGGACAGTGAAATTGAAAAAAGGATGCTTGCAAAGCTTAAGGAGAATTTGGAAAAACCAAAAGAAGATGCTTTCGGAGATGATGACATTGTTGATAATTTAAGGGATGAATTCAAGCAAGAAGGGGGTTCTGTGAACTCTGAAACACCTAATACGTTCAGCAGCGAAGAATTAGGAGAGGATGAATTAGAAGATGAATTAATTGATGATGATTTCAAGAAGAATGATGAAGATTTTCTTGAAAGCGAAACAATAAATGATGAACTATCTAGCTTAGCGGGAGAACAGGGCAATAATGAGCCAAAGCAAGCAACTGAAGAAAACAAAGAAAAACTTGAGCAAAAAACAAGTGATTCTAAAATAGAACAAGATTCTTTTTCAGTTAAACCTTCAAGCACCAGTATTCAAGCGCCTGCAAGTGAACCTAGCAAGGCTCCACTACCTAACCCTGTTGAGCAAAAGCCTATAAAAAAAAATTCAAGGGCAGGGTTGCTAATCTTTTTCATAATATTGGTTATAATAATGATTGCAGGAGTCTTTTATTTCATGTCATGAATTTTTTTTCTCAAATATTTTTTTAGAAGTCAAATATCCCAAATCAAAGAGCAAAAGAAGCAAGAATATGCTGATGTTTGAATAAACCACTGATAGAACTGCTGCAGTTATCTCTAATAAAGGCCTTATGCTTAAAAATTTCAGCATAAACCCTTTTATTTTTTTCTTGTCAACAATGTTGTCATTAATCCATTCTTCAGCATAGCATATAATCATGCTTAATATTAGTATTTGCCAATTGCTTATTATTGGCTTAAAGATTATGCTTGAAAAAATTACAAAACTAATGATTGCGCTAAAATGCTCTTTTGAATCAATCTTTTTTGCAAAAATGACTCCTAAAAGTATGCCTAAGAAAAATTCTGGCAAAAAAATAATCCTTAATAAGTAAGCAAGCAAGGCGCCGTAAATTATTGACAATGAATACCTTATGTAAGTTTTCAGCTTTAAGCCATGCTCTATGGAGCTGTCTACTATTTTTACAATCAAACCCAAAGCAAACGATAACAAGTACCCAATCATTGTTTTTTTTAAGCTTTTACTTTTTAAAAATTGTGCTAAATAAAAATAGTGAATATTGAAAGAATGCCTGCAGTCAGTGAGGCGCTTATTGAAGAGTCGAGGTACCATTCTTCTTTAACATATCCTAAAAGCACACCAATAGGGAAAATTATTACAATTCCAACTAGGGCATAATGAATTGTTGAAAAACTCGCATTAAAAACATCAAATTTAAGAATAGACCATAGCAATGCCTGGATTGCAACGCTTTTGTTTTTGCTATTTTTTATTTTCAAAGCCCTTTGAATTATTCCCCTGAAAAAGAATTCAGAACTTATAGTTGTAAGCAGTATTGAAAATATTAGCAGAATCATGTTTGGGGAGTAATTATTTGTTTTCACTAATGAAGTGAAAAGATTGGAAGTTACTAAGTAAT
Source organism: Candidatus Nanoarchaeia archaeon (assembly GCA_041652755.1). GTDB lineage: Archaea > Nanobdellota > Nanobdellia > Tiddalikarchaeales > Tiddalikarchaeaceae > JAQTTT01. Next base: position 37,545 of record JBAZGS010000002.1, read on the forward strand.
AAAAAAATATTAAAATTCCAATCAATACTCCCATATCTTTTTTAACAGGATTGCCTTTTAAAAGTAAACAATCTAGTCCAAGTTTTTTCTTTTTCAGATAAATTACTGAAAAAATGATAAAATATGCTGAAAGAATCAATAAATAATAATCTTTCAAATCAAAGACAAATTTGTTAATTATGAACAATGAAAAGTATAGAATTAAGTAAAACACTATTCCTATTTTTGACATCTTGTCAGAATAAATGCTTAAGTTTTCATTCCTTTTAATGAATCTTTCCTCTCTTTCTTTAAATTTTTCAATTTTTTTTTGCCGCAAAGTCACAAAAATTTTTGAGCCCTTGCTCATTGGAACAAATACCCAAATAATTTTGTTAATTGTATAAATTATTAGAAAAAACACTATTCCTGCAATTAGTGTCACAAAATCTAGATTAATATTTGAATAAACAATTATTATTGCAAAATAATTAATGAAATTAACTGGCAAGGTTGAATTGATTATAAAACTTATTCCTTTAGGGACTAAGTGGAAATAATTAATAATTAATTGAATGATGTTGTATAATATTAAAGAATATATAAAGAAAGCCTTGTTTGAAAGAAGTGAATCTTTCTGCCAAAGAACTTGCAAAAGGTTCAATCCTACAAATAAAAGGGCAATGTTATTTCCAAATGCAGTATTCCATCCTAGCTGCTCGTTTTTGTATCTGCCAAAATAAAAAATCATAAGCAATGTTGCAGCTATTAAAGGGGTGATAATCCATAAAATGTTAGGGTAATTGAATGGGGTAAAAACTATTTCAATCAATCTAGGTATTAAAAAATTAAAAATGAAAAGTAATAACTTTTTAGATAATTCTGCATATGAATCATTGAGGGAGGATAAAATCCAAGAGTAAACCATTAATAATAATTAATGCCAATAATTTAAAAAAACTATTTATTTATTGCTGCACAATTTTTTCAGCTCTTCAAATCTTTCATCAATTTCTTGCTGAATCTCTTTAATTAATTCTTTGTTTTCAGGTAGCAATAATTGCTTGAATCTGCCTTGGGTTTTCAAGAACTCCTCAATAGGCTTTCTTTTGGCAGGTTCATAGTTAAGAGTGTACTTTTTATTATTATATTCATAGATTGGCCAAAAATTAGTTTCAACTGCTAATTTAGCTATTTGGATTGACTGGTCAGTCTTTGAACCCCAGCCTAAAGGGCATGGGCTGAGAACTATTAATACGCTAGGGCCTTTGGTGTTGAATGCTTTCTCTGCCTTCATTGCCAAGTCCATGAAATTATTAGGGCTTGCTGTTGCAACATAGTTTATGTTATGTGCTATTGCTATCTTTGCCAAATCTTTCCTGAACTCAGGCTTGCCTCCAGGGGTAGTGGTAGTGTAAGCTCCTTTTGGAGTTGCGCTGCTTCTCTGTATTCCAGTATTCATGTAAGCCTCATTGTCATAGCAAACGTATAAGAAATCTTCCTTCCTTTCCAGTGCGCCGCTTAATGACTGAAGCCCTATATCATAAGTTCCTCCATCTCCTCCGAACACCACGAATTTAACATCTTCTTTTATTTTGCCGCTTTTTTTCATTGCTTTATAAGCCCTGCTTACTCCTGTCATTGTTGCTGAAGCGTTCTCAAAAGCATTATGAATAAAAGGAGTATTCCAGCTGGTGAATGGATAAATAGTGCTTGTTACTTCCAAGCAGCCTGTTGCAGCTCCAACAACCACTGGATTTTTAGTTGCTGCAAGTATTGTCCTTACAATCAAGGGAAATCCGCAGCCAGCGCAGCTTCTGTGTCCGCTTACAAACCTTTCAGGTGCATTGACCAAATCTTTTATTGTAATCATTTTGAATTAACAAACCTCATTTGCTTTTTATTATTAACCATGTTCATGAATAATTCCATAACATTCTCTTTAAATATTTCCCTTCCCCCTAATCCATAAATAGCGCTTTCAACTTTTTTATTTTTCATAGTGCAAAGTATTTCTGAATAAAGTGGCGCATTAGCTCCGAAGCTTTCACTTCTATCTAAAACAGTGATGCTTTTGGCATTAAACAAAGGTTTCATTATTTCACTATAAGGGAAAGGCCTAAACATCCTGATTTTAAGCAATCCTGCTTTTATGCCTTTAGTTCTTAATTCGTCAACAGAGTCTTTTATGAGTCCGCAAACACTGTTAAGAGCAACTATTACATAATCAGCATCTGATGCTTTATAATTTTCAACAGGTTCATATAATCTTTTGCTTAAGTTATAGTATTCTTGAGAAATCTTTTTATATTCTGCTAAGACCTTATCCATTTCTAAGCTTAACTGTTTTTTAGTTTCAAAGTAAGAATCTGTAAGCTCCAAAGGGCCCATTGATACGCATTTTTTGAAATCAAGCAAATAATACTTTGGCTTGAATGTTTTTATAAATTTCTTAACCTCCATGTCTTTCAAAACTTCCATGTTCTGGAAGCAATGGCTGCAAATGAATCCATCCTGCATAACCATTAAAGGAATGCTCATTTTTTCAGCAAGCTTTAATCCTATTATTGTTTGGTCATAGACTTCCTGGGAATTTTCGCTGTATAGCTGAATCCATCCGCTGTCTCGGCAAGCCATGCTGTCCGAATGGTCGCAATGAATATTTATTGGTCCGCTTAATGCCCTGTTAACTATGTTAAGAATTATTGGAAGCCTTTGCCCGCTTGCAACACCTAAGATTTCAAACATGTAAGCTAGGCCTGCACTGCTTGTTGCGCTCATAGCCCTAGCTCCAGCACTGCTAGCTCCAACCAATGCGCTTAAAGCGCTGTGTTCACTTTCAACTAAGACGAATTCAGTGGTAACTTTTTTGTCTTTAACATAAATTGCGTACTCTTTCATGATATCAGTCTGAGGGGTAATAGGGAAAGCGCTAACAACTTCAGGATTAATCTGTTTCATTGCATAGCTTGCGGATTGGGCTCCGGTTAATTCAATTTTCATAAATCGCACTCCTCCAATTTTTTCATTTCAATTGCTTTAAATGGGCATTGTGTTGCGCATATTCCGCAGCCTTTGCAATAATTTAAATCAGCATCCTGAACCTTTCCATTCTTTACTTTTATGCAATTTTCAGGGCAAAAAACTGCGCATAATAAGCAGTTAGTGCATTTTTTTTGGTCCCTTATTGGCTTAAAGCTCTTCCAATCCCCAGTTTTATATTCTAAGCTGCTAGCTTTCTTGTCAATAACTCCGCCTGTAGGCATTTCTGAGCTTTTTAATTTTTTCATAAATTAACACCTTTATAACATTCTTTAATTGCTTTAATATTTGATTCAACAACTTTTTCTTTTCCAGCGCTTTCAAAAAATTGCTTAATGATTTTATTAACTGATTCAATCTTAATTGAGTTTTCAAATTTTAATAATGAGCCAATCATTGGAATGCTAGGCTTATCTAAACCTATAGATTCTAATGAAATCTTTGAAGCATCAATAACTGCTATTTTGTTTTTTAATTTATATTTATCAACATATTTTTGCGGCATGCAAGTGTCATTAATGACTAAAACAGCGTTTTTTAAATCAAGGCTTAAAACAAGATTTATCAAAGTTTTGTCAATTAAAACCACAAAATCAGGCTTAAGTATTGGAGAAAAATCCCTGATTGGCTTATTGTCAATTTTAACATAAGATTTTACAGGAGCTCCCATTCTTTCAGGCCCGTATTCTGGGAATTCTTGAATCATTAATCCTTGAAGTGCAGCTGATTTTGCTAAAACATTTGCAGCGCTTTTTGCACCTTGCCCTGCCCTTGCTATGAATATAAAATTTTTCACAAATAATAATATTTAATGAAATCTTTTAAATGTTTTTAAATAATGAGAGATTATCTACATAGTATGTTTAATTTATTTTGTAAAAAGAAAAAATTGGAAAAAAAACCTGGCAAGAAATATTGGATTGCAGCAATTTTTTTTGCAATAATAGCTCCAGCAGTATTGATTTCAAAGCTTAATAGCAGAAAAAAGAAGCTATAATGATTAAGCCAATTTTTTTTTTAAGTTTCTAAAATTATTTTTTTTCCTTACAAGTCTTCCTCAGCAATAAGTATGTAGTCGCCGACTGCTATTACTGCATTGAATGGAATCCTTATATCTCCTTCTTTTGTCTTTTCTAAATCAAAGTTTAGTGCATAAGAAGTTGGATCTTTTACAACGAAAGATATTAATTCTCCGCTGCCAGTATCAAATATTAAGTCACTAGTTTTTCCAAAGGTTTTGCCACTTCTTGAAACTACTGTTTTATTCATCAAATTTTTTGTTGGAACTTTTTCATCTATGCTTTTGTTTGGCATGTTTAATAATCACCTACTAGTAAAAATTAATAATGTCATTCTTTTAAAATCTTTTCTCTTTTTTAAAAAAAGAGGTTTTTAATGGGTGCTTATTCAATATGCTTTAAATACGTTCTCCCAAGAAATGAACACTAAAATAAAGACTGCTAGTAAGAATAACAAAGAGAGTATAAGGTTTATTTTAAAAATTGCCAGGAATGAAAAAATCATTGAGCAAACAAGTATTCCAATCCATAAAAACCTGTTCCACCACAAAATGTTGCTTCCTTCAAATTTTGCAAAAGGAATAAGCGAAAAAAGCAGGAGTAAGATATTTATATCCATCATTTTTTGAAAAAATAAAGGGCTTACGTTGAATAATAATAGTGAAGCAATTATTAATAGGGTGCTGGGCAGTATTCCGCTTAATGAAATCCATCCTTTTTCGCTAATAGTTATGTTTGAGTAAGATTTTCCAAGGCGCTTAATCTGCTTTTGGCTTGGTGTGATGAATCCCAGCATTGGAAAAACAATTGAGCCAAAAGACATAAGTGACAATACTAGGCTTATTATGAAGAAATTGTAGCTAAATGAGTAATTGGCATCCAAATCATATTTTTTTGCAACAAATTTTTCAGCAATTATCTTTAAAGTTGTTGAAACTCCATAAATCACAACATAAACTAAAATGTTTTTAAAATCAAAAAGAGCTGAAAGAAGGCTTAATCCTATAATTGAGATTATTAAATCCCTTGTTTCTTCTTTTTTGAATTCCATATATTTTATTTGCATTGATTATTAAAAAACTAAATTATTTACTATATTGTAAATAATTAGTTATAGTTTTATAAAAAACTCCATCATAAAATAATCAATGATATCAGTTGCAGTAGTTGGCGCACAAACAAGCGGCAATTTAGGGGCAATCTCTAGAATAATGGCAAACTTTGGGCTAAAAGAGCTTTATTTAGTGAATCCAAAATGCGAAGTAATCACTGATGAATCCAAGGCCAGGGCAATGCGCTCAATAAAACTCTTAGAGAAAGCCAAAATAATAAAAAATTTAAGTGAAATAAAAGCAGACTATTTAATAGCTACAAGCGCCAAATTAGGCAGCTCAAGCAATATTCACAGATTATACTTGACTCCAAAAGACTTAGCAAAAAACATTGACAGTAAACTTAATTACTGTATAATAATAGGCAGGGAAGACATTGGCTTACTAAATGAAGAAATCAAAGAGTGCAGCATCTTAGTCCATATTCCAACAAGCAAAGAGTACAAAGCAATGAACATCAGCCATGCGTTAGCAGTAATCTTATATGAGCTTTTCAGCCAAGAAAGCAATATAGAAAAACTGGCAAACAAAAGAGAATTAAAAGCAGTAATTTTAAGGCTTGATGAGCTCAAAAGAGGAATTAAAAACTATGATAACTTCAAAGAAGTATTCATAAACATAATCAACCGCGCATTTGTCAGAAAAAAGGAAGCAAGGGCTCTTGCAGGATTGTTTAAAAAAATCAAAGAAAAACAATAATTAAAACTTTTTTAAAGAGATTTATTCCTATTATTAATCATGGAAGCATGCATAAAAGCTAAAGAAATAGCTAAATACTTTAAATTAAATTCAGCAGAGGATTTGATTAATAGGATGCCTGAGTTAATCATTCATGATTTTGATAGTGCGGGTAATAGGAGAAAAGATTCTTTAACATATATTATTAAGCCAAGCTCAACCATTAATTATATCTATTCAAAGCTTCCAAAAAACGCTTCAGAACTTTATACTCCAGCAGTTCTTACCTGCCTTCAGCAAGCAAGATTCGCAGCAGACATGATTAATTATTGCCTAAAAGAAGAGTCAGATTCTCCAGCAAAAGTAGTTGAAGGATATTTCATTAATATTAAGAAAATGAATTGGTCAAAAAAAGGAGAATTCATAAAAGAGAACGGAAAAATTTTAAGAGGTGGCCATGAAATGGTATTATTTAAAGAAAAATTAATGGATTCTTCTAATAATTCTGAAAAAATATATGGAAGAGAAATAATTAGTCCTTTAAGCATTCCTTACAAAATAACTGAGTCAAGAGGATTTTATGAAGATAAAGGAGCATATGTTAATTTAATTGGAAAAAATAATGAAGTGTTTGAGCATGATGTTGATAAGGATTGGGAAAAATGGGGACATTTGTCAAACCAGGACTTAGAAAAAGCAATTGAATCAGCCAACTTGGCTGAAGAGAAAGAATTCTTGTCAAAAATAAAACCAAAAAAATAATTTTATTGAGTTCCAGTTAAAGCATTCTTAACCTGAGCTATAAGGCTAGGCACATCAGCGTCTTTCAAAGAGCCTTTGCTTAATCCAGCTCCGACAGTTCCAACAATTTTCATGAACTCTGCTGGAAAGATTATTTTGCTTCCAGGCCCTTCACCCATTGATTTTAAAGCCTCAATGTATAAATACATCATTGCTTTGTCATCAAAATTCTTTGCCCCTTCACCCAATGCTTTCATCACCAATTTTTTGGCCTCAGCCTTGAATCTGGTGGCTTGCAAATCATTGGAAGCAATCTCTTTAGATTGCATAGCAATAGCAATTTCCATTGGAGGAATAACTTCCTTTAGCTGAATCATATTAACATCAATTCCCCATTTCAAAACATCATTCTTTATAGCATCAATTAATATATCATTGAGGCTGGAAAGATTGGAAAAAACTTCCCTCATGTTCAGCTTTCCAATAACATTCCTTGTTTGGCTAATAATCAAATTCTGAATGCCTTTGGTGTAATTGTCAATCTTAAGAATTGCTTTTTCAGCATCAACAATTCTGTAATAAAACATGCCATTAATATTCAGCCTTAAATCATCCAAAGTGTAAGCTTCATCAATGTTTAGCTCAATCATCCTTGTTCTAGCGTCAATTCTTGAGAATTCTTTTTCAAAAAATGGAATAACAACGCTCCATCCTGGACCAGCAACCCTGCTGAATTTTCCCATCCTGAAAATGATTCCCCTTTCAAACTCGTCATATTTTTTTATGAAAAAAATGTAAAAAATCATGAAAACAACTATGAAAATGAACAGGTAAAAAGTCCAAGTTTGAAAGTAAAACAATAAAGCAAAGCCAACAATAATTAATAAGGCTATAAATAAGTCTTCTCTCATAATCAATAAAATAATAAATTAGTAGTTTTATACTTTACTATCAATGAAATTTGACATTCACTGCCATTTGACAAGCAAAGAATATGAATCCATTAAAGGAGCAATAGATGAGTGCGAAAGAAACAATATAATCCTAATAACTAACGGTTTAGACTATTCAGACAATGAAAAAGTGCTTGAATTATCTAAAAATTACAAAAACGTTTACCCTTCACTAGGTATGCATCCAACAAATGATTTTGACAATAGAGTAATAAGCCAAATAATCAAAAACAAAAATGAAATAGTGGCAATTGGAGAGGTTGGTTTGGATTATAAAAATGGCATTAGCAAAGCCCAATCAGTTAATTTTAAAAAATTAATAAAATTATCCCAAGAATTAAATAAGCCTTTAATAGTTCATTCAAGAAGCGCTGAAAAAGAAGTGATAAATGAGCTAAAAACTTTGAAAGTTCCAGTAATCCTTCACTGTTTCACTGGTAAAAAAAAACTTCTAAAAGATGCAATGCTTAACCCCAATATTTATTTTTCAATTCCTGCAAGCATAAAATACTCTGAGCAATTCCAAGCTTTGGCAAAAGAAGTGCCGATTAATAGGTTATTATGCGAAACTGACAGCCCTTATTTATGGAAAAGCGGACTAAACACTCCAATTAATGTCATTAATTCTTATGAAATGATTGCCAAAATAAAAGGCTTAAAGTTAAGCGATTGCGAAAAAACTATACAAAGCACTGTAAAAAAAGTTTTCAAAATCACAGAATTTAAAAATAATTAACTTATCAATAAGCTCATGCAAAAAAGCTTATTTTCAATATTACTAATTCTTGCAATAATCCCTATTGCATGCTCTGGAATTGAAATTAAAACAAGTGCCATAATCAATCAGGTAAAGCCAGGGGAGATTGTTTCTTACAACTTATTAATAAATAATACTGACATGTGGAATAAAACAGCAACAATATTCTTGCTAACAGACAAGCTTTATGCAATAGAGCCAACTTACTTTTTAATACTTCCAGGCAACACTCAAACAATAGCCAAAATAAACATTATTGTTCCAAACAATTTAGCTGCCCAAAGGTATTATGAGGATGTTTTCATAAAATTCAGCGACTTCACAGAAGTAACACAAAGAATAAGCTATGATGTAAGAGGTCCTGAATTATACTTAAAGCTTGATTCCATGGAAATTGAGCAAGACATTGACCCCTTGAATGATTTTAACATCAATTTAACAATTGAAAATAATTATTTTGAAAAAGCAAAAACTGCTCTTTTGCAAATAAATGTTTATGATGATAGCGACAATTCAGTCTATTACACTTCAAAGCAGATTGATTTACTGGAAGGCATTAATAGCTACAATCTCTCCCTTAATATTGGCGAAGAATTAACCACTCCTTATCTGAAAATAAACGTTTCAATGAAATGGTTTGAGCTTGATTTAGGGACAATAAGCGGAATAGCAACCCTTCAAGAGCCTTCAGGAGAAATTGAAATCGTAAAGCAGTCGAACAAAATAATAATCACTAATTCTAAAGAAACAGTAATTCCAGCTTTCAGCCAAGAACAGCAAATAAACATTTTAGAATCGTTATTGATTAAATCAGCAACAGTTCCATACTCACTAACAGCATCTTCAATAATCTATGAGGTTCCCTCTTTGAATCCAGGAGAAAGCATAACATTAAGCTATGAAATAGACTACTTGCTTCCATTATTAGTCCTGCTATTTCTAATAATATTGACTTATTTCTCTTTAACCAAATCTATTAAGGTCAAAAAAGAATTAAAAGACATTAAAATAAGCCATAACTCCCTTAGTTTCAAAATAGTGCTGAAAATAACCAATGTTTCAAGCAAAAAATTCAGCCATTTAAAAATCCTGGAACATTTGCCATCAATAATCTCTGACATTCACAGCTTTGGCACAGTGCATGGAGACATAAAAATAATCAACAAGCAAAAATTCATCCAATGGGAAGTTAAGAATTTAAAGCCAAAAGAAGAGGTTGAATTCAGCTACAAAGCCAACACTAAAATAGGGTTCTTAGGGGATTTAACACTTGACAATAGCAGGGTTGAAATACTAAATGATGAGGGCAAAATTGACAAAAAACTCAACACTCAAACAATAGTGCTTTCAATAAACCAAAAAAATAAATGAACCAAAAAGGTTATAAAGAATTGTTTTTTTATTTTTCTCCTATGTTAGATAAATATTTCAGCACATTCAATGTTTTATGCTCTGAAGATAAAGAGACAATTTCCAAGGAAAAATTCCAGCAACTTTTAAAAATAAGATTAAACAGAACCCACAGCACTACTGATTTAGAAACAGTCATCATAAAGACTCGCGAGCAATTCTTAAGCTCAGTCAATGATGAAATGTACATTGGCGATTTATTCCAGGAGATCTATAACCCTAACAAGCAGTCATTGGATTCTAAAAAAGACTATGTCTATAGCGAATTCCATAATTACTTCTTAACAGAATAAGATTTAATACTGCCAAGTGATAAAGTTTAAAAATACTATATTAGCTAATATATTATTAATGCTCTGGTAGTCTAGTGGTTAGGACATCAGCCTGTCACGCCGATAACCTGGGTTCGAATCCCAGCCAGGGCGGGAATTCCATAGGTATCACTTAAGGTATGAACTAAAAAGAACAAATACTTAGGTGATATACATGGATGAATTAGACATACATGACAGAAGAAAAAGATATGAAAAAACTGTCAAAAATATAGAAAAAGACAAAAATTTAACAACAAAAAATAAAGAATTTCTATTAAAATTAAAAGATGACTTATTTGCATTCGGCCTAAGTCTTGATAGGGTATTATTTTATCTGCATAGACTTAAAAGAATGGGCAAATGGCTTAACATGGATTTTGATAAAGCAACAATTGATGATCTAAAAAGATTAATTGTTGAACATGTTGAGAATGGAAGAGTTCCATCAACAGGAAAATCTTACACAGAAAATACTAAGAGAGATTTCAAACGATCCTTAAAGAGTTTTTACAAATGGATAGCAGAAATTCCATGGACAGAAATGAATTATCCAGACAAAGTCAAATGGATTAACATAGGATTAAAACAATGCAAAGCAAGACTTCCGGATGACTTACTCTCAAAAGAAGATATAAACAAAATGATTGCTCATTCAGGAAATTTAAGAGACAAAGCAATGATTTCAACACTTTATGAAGGAGGTTTTAGAATAGGAGAATTATTAAATATTAAACTTAGGGATTTAAGCTTCACAGAATATGGAGTAAAAGTTATTGTTTCAGGAAAAACAGGAATGAGAACAGACTTATTAATAAATTCAACACAACTGCTTGCAACATGGATAGAAAATCATCCACTAAGAGACAAAAGAGACAGTTATTTATGGATTACTATGTCAACAAACAACAAAGGCAAAGGAATGAAATATGGAGGAGTAGCCAAGAGATTTAAAGAGATTGCAAAATTATCAGAAATACAGAAAGATGTTAATCCTCATAACTTTCGACACAGCAGAGCATCAGAGTTAGCAAATAAATTAACAGAAGCTCAAATGTGCAACTATTTTGGATGGAGATTAGGCAGTAAAATGCCAGCAATCTATGTTCATCTCTCAGGAAGAGACATTGACGATGCCATTTTGAAGATGCATGGCTTAAAAAAGCATGAAGAAGAGCTGGAATTCACAGAAATCAAATGCCCAAGATGTAATCAAAAAAACAACTCAGCAAGCAAATACTGCTCATACTGTGGACTACTCGTTGATGAAAAAGAGGCCATAACAATGGTAAAAGTAGGAAATGACATGATACCTTACTCAGCAATCCAAGAAATGATAAAAGCAGAGATACAAAGAATGAAATAATTTAATTTTATTCTAATGAATCAAATCTTATTTTTTCATATTTTTCTATTATTATATCTAATAATTCCTCAGGTGAATTAATATTGTCTAATTCTTTTTTTAATATTTCAATAATTGAAATATTAACATGATGAAATGCTTTAATTTTAGTTAATTTACATATTTTTCCAAGATCCCCAGTTGTTCCTTCAACAGAAAATATAATTCCAAATTTACAATTATGAAAAATTAATTTAGTTAAAAAATGATTTAATTGGCTAGAATTAACTTTTTCAGTTGTATTTTTGCATTCGCATAAAACATATTCTCCAAATAAATTTTTAAATGGATAAATTAGATTATTTCTAAAAGCTATATCTATTTGATACTCTTTTAATATATTATCACTAGGTCCGACATTTATATTTTTAATAACATTTATTTGATCCAAAGTACTTAATAAATAAGTACAACAATCTTCAAATCTTAATCCTTTTTCATTATTATCTTTTGAATTTTTAATCCAATTAGAAAAAATATTCAATAAATTTTTATTAAAACTATTTAAAAAACTAAATTTATTTTTTTCTTTTGAATAAAAATAAATAAAACTTTCTGGAAAATAAATAAAATCTTTTAAACTATCATAATTTTTCCTAACAAATGAAACAATTTCATCTAATTTTTCTTGAGAAAAAAATTCTGTTTTAAGAACTAAATATGCTTTTCCCATATAACAAGTGGATATTTTTTTTTCTATTTCACTAACAATATCTTCAATAAATGCAAATAAAGTGTATTGTTTCAATTTTTCAACATTATTCTTTTTTCTATAAATCCAACCTAATTGATGTAATATAAGTCCTTTATGAATTCTTTCTTTCTTTTCTAATTCATAATCATTTAAAAATTTATAAATATCTTTATATGCATATTCTGCTAATAATAAAAATTCTGCTGATTTAAATTCATTATATAACATAAAATAAAAGTATCCAATAGTATTTGAAAGAATTAATATTTCTTTAGTCTCTTTTATTTCCTTTAATAAAGCAATAAAAGAATGAAAATAATCATAAGAATTATTTGCTTTTGCACAAGTTTCAATTAGTCTTTTCCCCTCAACTGAATAATCTTTTGTAATTTCATTTAATTCTTTATCTAACTTATCTTTTAATCCTTGAGGAATAATTCCTTCATAATTATTTTTTTCAATAACATATTTCATCAATAATTTTGCTATTCCAAATTCATCAACCATTAAAATTTAAATAATTTTTAACTATAAAAATATACCTTATTTAATAAAATTTCATAGACTGAAAAATATATTATTTTATTGATGTTTTTTCTTTAATAATCATTTTTTTTTACAAAAGAATCAAACATAATTAAATCAATATTAATATCTTTAAAGAATAAATCAAAAAAATAATTAGCTTCTTTTTTTATTTCTTTATTACCTATTTTTGTAAAAAGCCATAAATATTTTGGAAAAGCATCAAATAAATATTTTAATCCTTCTTCATAAGGTAATCCATCTCTAGTTTTATATTTTAAATAAAAAACTTTATCTGATTCCTTTTTCTCAATTATTTTTTTTAAAAAAATTTCTGCAATAGGTATTAATTTATCCCATTTTTTTATAATATTTAGTTTAATACATTTGCTTATAAATCCATTATAATTTATTTCATAAGTTATTGGTTTTCCATCATTTTTCTTAATTAATCCTTTTTTAGTCAAAATTCTTAATTCTTTATTAATATTATCTATATCTCTATTTCTTATTTTTTTTAATTCTAATGCAGATAAAGGTTTATGAATTAATTCAATAAAATCATTAAAATATTCTTTACTTCTATAAGGATATTTTACTTCTTCCATAGGTAATTTTATACCCCAAAATAATATATAAAAATGTTGATTTTTGATTATTTATGACAATTATTACAAAGAATATTTGTTTAGATGAAGATTTATTTAATAAATCAAAACAAATATGTAAAAGTACAGGACGAACATTTTCTGGATTCGTGAGATTCCTTATTGAGAGGGAAATGGAAAAAGATGAAGGGAGTGGGAATAATGGAAATTAAATCTTCTTTTAAAAACTGGTCTGATTTAATGGATTTTGTTAAGTTAGAAGCCAAAGAGCAATTAATTAAACAAATTAAGAAAAAAGAGGTTAAATCTAATGATGACAAAGGCACAAATTGATTTTGAATCTTGTAATTTTAGGGATGAATTAATCCTTTTTTTAATTAAACAAATGAATTGTGCAAGTCTTGAAACTTTAACTATTGTATCAGGGATTACTAAAGAAAAATTAACCAAAGTAATAAAAAGATTACAACAAAGAAAATTAATCAAAATTGCTACAACAATTAGAACAAATTATTATGGGGTGGTATAAATGAATGAATCAGATGAATTAATAAATAAAAAATTAGATTTAATTTTACAAAAAGTAATCAATATAGAAGAAAAACAAAGTTTGCGCATTAATGATACTAAAAAACAACAATGTGAATTAATTAAAGAAAAACTTGAAGAAAATTCGGTTATTTCAAGTAATGGAATAAGTGATTTATTTAATTTTACTTATGCAGAGTATACTTATAGGTTAATTAAAACGTTTTCTAAACTTTATCCTAAAATATGTAAACTTATAAATGGAAAAAAAGGAAAAAATCCAAATATTATCCTAAATAAAAAGTCAAATATATACTTAGCACTTAATTATCTTTATTCCAATTGTCCAAAAATTAATGATTACTTTAGTTTAAAGACTATTGAAATGCAATTCAATTTTAAATCTAATGATTTAACTGTGTTTAAAGAAATCTTATTTCATTATCTTATTGATGAATGGAAATGTGGAGAAGATAATCATATAATTGTGCGTAAAAAAATAATAAGTGAAGTGTTTTAATAAATATTATTAACAAAAGAGTTACAAATTATATTTTTTTTTTAATGCTCCCAATTATTAATAATAAATATTAACAGTATTGTTGTTTATTTATTGTATTTTATTATTATATTATATATAATATATTTGTAACTTAATTGTTATAATATTAGTTTAACATAAACAAACAAAATTTAATTAAATTTATTAAAAAAATGCTGCTAAAATAGAAAGAAACGACAGACAAAAATCCAGTATAAGCAAGAGAGTAAGCAAGAGAAAATTAATAATCATAGCTCGAGGCATAGCCCGAGAAATTGTCCATAGCGAGAGCCATAGCATGAGAAAATGATTTTTTTTTTATCAAATATATTTGAGAAATAATATATTAAATAATCATATGCAACATTATTTATAATATCTTAATTTTATATTATAAGTTATTGTATTTGGAATTTCAAATAACAAATCTATATCTTCTGATTCTAAAGGTTGTAAATAATCTGAAAATACATCTGAATAGCCGTTTAATACATATTTTGAGTAATCATTTTGACTAATCCAGTCATTATTTATACAATCATATATATTTCCATGATCATCTAATAACTTAAATTTATCTGAGTTAATATATTTTGAGGTTTTTCCTATATTTTTTATAGTAATTTCAACAATCGCAACATTTTGTTTTATACTATTAGAATAATATTTATTTAATACTGTTCCTGTGGGTGAAGCTGTTGAAGATTCTAAACGAATGGATAAATTATTTAATTCTTGTGTTTCTAAAGGAGAAATATCAATATATTTTTTTGAATCCGAATCTGATACTAATCCAATTAAAATTATAATTACAACTATCCAAAAAATACTAATTTTCATTATTTTAACGCCTCTTTAACGTATTCTTAACCTATTCAAATAAAAACAACACGTTTTAAAAACGTTATGGATTGGTTAAAATTAGGTAAAGTTAAAGGAAGTAAAAATAAGAAAATAATAATTAATGCTTTAAACAAGCCAAAAACACCAACAGAACTATCCCAAGAGCTAAAAATAGCAAGATCAACATGCAGTAGCACACTTTTAGAACTTGAAACAATGCAATTAGTTAAATGCTTAACCCCAGAACTAAAACTAGGAAGATTATACCAACTAACAGAAGAAGGAGAAGAAATAAAGAAAGAAATTAAATTATAATGTTAACCTTTTAAACTTATAACTTTTAATATTATACTAAACATGTTATCTAAAAAAAATAAAAAATTGAATCCTCAAAAAAAAGGAAAAAAAGGTGAAAATAATTCAATTAAAGCTTTAAAAGTATTATTTGAACAATTTTCTAGAATTAGTTCAATAAGAAAATATGAATCTGGTTTTCAGGGAGGAAAAGATATTAAAACATTTGCTTTTTTCAAAAAAAATAATTTTTTAGGTATTGTTGGAGATAAAAATTTAAAATGGTTTTTTGAAGTTAAACATTATGAAAGTAAATTAAATCCAGAAAAAGTTGTTTATAAAATTCATCAAGTTAAAGCTTCTAATTTAGAAATTGATTGTTTTTGTTTATTTTCTCCTAAAGAAGATATTCATGGTATATTGGAAGATAGTTTATCAGAAAAAAAAGTGTTAGATAATCCTGAATATCCATTTAAAATTGTATTATGGACTCCCTCTCAAAATATTAAAAGTAAATTATCTTGTTTTCCTGAAGTATATAAGGAAATTTATGATGAAGAAAGTAATATTTCAGATGATGATAAAAAAGAAATATTAAATAATTGGATCGAAGAAATTTATAAACAAACAGAAGAAGGAAAAAAAATACGTGAAGATTTTGTTACTAAATTTAAAGGAATAAATCCTATTTGGATTCCTGAAAGTATAAATTATGCACAAAATATAATTATTGATGATGAAGGTCAAAAAACATTTTCTGAAAAACAATCAATATTAGAACAAAAACTTCGTATGGGAGGTATAAATGAATACCAAGATATTCTTAAAGCAAAAAGAAATAGAATATTAAGTGAAGGAATAAGAAGAAAATATAAAAAATCGGATGAAATTATTTTTATGGAATTGACCTCTATTAAATATGAATTAGAAAATTTTTGTCTTGATTTAGAAAAAAATATTTTAGAAAAAGAATCAACTAATGAAGCAAGATTATTTTTAATAGAATTTTTTAATAAACTTGAAGAATTTAAACAAAAATGTAAAAACAAAGAAATAATAGAAAAATTACCTAATTATTACTTTGATGGACAAATGTATGAAATAACTTCAGAATGCTTATTAAGTTTATCAAAAAAATGGTTAAAAGAAATAAAAGGTATATTAAAATGAAAGAAATTGATAATACTAAATTTTTAGAACTTGCTCAAATGATTTTATTATTAGGAAATTCACAAAAAAATATAATTTATGAAAAACATAAATTCATGACTTTTTTATTTTTTATTAAAAATCCACTTTATTTAGGTAAATTATGTGAAAAAATACATCCGGAATTCTCAAAAAATATTCATTTAAATCATACTGAAGAATATAACTTATTATATGATATTGAAAGAATAAGTGTTTGGAATAGTAAAAATGATTTAAACATTGCATATCTATTAGGTAAAGGATTAGTGAATGTTGAATTAACTGATAAAGGATATTCTTTTTCTTTAACCTTAGAGGGGTTAAAATTATTTAAATCATTAAAAAATGATAAATCTATGCAAATAGAAAATATTAGATCTAAAATTATAAACAATATTTTTAAAAAAGAATCTTTTAATGAAATAAAAGGTATAATAATTGATAATTTTAAGGAGTTAAATCTATGAATAAAAATCCTTATATTCAAATAAAAAGATTAAAAGTGGAAGGTTTACATAAATTTGATAAATCTTTTAAAAAAGGTTTACATATTTTAGTTGGTAATAATAACTCTTGTGGAAAAAGTTTGTTTATTAAATTAATTGATTTTGCTTTAGGTGATGATGGTAATGATTTAAAGGAGTATGGTATTTTAAAAGATTGTTCTTTTTTTTATGCAGAATTAGAGGTAAATAATGAAACTTTAACAATAAAAAGAAATTTATATATTATTGATTCAACAATTGAATTATTTTATAATAAAACTATTCAAGAAATATTAACTTCATCAATTATACCAGAATCTATATCTTACTCTGATTATCAAAAATTATTATTTAAAAAATTAACAAATTTTGATTATATTCCTACTATTAGTTCAAAAGGTAAAAAAGTTAGTATAGGTTTTCCTCATTTTTCAAATCTTTTTTATTTAAATCAAGGAGTAGCAGCAGGCCAATTATTTAGGTATAGTGATATTTATTTTCCAAATTATTTGAAAAAAAAAGTATTAAGTCTTTTCTTGAATACAAATGAAATAAAAAAATCATCTGATGAAATTGAATTAGGTAATTTAAAAGAACAAGTTAAAAATTCTATTGACCAATTAAATACAAAAAGATCTTTTTTTAATTCAAAATTTAATATAGATAATTATTTTGCTGAAATTGAAAATAAAAATAATATATTAAAAGAAATTGACACTTTAAAAGATAATTTAAATAATATAAATCAAGAGGCTTTAATTCAAATTGATTTACCTGTTCAAGAAAAAGATACTTTATATTTTTTAAAGAAAAGATTAGAGGAAATAAATAATTTAATATTTAATTGTAATACTAATATTAAACAAACAACTAAGATATTAAATGATTATTCAGAAGAAATTTCTAAAACTGAAAAAAATATAACTTCATTTAATTTAATGAAAAAATTTGATATATCTATTTGTCCTGAATGCAATAAAAAAATAATTAAACAACTTAATAATAATTGTCCATTATGTAAAGAAAAATTAGATGAGGAAAAATCATTAAATAATTATTTTGATAATAATATGAAATATTTAAGTTATTTAAAAGGTGCACTAAAAGATTCTGTTGATGTTATAAATAATGATAAAGAAAATGTAAATAAATTAATAAAAGAAAGAGAAGAATTAATTAATGAAATAAATATTAAAGAAAAAAAATTAAATGATTTTATTAAAACAAATAAATTACCTATTTTAGATAAAATTTCTGAATTAAGTTATGAAATTTCAAAAAGAGAAGAAAAATTGAATTTTATAAATAAAAATATTGAAATATTAGAATCTTTCAAACATGAAGACGAAAGAATTGAAGATTTAAAAAACAAAATTAAAATTTTAAACAATAAAATTAAAGAGATAGAATCCGATTTAATTAATAAAAGTAGAGAAGAAAAGTTATTATCTATTTTAAATAATAATTTTAATTCTTTTTTTAATAATATTAATTATCCTTCATTTGAAAAAGCAAATTTGAATGAAAATTTTGATATAACTATTACTAACAATAGAGATGGTATCCAAAATTTAAATAAAATTACTTCCTCAAGTAATAGAATAATAATAAGATTAGGTTTATTTTATTCATTATTAAAAACTTCTTTAGAAAATGATAATATAAATTATCCAAAGTTAATTTATTTAGATTCACCTAGAGATCAAGAATTAACTTGGGAGAGATTTAGTAATTCATTATTGTCTTTTAAAAGATTATTAGACAATTCTGACGTTGAAGGTCAAGTATTTATTACTGTAGTAGAAGATGCTAAAAATGTTTTTGAAGGAGAATATGAATCTCTAAATGATAATGTATTTATGAGAATTGAAGATAAATCTAATTTAAGATTATTAAGAAAAAATTAATTTATTTTTAAAAGACGTTTATTTCCAATAAATTATACAAAATAAAATTGATAAAATTAAAACAAAAATACTTATTTTTATCTTATTTTTAAATCTAAATTTTTTATTCTTTCCAAAAGTTATAAATGAAATAGATTTTAAGTAAAAATAATTAATTAATATAGACATACTCATAAAAATTGAAATACTTCCTAATGAACTACTAATTTCTTTTGAAACAAAAAATAAAGTATAAATTGTATTTATCAATGAAAAAATTAATACTAAAATTTCTATAAAAAATATAAAATTTAACCAATTTCCTAAATAAAATTCTTTTTTTGACTTATTGATTTCTCTTTGAATTATATAAGGAAAAAAAGTATATATAATAAGCGCAATTATTCCATATCCAAAACTAGTTATTAATTCTCCTGGTGGGGGATTATTAAATAATATAAAATTTATAATATTTATACTAAATAGGAGTGGAACTATAAGACAAAATAAAGCTAAGAATATTAAGAGTAAGTTTCCAGATTCTTTTAAATTTTTAATTGTAACATATTTACCTTTCTTAAAAAATAGAATATACATAAAATAAGTATAAATTGCCAGAAATAAAAATATGTTAGTGTTGGGTAAAAAATTTAAAATTATTGATATAATATCTATACTCATATTTGATTTAATTCACCTTTGACTAAAAAATATTTGTATTTTTTATGTATATTTTAAATATAATACTTATTAAGTAATTTTTTAAATCATGTGCTCATTGTTTATATTAAGTTTAATGCTTAAGTAATACCCTAGAACCCAAATCCCAGCCAGGGCGCACTTATTCTTTTTGTTTCCAATGATTGATTGCCTCAATATTGGTTCTGTAATAGTCTATTATTATGCCTTTTTTGAGCTCTTCATTACAGTCAATAAGCTTTTTCTGCTCAAAAGATGGTTCTAAGGTTCCAGTGTTTATGAAAATTCTCCTGTTAATCTCCCTATCTTTCCTGCCAAATCTCTTATATTTAAACACGTTGTCAAAGTAATCTTTTTCATCAGTGGTTTTTACGTAATACTTATTTTTGTTATCCATATTTAGCACCATCTCTTCGTCAAATAATTTTCCAATGAACATTAATTTATGAGTCCAATTCTGTGTTGGCAGTATTGAAAGAAGCTCATTTCCTCTTTTTTTGCTGCTTTTGTCTGAATCATCATGAAATGAATTCGGCACAAATTCGTTATAAACGCTTTCTCCAGATAGGAGCACTTTTTTAAGCTTGGCATCTGAAGCGTTCAATGAGTCATAGATTGTCCTGAGCATGCACCAGTCAAGTTTTCCTCCTGTGAATATGAAAGAATCTTCATGCTTAATCGAATCTTTTACTTCTTTTGGCAATACTCCTGAAATTGAGAACTCAAGATTGTAATTTTTCAGTTCCCTAAACTTTTTATTGCCTGTTATGACATTTTCTTGCCCAAATTTTGTCAGGTCTTTGCTGTAAACATCGTTTATGCTGCCGTTTTTTTCCCTATAAACATCATAGATTAATCCGTCTTTGCAGCAGTCGCTCAGCTCAACAGTGCGACTAATTGGCAATTCATTTCCTAAATTTATCGGTCCCCAACCATTTCCCTCAACGTAATTCTTGTTGTAATGGGTTATGAACATCACAGTCATAAAAATACAATTGAAACAATTCTATTTAAATAATTAATTACTTCCTTAAAAAAAAACTGATTAATTGAAGGATTAAAAAAAATCATTTCTTCTGTCAATTATTTTAAAATTTTCACTTTCAATCATTTTAATTACTTATTATTAACTTATGGGCTTATAAAAATATTATTTTGAACTTACTAACTATTGTTTTTTTATATAATCCTGAACTTTTGATTTAATATTCAACTAAAACAGTTTTTTCTTTTTGTCACTGAAAAGTTAACCTTATATTTTAAAAAATAGTGGGGAATATGAAAAATCATGAATGAGGTGTTTTTGAAAAAATGAGTGAAGTATTAATGCAAAACGCATTTAAATCTTATGAAGCAATAGCTAAACAGGCATTAGAAAATAATTATGTCCTTAAAGGATGTTTTTTTCCAGAGCTTGGAGAGTTTTACAGAGGCAAAGTTGCTGACAATCACATGAAAGGAAACAAGTTGTACAGCTTTAGGACTGACAGGATTTCCGCATTTGATTACGTGCTAAAAAGGCAGCAAATTCCTTTCAAAGGAGCAGCGCAAATAGGAATGACTTATCATGCCTTGAAAAAGACAAATGTTCCGCATGCAATGATTGACAGGCCAGACCCTAATGTTTTAGTCTATAAAGAATGCAAACCTTTTCCAGTGGAAGCAATTGTTAGGGGCTATTTAACCGGCAGTTTCTTTAAAAATTATTATTCAAAAGGCAAGCCTAATCCTTGGAATTTAAAGGTTCCTAATGGGCTAAAAGAGTTTGATGCATTTCCAGAGCCATTATTTACTCCAACAACAAAGGAGGATTCGGGGCATGATTTGGATATTCCTGAAAATGAAATAATTGAAAAAGGATATGCCACAAAAGAGCAGCTTAAGCAGGTCAAAGAGTACAGCTTCCAGCTTTTTAAGGAAGGCACAGAAACTGCTGCAGCGCAGAATTTTATACTAGTTGACACTAAGTATGAGTTCGGAATCGATGAAAATGGAAACGTTGTAGTAATTGATGAAATCCACACACTTGATTCGTCAAGATTCTGGTACAAAAAAGACTATGATGAGAATGTAGCAAAAGGAAAATCTCCCTACTCATGGTCTAAGCAGGTTGACAGGGACATCTTCTCATCAAAAGGGGATGTTGAATCATTCGGCTGCCTGCCAAGATTAACCTTGGATGAAATAATCAAGACTTCAGTGATTTACATGCAGATGCATAAAGGAATAACAGGGCAAGACTTAATTTATAACCCAGCCAAAAATCAAAGCATTGAGGAAAGAATCCTTGAAAACATGGTATCAAAAGGCTATGCCAAAGGAGGATGCGCAATAATTATGGCTGCAAGCAAAATTGACCAGCCTCATTACAGCAAAATCGCTGATGAACTGACAAATTTGAATGTTCCATGCTTTATTTCAGAGCCTCTTTCAGCGCATAAAGAAACGCAAAAAGTGCTTGATAAAGTTGAGCTATACAATACAAGTGTTGAGCCAATAGTATACATCAATGTTGCAGGAGGAAGCAACGGGTTAGGTCCTATAATTTCAGGAAAGATAGCGAAAGACAAGAAATCTTTCACCAATATTGCATGCCCAGTGTTTGCTGACAAGTCAACAATGCAAATGGATGCATGGTCAAGCTTGAACATGCCTTCAGACATAGCAATGCCTGTAATATTGCGCCCAAGAAATGCAGCGCTTGAAGCAAAAAATCAGCTGAAATTATAAAAATTAAAATATTAACTTTTTTTTTTTTTTTTATTTTTTTTTTTTTAAAAATTAGGGCCTAATAATCAGTGGTTTATATAAAAAAATGTTTTCATAGTAATCTCTAATAAGTAACAACATAATTCTTTTATATATGCAGCGAATTTCTCTTTTTTTATATGGGAAACATTGATTTTGGTTATGGTTCAAAAGAATCCGGAAACGTTGAAGAGACCACAAAGAAAAGCATTAACGGAGTTAAAGGTTTATACTTGTTTGATAGGAATGCTCTTGGCACTTTTTTCGGGTTTGATGCCAAAAGTTGCGATTTAGACTTTTATGCCAGCACTCTCGGAAGCAAAGGCCAGCAATTTTATGAAAATGGAGATATGGAAGGTTTTGCAACAAAAACCTATGACAATCATTTCGGACAAGCTCATAATTATGCAGATATTACTGTAGCTGCCAACCATTTAATGATTCATGAGGACAATAATCCTTTCAGGGACAGGTTTGTCGAGCAATTAAGAGTGCTTGGCCAAAAATATAACCTTGCTATTGCTGGAGGAGAAACCGCAATAATGTATACTTTGCTTGGAATGTATGCCAGCTTAACCTCAATAGGAATTAATACTTCTGGAACTCAAACGGATTTAGAAAACACTGTTTTGACAACTCATGATGATGGGGCTGGAACAAAACCTGTAACCATTGCAAGAGCTTATGGGCTAAAGCACACTAGCTCAATATATGATGCTGGCGCAATGAATTTTAATGACATACTTTGTGCTGCTCTTTGCCTGCCAAGGGAATGGTTTGTTGTAAATACTTTAATTGTCGGAAAAAATTATGAAACTGTCTACCCTTTGTACAAGAATGATTTACAAAAGCTCTGCACAGAGTTAGGCATGAACCTTAAGGTCAATAACCATGTCATAATGCCCAACTTCAAGGGAATTGAGTATGATATGAATGTTAGCGCTTTGTTTGATAAGCATAAACTTCGCAAATTTAATGTTCAGGAGGGCCAAAAATTAATAGGGCTTGGCGCCACAGGCTTAGGGAGCAATGGTTATACTGGTGCAGTAAGCTTTGCAGATAATAACCTAAAAGATGAACAAAGGGCTGAGTTTGATAAAAAGCTTTCAAAACCAACACCAATATTCATTGATGCATTTAAAGCTGTTGAAGATATTCCTATCCAATGGGCATCCCATGTCACTGGAGGCGCTTTCACCAAACTAACTAAAATAATACCAAATAATTTTGCAGTTTATATTAACAGGAATCATTCTTTAAAACCCCAATCTGAATTTTATCAGCTGAAAACTCAAGCAACAAACCAAAGAATGTATAGTTATTTTAATTGCGGAATACAAGGAATACTTGGAGTTAAGCCGGAGCACGCTGATGAAGTAATCCAAAGAATAAGCAAAACGAATATTAAAGCAGATGAAATAGGCTATGTTAAAAAAGGAAAAGGGCAAATCCAAATAGAGTCAATGTTTGATAATGAACTAGTGACCTTTGAATAAACTATTTTTTTTCCCTCAAAAAAATTTATTAATTTTCTTCTTTGAGTATTTTTTCAATCGAGTCTGTTATTAAATTTATTGCTTCTTTTTTGTACTTAATGCTTTTTGTGCAAACAGCACCTAGTGTTGACAAATCAATGTAATTAGGATTATATTCAGGCTCTTGGGCTATTATTTCATCGGTTTTTTCTTTTATTATATTAAATAATTTTTCCCCGTAATTATTCTTTACTAAACCAATATTTCCATCATTTAAGCCGTGCATTAATGAGTTTTTAAAATAAGTGCTTTGCTCAAGTATTGACATTAATCCTTCCTCTGCAATATTCTTATTAGAGATTTTAATTGCTGTCAAATCGCAAGAATACTTGTCAGCAGGGTAGCCTGCAGTTTTTAATCCTAAAGCAATTAAATATTGTTGGTTATTAAAAGTGCATAAACTCGCATTTTCATAAATCATTTCTCCTGTTCGGGTTCTATGCCAGTCGCTATCATCAGCTATTTCTGCATAAACTTTTTCGGAAAAATTAATTTTTTCATGCTTGTTTTTTTTGATTAATGAATTATATATTCCTTGAAATAATTCATTGACTGTAATTCCTTTATTAGTCATTCTAAAAATGGAAAACTATTCTATTTATAAACATTGCCATTAAAAAAAGTGTTAATTAATTTGGTTTAAAATGAATTTTTATTTTAATATTCAGCAAGAGCATCTTATTTTCTTATAAATGAGAATATAATAACATTTTAATATTTAAGGGTAATAATAATTTAATTAATGAAACATTTTAAATCAATAGTTATGTTATTAATTATTTTAATTATTTCTCCAGCTTTTTCTTTGGAGGTTCAAAAATATTCTTTTTTTGACAAGTTTATTGATGGATTCAGGTTATTTTTCTCCTCAAGTGAGGCTAAAGTTGATTTGCTTTTAGAAATAAAGGAAAAAGAGATTAATTCAGCAATAGCGAGTTATGCTGAAGGGAATTTAAATGAAGCAAACAAAAGCTTAACTAGTGCAACACTAAATCTTGAAAGAATAGTAGGGCTCACAACTTTGAACAATACTGAAAAGATTTCATCAAGCATAGCAAATACTGTTAGCCAATTAAGTGCATTAAATATTTCCAAAGCCTTTAATGATTATATTGTTGATGAGCAGGCAGCTAAAGCCTCAGCGCAGATTATGGAAAAAACTTATGAATATTGCAAAAAATTAGCATATAGCAATCATGATTCTTTTATTAATGATGACTTATGCAATCCTTTAACTGCCTCTCCAAAAATTAAGGCAGAATTGGAAACCTTAAGGCAGGAGTATAATGATTCAATGGATGAAATCTTTATGCTTATCCAAAATTGCATTGAGACTCCTTTAAGCTGCTCATGCGAAAGCGTAGATGATTCTGCCATAAAAAACAAATGCGAAGATACAGTTGCACTGGCAATAAAATGCGAATACAACAATGATGAATCTTCATGCACTTTAATTGATTCCATCTTCCCCAAATTAATTACTTATGAAAATGTGAGCCATGCAATTAATTTTGGATTGAATAACACATTGGTTCCAAGCAAATGCTACAATGAAACTGATAATGAAGAATGCCAAATTTATTGGGCTATGCCAAGCATTAAGGATTCAATACCTAGCTGCTACAATAATGAAGGTAAGTTCATGGATTCATGCGGAAAAATTTTCACAATTGTTTCAAACAATGGATTAATAAATTATATAATAGAAACCGAGATTAACCAAAAAATACAGGAATTACTCAACAGCTCATTAAACAACACTGTTGACATTAATATGACAATTAATCAGACAATGCAGGAAATAATAGCCCTTAACAGCAGCATTTCATCAAGAATATTTGCAGAAGGAACCCTTGATACAGGAAATTCTACAACTATAATCAATAATACTATTATTCAAGGTAATGCAACTAACGATGTTAATACTGTTGTAATTGTTGGCAATTGTAGTGGTAATGCAACTAATGATGTTAATACTGTTGTAATTGTTGGCAATGGTAGTGGTAATGCAACTAATGATGTTAATACTGTTGTAATTGTTGGCAATAGTGGCGGTAATTTGACTCAGGGTAATAGCACAGTAATACTTGAAGACGAATAAAAAATTTTATAAGAGATTTATTATATTTATTATTATGCAAAATAAAGAAGCAGAATCATTCATCAAAACCCATTATGCTAAGCTAATTCCTTTAAATACTGCTTTAGAGTTGTCTTATTTTAATGCAATAACCACTGGAAAAAAAGAGTATTATAATGAGTATGAAAACTTGTCAATAGAATTAAACAAATTATATAATTCAAAAGAAGATTTTGCGTTTGTGAAAAAATTAAAATCCAAAAAGTTAAATGGCAGGTTATTAAAAAGGCAGATTGATTTGATTTACAACTCTTTTCTTAGCGCTCAAGGGGATATTAATCTTATTAAAAAAATTATTGGCTTAAGCGCGAAGATTGAGAAAAGTTTCAACACTTTCAGGGCAAGCATTGACGGAAAAGAATTCACCCAAAATGAAATTAACGACATCTTAAAAAAAAGCACTGATTCAGAAGAATTAGAAAAAGCTTGGATGGCAAGCAAGGAGCAAGGAGCAATAGTTGAGAAAGATATAATAAATTTAGTGAAATTAAGAAATGAGCTGGCACAATCTTTAGGATTCAGCAATTATTACGAATTCTCAATGCATTTAAGCGAGCAGGATATGCAAGAGATAAAGAAAATATTTGATGACTTATCAGACCTTACAGAAAATCCGTTTAAAGAGCTGAAAAAACAAGTGGATGATTGCTTGAAAAAAATGTTTAATGTTATTGAATTGTTTCCTTGGCATTACAAGGACCCTTTTTTTCAAGAAGGCCCTGAAATTTACAAACTTAACCTTGATAAATATTACAGCAGTATTGATGTTATAGATGCTGCAGAGAACTTTTATAAAAGCATTGGGCTAGAAGTGTCAGATATTTTGAAAAGAAGCGACCTTTATGAGAAGCCCGGAAAATTCCAGCATGCTTGCTGCACTCATATTGATAGGAATGGGGATATAAGAATAGTTGAGAACGCGAAAAATAATGAAAAATGGATGACAACAACGCTTCACGAATTAGGCCATGCTGTTTATGAAAAATTCATTGACAAAAATCTTCCATTCATGCTAAAGCAAGCATCGCACATTTTTACAACCGAAGCAATAGCTCAGTTTTTTGGCAAAATGGACAGCTCTTTTGATTTTTTACAAAACTATGGTGGCATAAATACTGAGGAGTTAGTGTCAATAACTAAAGACTTGAAAAGCATGGTGCGCTTGAATTCCTTAGTTTTTGCAAGATGGTCACTTGTTATGTTTAATTTCGAAAAATCTCTTTATGAGAATCCAAACCAGGACTTAAACAAGTTATGGTATGACTTGGTGAAAAAATACCAGCTAATAAATTTTTACAGGGACAAGCCTGATTGGGCTTCAAAAACTCATTTAGCAACAGCTCCAGCATATTATCATAATTATTTGCTTGGAGAGTTATTAGCCTCGCAGCTAAGGCATTATTTAAAAAATAATCCTAAGTTATCATTGGAGCAGTATTTTAAGGAAAAAATTTTCAGCCCCGGAAGAAAATATAAATGGGATGAATTAATCAAAAAAGCAACAGGTGAGCCTTTGAATCCTATATACTTCACCCAAGAGTACTGCTAAAAAATCGCTTTTTTATTTATTATTCAATTTTTTTTGTAGATTTTTATTGACATTATAAACATCCATAATAAGGGTGCTCCTATTTTTATTCTCTGAAGCAATCCTAAGCATTGTGAAAATAAAGTAATATGCATTAATATTCCTGAAATTATTGAAACAATTCCTAAACTTACAGAAGCATATGCCCATTTTTTTCCATAAGTCTTATTTTTAGCTAAGCTTGGTGCTAAAAATATTGGTGCAATAGGCATGAATATTGAAAAACTATTAGTGGTGATTGTGTGAAGTTGTCCAGTGAAGGTTATGTTAATGCATTTTTCATCGCAAGGGAATATCCCGGTTAAAAACTTGAAAAAGCCACCTATTAGCAAAAAAATGTATGAATTATTTTTTTCAAACTCTTTTTTTAAACATATTGAAAAAATAATTGTTAATAAAGCAAAAATCATGAATCCAAGGTTTAAAATAATGCTAAAAGGTGAGGCTGAACTGCCTAATTCGCTAATATGCTGCCTTAAAGGGCTATAATCAGTCCATAGTCCTCCCAGAATTGTCACTAATAAAAAATAAAATACTGGCGCAATACTTCCCGTAAGAGTTAATATTTTCTTCATTAAGTATACAACATTAAGGTTTCTAAAAAGCTTTTCCATTTCTTTTTATAATAGTTATAAAAATATTTTTTCTAATTCTGACACAATAATGGTTTTTTCATACAATGCTTGGATATTTTTTATCCATGAAGCCAATTCTCCTTTGTCAAGCACAAACACTTGTTTTTTGTAGTCTTTTACTGCAGTTATTATTTCTCCAAGAGTTCCTATTCCTCCAGGCAATGCAACTATTATGTCAGAATCCTTTATCATGCACTCATTTCTTGTAGTGTAAGTCCCAGCAGTTTCTATTGTTTCATCAGGAAAAGGGCCTATTTTTTCATCCACTTTTTTCATCTCTTCTTCTGAAGGAAAATATGCAGTGTATTTTTTTCCATTGTTTAGTCTATAAGAATTAACAACCCATTTTGATACTCCAATTCCTCCTCCGCTGATTAATGAGTGATTATTTTTTGCAAGCAGTTCCCCTAAGCTTTCAGCTTCAGTTTTGTAAGCAGCCGCTTTTTTTTCATCCCAGTACCCAATGATTAAAACATTCATAGTCCATTAGGAATAAGTAATAACTATTTAAATTTTTATTTTTTACTTCTTAGTTGTTACACTATTTTAAAAATAAGCAGTTTTTTTAAAATTATCATGCTTATGGGGAGTTTGGACAAATTATTATTCAAAGATAAGGAGATTTTATTGTCAAACGGCGCGGGCATTCTTAACTGGTTAGGCTATGCAGATGTAGGATTTGATGAGTTTGTAACTAAAAGCATTGGATTAAACGGGCCTGAAGAGTTATATGAAGCTGTAAGGTATGAAATTGAAAAATATTCAGCTAAAAAGCATAAACTTTCATATGTTGAAGAAAGAGAAATAATAGATAAAGTTTATAATTCTTATAAAGAATCTCATCCAAAAGAATGGG
Organism: Candidatus Nanoarchaeia archaeon; assembly: GCA_041652755.1. GTDB lineage: Archaea > Nanobdellota > Nanobdellia > Tiddalikarchaeales > Tiddalikarchaeaceae > JAQTTT01. The sequence goes on from JBAZGS010000002.1 coordinate 66,748, forward strand.
AGAATTATTGGAATGGGCTTATGAAAAGGAGCGGATGGAATCCTCCAGTAATGGTTCATGGCAAATTTGAAGATAAAGAATATTTTGTTAACAGGATGGGTCTTCCAAATCCAGGAGTGAATGAATTAATTAAAAGAATACAAAAATATGAAGGAAAAACTCCAATCATTGTTTCAATCTTTGGCCAAAATGATAAAGAATTAGAAAGACTCATTGAATTATTTGAAAGCAATGAAAACATTTCAAATAAAATTAAAGGCTATGAAATCAACAAGTCATGCCCTAACACTGCCAAAGGTGAATCAGTTATGGATAAAGAGAAGGAGTCTTTGCTTGATTCAATTAAAACTTTAAGAAATAAAACTAATAAAAAATTGTATTTGAAGTTAAGTCCTTTAGTTGATGTTTCAAAGTTCATTGTTGATTTTGAAGCAGCAGGGATTGATGCTTTAACTCTTAGCAACACTGTTCCTGCAGCAGTTTTTAATAAATATTCTGGCAAGAAAATAATTGAGGGAGGCTTGTCAGGTGAATTATTATTTGAGCACACATTGCACACTATTTACAAAGCAAGGCAAACAGGCTCAAATCTTAAGATTAATATGAGTGGAGGATTAAATAACATATTTCAAGTTTATCAATCTATACTTTTAGGAGCTGATACTTTGCAATTAGGCAGCGTTTTTGCAGGCAAAACAAAAGAACAAATTATTACATATATTTCAGGTTTAAGAAACCAGCTTAATATATTGTTAAACACTATTCCTTTAGATGAAAAATTCAAGCTTATTCCATCAGAGCCTTCATGGTTTGATGAAGTCTTAGAAAATGGCAAATTAAGACTTGAAAATGATGAACATAAAGAGTACACTATTAAACAAGTTGTAAAAGAATCAATTGACACTTATACATTGTTTTTTGACAAAAAAATAAAGCACATTCCAGGCCAGTATTTGGCAGTGATGCTATGGGATGAAAAAGATAATCCAATGATGAGGCCATACACTTTATCAGGGGACAACAGCATAACAGTAAGGATAAGGGGAGAGATGAGCAAGAGACTTGCAGGGTTAAGCAAAGGCGATAAAGTTTACATGAGCGAAGCAAGAGGCAATGGTTACAATTTAGGTTTATTAAAAAATAAGAAAGTATTAGTGATTGGGGGTGGATGTGGCATTGCATCACTAACTGATTTGGTTGAAAATGTTAATGCTGATTTTGACTTCATTGCAGCTTATAAGTCAAGGGATGAAGTTTTGATGAATATGGCTGAAAGGATTACAAAAAAAAATGTAAAAAGTTACTCTGAACAAATCTCTGACAAATTGCAAGTGTCAAGGATTAAGTTCATAAACCATGATTACATTGTTACTTGCGGACCCCAAGCAATGATGCAAGCAATAGTTAATGAAGCAGTTAAGCAAGGCGCTGATGATAATAATATTATTGAGAATATTGAGCGTTACATGAAATGCATGGGATTAGGATTATGCGCTTCTTGCGACACAGGAGATAGTAAAGATGATGATAGGGTTTGCGTTAAAGGCACAGTATTTACAGGCAAGCAAGCCAAAGGTTTTGGCGAAAGGGACAAGAGCGGCGCAATAATTAATGAAAAAAAAAGTGATAACTTATGTTAATCAAAGGAAATGTTTTGAAAAGCAAGAAATAAATACGGAAGAGATTCTGTTAAATGCGAAACAGCATGCCATTACCTATTTTTTAACAATCAAGACTTTGCAGAAAAAGGAGTGCTGTTAAAATGCAATCCAAGCGTTAAAACTGAAGATGACAGGTTAGAGTTAAATTTCGGGCTAACTAATGGTGAGATTGATTACTTAGTCTCTGACCATGCGCCTCACACAGAAATTGACAAATTAGAAAAATATTACTCAGGCCTTCCTTCATATAATGTCGGAATCTATGGCTGGCTGATTAAACAATCAATCCTTAACCCTAAAGGATTATCCAACCTTGTCAAGGCTGCAAGCTTGGCTCTTAAGCCTGAATGGGAGATAAAGCCAGGAAACAAAGCCAACATGATAATAATTAACATGGACGGAAGAGAAGTGAAAGCAGAAAATCAGGAAACAAAAGCCAAAAATTTAAGCCCCTACAATGGCGAATTTCTTCCATACTTATCTGGTTATATTAAGGAAAACTTGGCAGTATTTTTTTAAATTAATTACTGTGCAGCAGCTGCTACAACAAGGTTTATTAACAGAATATTTTTCATACAATACTTAATTGAGGTGTTTAGTAACAGATGAAAATTTTAATGGCAACAGGAAAAAACGGCAAGCTTGATGATTTAGGTGTTAATGCCTTAGAAGCTTATTTACTTAAAGAGCAGAGGATAAAAAACAATGAAGAACAAGGATTTAATCCTTTCACTCCAATTTATGAGGCTGATATGAAATTCGAGCCAATAAAAATTGATGCAGCTTCAAATAATTATAACTCCAAAGTTGAAGAAGTATATGGCTCGCTTATTGATTCAGGAAAATTCGTGCCAGGAGTTTATGGCGATTTCTTCAAGTTTGTTGAAACAAATGAAGGGTTATTCCTTACTGAACTTGGAAACAAATCTTATAATAAGCCAAATGAAGCCACTGACTTAGGCTTGACATTACTTTCAAAAGACAATCAAGTTTACTCAGTATTCATCAAAAGAAAAAACGAGCCAGGAAAAGGCAGGGCTGCTTTTGCAGGAGGATTCTGCGATAAAAAATCAGGATATGTTGATTCACCCTTGTTTACTGCAATCAAAGAAGCAAGCGAAGAGTTCAACTTCAGCTGCAGTGATGATATTGAAAAGTACAGAAATGACTATAACACGAAACAAATAGAATTAAATGTTTTAATAGGAGAAAAACGCTTTAAAGGGTTATTAGAATATTGCGGAACTTTCAAAACAAGCAATGAATTAATGAAAAACGGCGGAGAAAGAATAAGCGAAAAAAGCGCTAAAGTAAGGGTTGACAAAACTCATTTGTATATCCTGACTGTCAAGACTGATATGAGTTCTAAAGAGTTAGAGAAAGCATTAAAATCCACTTACAAAGCAGGCGATGATGCGGCAAAAGTAATAATAGAAAACCTCACAAATTATGCGCTAAGCAATGACTCCAAAGGATTAAATGACAAATTAAAATGCGGAATATTGCACCACAAAGATTTAGTCGCAAATTTAGTAAGCAAAGCTTCTTTACTCTTTTTCAAATGAGTTTGACGGACGAGTGGTTGGAACAAGCAACAAGGATGAAATAGAAATAGGATACTTTACAAAAGGAGGGGATGGATTGGTTGATTTTGAGCCAATAGGTGACTTAGTTAAAGGTGAAGTTTATGGCTTGGCAAGATTAGCAGTAGCTGAAGGATTTCTTCCTAATTGCGTTTTAGAAATTGCTCCAAGCGCAGGATTATGGGAAAATCAAACTGATGAAGGAGAACTAGGCATGAGTTATGAAAAAATTGACAGAATGGTAAGGGGGCTAGAGCCATACAATGAAAAAATGCAGAACATGCATGACAATACAGAGAACAAAAGGGAAATGCCTCCAGTTTTCAAAGTGAATATTGAAGATTACTTGATTAAGGATTAAGAAAACTTATTTAAATCATTGATTATGATTTATTAATAAGCATGAAAAACATTGTTTCATTTTCACTTTTTTTAATTGTCTTATTATCAGGATGCACAACTAATTATAATTATGAACAAGATGAGCCTGCAATGCCAATTAATGATTATTTTGGGCAGGAAGTATTAAGTTACGCTTACAAAGTTGTTAATTCAACCTTTGATTGCTTAAATGGCTCGTGCCCTAATGCTGAGATTAGCAGTAATGGTGTGACAGTTGACTGCACTTTTTGCGCAGCCAACAATACTGGAATAATTGGTGACAAATTAAGGGTTAGGATGGGTGTAAGTGGATTTTCTGATTTAGCAGGCAAATGCGCTTTAAATGTTGTTAAAAATGAAATAAATGGTTTATTTGATATTATTTCAATGAATGAAACAACAATTATTGCAAAAGTAATTAGAACTGGCAATGTTAAACATTCAGGAGTCAACTGCACTGATTCTTATGAATACAATTATGAAAATGTTGAGAACTGGATTTTTAATAATGAATAATAAAAAAAATTAGAAAATAAATGGCTTTATTTTTTCTTTTTCTTCCCTAAAGTGTTAATTTTAAGGAGGTCATAAATAAAGCAATAACCATCTGCTGCTGTTACAAGCAATAAAGCGGCTAATAAGTAAATCCATACACTGTAAATGTATCCAAGTGCTATGGCTGCTAATCCTAATATTGCTCTAATGATTCTGTCAATTTTGCCTTCATTGTTTTTGAAATCCATGAAAACATTATATTCTGCTTTATTATAAATCTATCAATTAAAATGTTAATACAACTATTATTCCTATGCATGCAGCAATTATTGCATTAATTTTTTGCATGTTGCTTCCGAAAATTGCAGTTTTTTCCAATATTCCAAAAGTAATAGCAAATCCTAAAATGAATTTAACAAAAACATCTAAAATTCCTATGCTATTAATTAATTCAATTGCTTGGCTAGTAACAGTCTCTGCCATGATAATATAATAATGTGATTATTTTTAATCTTAATTGATTTTAACTTTTTTCATAAAATTCCTTTCTTGCTTTTTAATTGTTTGAGGTTTTATTTCATATTTTTTTGCGAGTGAAATGTACTCATCAAATAAATCATACTTGCTTTTTTGCTTTAACAATTTGCCATTTTTTAAGTACTCATTAATTCTTGAAAAAATGAAAGGATTGCCCATCGCAGCCCTTCCAATCATCAAGTAATCGCATCCTGTTTCGGTAAGCATTTTTTTTGCAGAAAATTCGTCAACTACGTCGCCATTTCCAACAACTGGAATATTAACAGCTTGCTTTATTTCTTTAATAGCATTTAAGTCAGCTAATCCGCCAAATCCTTGTTTTTGGTATCTTGCATGAACTGTTAACATGTCAGCTCCTGAGGCTTCAATGATTTTAGCGGTCTTAACATAATCAGCCAATTTAGAAGTAATCCCTAACCTGATTTTTGCGCTAATAGGCAAATCAGTTGAGGCTCTCATTGCGCTCACTATTTCTCCAATTTTTGTAGGCCTTTTAAGCAAAGCAGCTCCAGCTCCCTGCCTTACAATTTTTTCACAAGAGCATCCGAAGTTGAAATCAAACATGTCAGGATTAATTTCATTAGGGTAATCATGCTCTAATATTTTTATTGATTCCTTTATTAGCTCAGTTTTTGTGCCGAACAATTGAACACCAACAGGCTTTTCATCATTCAAGGTTCTTGCAAGCCTAATAACTGATTTATTGCCCCTAGTGACTGCATTTACACTAATCATTTCAGTGAACTGCATTGCTGAACCGTACTTGTGGCACATTAATCTGAAAGCAGGGTCGCTTACAACTTCCATTGGAGCAAAAAATAATTTAGACTTAAAAATTGGAAGTTTCATATTTAATCATATTTTTTTGCTATTTTTAACCTTTTTTTAATTATTAAATAACATTTTTAAATAGTTTTATTTATTTTTTATTTTATGATATATTCAGTAGTTAAGGATGATTCTTTAGAAACAGTTTTTAACATAGTTTTAGGGAAAAAAAATATTGGATTCATCTCAAGGTTTGAGCCGTATTCCAAGGAATATTCAAAAATTTTGAATGGTCGAGCTTGCGTAGGGTGGTATATTCAAATTTTTAAAAAGTACCAAAGGAAAGGACATTGCCTTAATGTCATAAAGCAAATGATTGAAAGCACTGATTGCGAATACTTCGTGATTTCAAAGCCTTTAGATCAAGAGTTATGGAGTGATTTATGTGAAAAAATCAAGCAAGAACACCTAATTGAAGATTATTACATTAAGCAAGTAATGAAAAGAGATGTTTGTGAAATACAGGAAGATTTAATTATTAAAAAATGAATAATCATTTTTTTTTCAGCACAGATTCTAATTTATTCTCGAAAATTTCAAATTTTTTTTCGATTTTCTCGAATCTTTTTTCAATGCTTTCAAACTTGTTGACAAGTTTAACCATATCTTCTTTTATCTCTTTTCTAATGACAAAATAGTAAAATATTATGAAAAAAGAGATTATTCCAAGCTCTATTACTATGTTGCTGTCAAGAATTTGCCCTAATATTGCCAGAGTTACAAGCAAGGCTATTATCAAAGAAGGGGTAATTTTTGAATTCATTATATTAAGACTTGTTTTCCTTTTTTTAAATTGTTTTCCTTTTTTATAATAATTAAAATTTTTTAATAATTTTATTTAATTTAAACAATTATTTAAATCTTAACAGATTAATTTTATTCTATGAATCCTGGGCGTTTATTACTAATATTATCTGTTATATTAATTGCCGGATGCTCTTCTCAATCTCCAACTTCATGCCCAAGCAGCTGCGATGACAGCCTTTCTTGCACAACTGATTACTGCTCAAATGAAACTAATTTTGTATGCATTCATAACATGACTTACTTGGAACCATTATTTGAAGACAATATGAGCAATGATTTAAGTAATTGGAATGATGTTTATAACAGCAATGCATGGAATGTAAGTGAGGGTGTTTTGAAAACTGATTATGTTAGCATTCAAAACTCTATTCCACCATACTTGTTTGCTTCAGGAATTAATGCTTTCAAAGGAGATTATGCAATAAGCGGAAAGTTCAAGATAGAAGATGGAGTGTTTGTAATAATCCTAAGATTAAATGATTTCAAAGGGTATTCTTTATGGCTAATGGAAAACATGGCATTATTAATGAAGGTTAATTCCACAACTCCAGGAACTCCCCCAACAATCCTTTCAATGGCTCAAACTCCAATCACTAAAGATGTGTGGCTTAATTTTAAAGCAATAGCTGTTGATGATAAGTTCTTGGTGTATCTTGAAGACAGGAAAGTAATAGATGTAATTGATAATGATGAACTATTGTCAAGCGGAAATTTCGGCTTCACAATGTCAAGCCAGGCTTTTGACATTGTCTATGACAGAGCTGCAGTAGAAATTGATGATGTAAGGATTTATGAAGTGAATGAATCAAATTATTTATGCATTCCCTAATAAAAGCTTTATAATTTCTTAATATTTTACTATGGTTATGAAAATATACTGCCTGATTTTTGTTGGAATTATTGTAATCATAGTTTTAGGATTAAATAATATTAATTATTTCTCTATTAATGAGCCGAAAGGTGAGGGTTATTATATTGGAAATCTGCACACCCACACTATTGCAAGTGATGGAGAAAATGACTACAATCAAGTTATAAAAGAGGCTGTAAGATTAGGTTTTGATTTCATTGCAATAACTGACCATGACACAATAAGTCCCACATTATCTTTGCTTTGCCCTTTAGACAAAAGAATTTTATGCATAATAGGGGAAGAGGTTTCAACATTACAAGGCCATGTTTTAGCTTTAGGCATAACTAAAGTTATTGAAAAAGGCTTAAGCGCTAATGAAACAATAAGATTAATTCATGAGCAGAAGGGTTTGGCAATAGCTGCTCATCCTGGAATTAATCTTGGCGTAACCCAAGACTTATTAAGCATTCTTGATTTTGATGCAGTTGAATGCAACAGCGCATTAAGGCCTGAAGACCAGCCAATGGGTTGCAACAATCCATATGTCAAAGTTTATGATTCCGATGCTCATAGTTTAGAAATGCTTTCAACAAGCGCTAATAACTGCAGTTTGTCAACTCTTAGTTGGCAAGCAATTAAAGAAAGCATCAAATCAGGCAATTGCCAACTGTTTTCGCCAAGAATATAAACCTTTGCTGCTTAAGCGTTCATATGAAATTTATTGAATATTTCACTAAAGCAAAGACTTATTTCATAATCTTAATCTCAATTACTGTTTTGCAATCATTGGCACTATTGTTTGCAATCTATCCTAAGTTCTCAATTGACCCTATAGGCATAATTAAACTTTTAATTGCAATCTATGCGGGATTTAAGCTAAAAATAGGCTTTAAGCACTCAGCAATACTTGGAGCTTTAATGTTTTTGTCAATAATTTGGTACGTGCCAATAGCTTTGCCAGGAATAGTGTTCATTTCAGGAAATTTTATAATATTTTTGACATTCACAATAACTGCAGTAATTAATTTAGTAATCTATGCCTTGGCAGCAATGCTTGGGAATTTGCTGGCAAGAATAAAAAAATCAGGCAAGAAATAAAGAATTTAGCAAATTTTATAAAATTAGCCAAGCAGTGTTATTATTATGAGAGAAACAGTTGATGTTTATATTAATAAGCAGAACTCTCCTAAAAAAGAGATACTTACAGAATTAAGAAGGCTGATAAAAAATAAATATCCAGGAGTTAAAGAAGAGATGCTGATGGGTGCTGTAAGGTTCGGCGACAATAAGTGTTATATAATCAGCTTGGCTGACCGCGTTAATCTAGGAATATTGTCTTTTGATGGTAAAAAAACAATGAAAACAAAGGAGATAAAGGCATTAAAAGACATTAATGAAGCAGAGATTACTAGGTTAATCTGAAAAAATATTTTTTTTTTATAGAATAATTCCTGATTTTTATTAACTTTAAAAAAGCATAACTTATTAAAATCATTAAGGAGTAATATTTTTTTGATGATTATTGAACTCGGCATAATGCTTGCTAGTATGATTTTTTTAGCAATATCCAGTGATAAAGCAGTTGATTATGCTATTAAGATTTCAAAATATTTAGGAATAACGGGTTTATCTGCGGGTTTTATAATACTTTCAGTTTCAACATCTTTGCCTGAATTATTTGTTTCAATACATTCATCTTTAGTGAAAGAAATTGGCCTGTCTTTAGGAAATGTGCTCGGCTCAAACATTGCTAATGTTACAATAATTTTGGGCTTGGCTTTTTTCATAAGTGGCAGGCGTTTTATAAAATTTAATAAAAGAGTTTTTCAAGGACTTTTAAGCTTCTTGTTTGTTGCATCAATTATTCCATTATTCATACTTCAAACAGGTGATTTAAGCTTTTTAATGGGGGTTATTTTGATAATACTTTTCATTTTCTTCGCAGTCAAGACCCCTAAAAAAATAGAGGGAATTCAGGATATGGAAAAAGCAAAAAAAAGCGAAAAAGCGATTACAGTCATAAAATTCATAATATCATTAATAATTGTTTTATTTTCTTCAAAATTACTTGTTGATAATAGTATAATTGTTGCAACAATTTTAGGAATTCCTTCTTCAATCATAGGGGCTACAATCATAGGTTTTGGAACAAGCTTGCCAGAGCTTTCAACAACTATTCAGGCTTTCAAGAAAAAATTATATGATGTAGGTATTGGAAACATTATTGGCAGCTGCATCACTAACTTAACTCTCATTTTAGGTGTATCTTCATTATTAAGCACAGTGCCTATCAACATTTTGTCTTTTTCAACATTAATATTTTTCTCAATACTTTCAATGATTATAACCTGGTATTTTGTAAGCACTGACAGAAAAATTGACAGAAAAGAGGCAGCAATATTAATAGGGATTTATGCAGTGTTCCTGCTTCAAGAGTTAGGCATTATTACATTTTTGTTCAAATAATATTTTTTTCCCAAATCTTTAAAAATATTCATAATCATTATTTTATAGCTATGAATAAGCTTGTCTTAATCTTAAGTTTATTATTATTAATTGGAATAGCAAGCGCTGTAGAGTACGGCCCAACAGGAGCAGTTGGTGCGCCTGATACTTCAGAGATGGGAATTCCAGCAGAAGCTGCAGCCAGAGCTAATCAGATACCCAAAGTTATACCTCAGGAAATCATTGATGCCGGAGCTGAAACTGAGTATTTAGCTGTTAGCTGCGCAATGGCAAAGTATAATATGCAGAAGTTTGTTGACGGAGCCGATGCTGTGAAAGCAATATGGGATGAAGTGGCTATAAGCTTAAGCTCGGAAGGAATAACTTTAGACACCAGCATGCTATTATCTATTAAAGAAGGTGTTTTAAGCAGGGTTGATGCGTTATGCTCTGCAACACCTCAAACTTATGGACAAGCAATTCAGGGCATTATTGACTATTCATTAGGAGCTAACGGACTCGAGCAGCAGCTTAAAAGCATGGGCTCTGAATTAGAGAATACTATTAGGACTAAAATGGATGAATACACTGCACAAGGCGAAGCTTTACAGGCACAGATTGATGCTTTGACTGGAGGCAAGAGTCCTGAGGAGATTCAGGCAATAGTTTCTCAAATACAGGCAAAGAGCACAGAGTATCAGGGAATTACTGCCAATCCCATGGCTATGCAAGATCCAGCCACTTCAGCAAGAGCAGCAGCATTATTGAGTGAAATACAAACTTTGCAAGCCTCAATTGGCGGAGCAACCCAAGAAGGCCAGGATGAAGGAATAGCTTTAGGCGAGCAAGCTCAGGCATTCGGTGATAAAGCTCAAGTTTTAGGCACAAAAATTGAAACTATTTTTGGTGGAATAAATGAAAGGATGAAGCAAGCGTTTCAAGGCAATGATTATTCAGCTCAAAAATCAGAAGTTAACGAGGCGTATTATGCATTATTTTTGAAAGTATTCAATGCTAAAATTATTGATGTTAATGCAAAGAAAGCTGAAATCTCTGCTTACTACATAGATACGAGCATGTTTGATGAAGTCACTGAATGGGCTGCGCAGAAAAAGGAAGAAGCCAAATCAGTTTTTGTTGAAACAGCAACAGAGGAGGATATACAAGAATTCATTGAATTAATCAACCTTGAAAGCGCTGAGATGGAGATAAGAATTAATAGTGCAATTGAAGGATTAATAAGGGAAAAATATGTTGAAAGCCTTGATGAATTAAGAAGCAATGCCCAGGCAGGAATAGATGCAGCAAATAATGGAGGCTTAGACACAACTGAATTAGAAGCTTTAACTGCAGAGATAGAAACTTTAAGGAATGAAGCAATAGCTTTAGATAATGCTGGCAATGATTCTTTGGCTTTTGAAAAAATAGGCCAAGCCCAAGCAGTTGTTGTATTAGTTCAGGAAGAATACGCAAAGCTTCAAGCTGAAGGTGAAGGAGTTCAGATTCAGGCTCAGGCAGTAATTGCAGCAATTAACTCAGAGAAAGATAAAGTGTTGGCTTTAAAAGAAGCAGCGCAAAGCTTAAGCCTTGATACTAGTTTGCTTGAAAGCTTAGAAGCTGAATTATATTCTTTAGAAGCTCAAGCGCAGGAGTTATTGGATGCAGGTCAGAATGCTCAGGCATTATTATTAGTCCAAGAGACTAAGGATAAATTTGAAACCTTAAAATCTGAATATTCTAGATTATTAGCTGAGGTGATATTAAAGTGAAAAAAATAATGTCGTTAATTTTTATAATAATCCTACTTTCTGGCTGCACACAATCAAGCAATGCTGATTTAAGCAAATTGCAGGAGTTAGGGGATTTGCCTAATATTAATATTAATGGCATGGAAGAATTAGGAAGCCTGCCACCAACCAATGTTTCAATAGATTTAGGTTCAGGAATACCTAGCAGTAATCCTTTTCCTAGCGAGCCAGCAATAGAATAAAATTTAAGGCTGTTCAGGAGTATTTGGTAGCAGCCCAATCTTTTTAACCCACCACCAAGAAACAAAAGTGGCAACTACTGTAATGAAAACTAATAATGTTAAATACCATCCAGTGTCTGCAGGTGTGAACAAGAAAATATTGGTCTGCGACAATATTGTGGCTATAGTGTTAGGCACTAATAATGCTGTTCCAATAACTGTCAAAATTCCCATTATGTAAGTCATTCTATTATTAATCACTTGCAATTGATTATTGTAAATTGACTGAAGAACTGCGAGCCCTGAAGCCAAAACATTGGATAAGTCCTCAGCAAGAGCTATTTGGGTGTGCACTTTTTCCAATTGAACAGTTATTCCTTCAAGTATTTTAGGATTATTAGATAATACTTCAGCATCGCCGTAATCAAGAGATGAAAGCACGCTGGTTGTTGACCATAAGCCTGATAAGTATTTTACAAGCGCATGCTTCATGTGATAAATTTTGACTCCCAATATTTTTCTGGATGCAGAATTGTCAATTAATTCGCGGCTTATTTTATCACTAGAATCTTCTATTTCAGAAACTTGCTCAAAATTAAACCTGTTATTCTTTGCGATTATTCTAATAAGCAATAATGTAGGCAAGTCTTCCTTCTTCGCTTTTTTTATTATAGACTCAGCATAAGCATATAATTGCTTTAAATGAAGAGATTTGGTTGATTGTATTGACACTATCAAATCTTTTTTAATAAGTATCATTAAAGGGTCAATTTTTACATCAAAATTATTCACATCAATTACTGGAAGGATTAATCCCATCTCTGAATTCAAGTCTTCATACTTGCTTGTAGTGTGATCATGTTTATCTTTTGATAGTTTTATTAGATTATTCACCAAAGTTTCTGAAAATCCTAATTTATTTGCTATTTCCAAGGCTTCTTTTGTGAAATCATTTGCGGAATGATCAACCCATGAGAAAGATGCATGCTTTATTAATGGCATAAGCTCGTCAAAATTGTTTGTTTGCTTGCTGTTTGTGGTATTTTTCAAAAGGCTTGCGCAAAAACTTAAATAAGTAGTTTGTTCTTCGTTTGCCATAAATATTAAAAGTTAAAGAAACATTTTAAACTTTTCTTTACAAAAATAAAATAAAAAAATCAACTAAAATAATGCTTTTAAATTATTGCCAATTAATAATTAATTATGAAAAAAACAATATTTTTATTGGCATTATTATTTTTTTCAAAGATTTATGCTTTTGACATTAGCCAAATAAGCCATTATGATTTTGATACCTTTATTTGCAGCGAGCACGTTGATTCAGAATATGTAGCTGATTGCGAAAAAACAAAGAGCTTTATATCAAACTGTTACTCTAATCCTAATAATTGCGACTGCTCCTATTTTACTGAAACGGATGCAATAACTGAATGCCAAAAATGGGTTGACCAAGGAATAAAATTAATGAGCCAAAAATCCGAAGAGTGCATGAATGACTTAACTGCTTGTTCATGTGCTGACTTGCCTCATCCAAGATTAGTTGATGTTTGCGAGAATGAAAAAGCAAAATTTGTAGGAAAATTAAAGGCTTTGGAGCAATCATGCTTTGATACTCCAGAAACTTGCGACTGCTCAATTTTACAAAAGCCAGAATACGTTTCTAAATGCAATGAAGAATTAGCCAAAGGTGCAGAAATTAAAGCTGTATGTGAATCAAACATTTCTTCATGCGACTGCTCAAGCATCACTAACTTGGTCGCCAAGCAAAAATGCGAAGAAGCCAAGAACTATTATGCTGAATACGAATCCATTTTTAGGCAAAACTGCGAAACCAATTTTGATGAATGCGACTGCACAAAAATACCCAATTTGAACGGCCAAAATCAATGCGAAGCTGCTAAAAAACAAGCAGTAACTCAAGCTGAGGGTCAAGTGTACTTAATGCTTTACGACTGCTTCAAGGATATTAACTCATGTGATTGCACAAAATTAGAAAAAAAAGGTTACATTGATTACTGCGAAGAAACTAAAAGTTACGGCTTTGCTTGCATGCAAACTGGGGGAATGGGTTGCGAAGAACTGGATAATATTGTTTTTTATCCTCCAGGCTTGCCAAAATTTTTGCAGCCTTATTTTGCTCAAACATTTAAGGGCTTCATTGATGCTGAGAAATTGAAAGGAATGGCAGCTTCAGCTGATATTGCAAGGACTTGCGTAATAGACCCAGAGAATTGCGACTGCTCAACTATTCCAATCTATGCAAGAGAGTTTTGCTTGGACAAAAAAGAGATGCAGCTAAACTGCATTAATGGCAACATTACTGCTTGCGAGATATTAGACCAGACAATAGATGTTGTTCCATTAACTGCCCCGAAATTTGTCAGGGATTTCTTAGACCCAATACTTAGGCCTTTGGTATTGCTGCAAAAAGAGCAGATAAAAGGAAAATATGCAGAGAGAGTTAAGGATCAGATGCTTGCTTGCATTAATGATGAAACTTCATGCAATTGTGAAAGCGTTCCTTTGCAATATCAAGAGTTTTGCAGTAACAAGATTAATTTGGTTAAAGAATGCAGGCTAAAGAATTATGAGTCATGCTTCAGATTAATGGATGAGTCCAATATTCCAGAGGATATTCCAGGATTTATCAGAATCTTTGTTGAAGGTTCTGTAAATAGCCAGGTTAACCAGAGAATGAATGAAGTATTCCAAGAAATCAAGCCTGATGTTTGCGAAGGAATGAATGTTAATCAATGCAGAAAGTATTATAATGATAATTGCAAAGGATTAACTGCCAATGAGTGCTTAGCTAATAGATAATTAATAAAAAACAGCATTTTTTAATTAAATTGGCACCAAATGCCTTCATAATGCATTTTGAATAAATATATTTATAAACTTTTTTGAATTTTGGCAAGGTTTAAATACTCTTCTTTGTTATTAATGATTTATCCTATGATGATAAAAAACACTAGTTTAATTTCATATAAAAGGATAGATCTAAATTATTCTCAAAAAAAATATTTGAGGGAGGATTGAGAAGATGAATACAAAGAAACCAGAAGCTCCAAAATCAAAGAAACCAGCAGCACCAAAAAATGAATGATTATAATTCATTTTTTTGAAAATTAAATAAAGAATAGGGCCCTATTCTTTATTTGATAATTTTTTTGTTTATTTTTTAAAAAATGAATTATTTCCTGCTATAAAATGCTTTTTTTGCTGGTTGAAACTTTTTCTCGCTCATTTTATTAGTTAAATTAGGCTTAATTGTCTCTTTAATTTCAGTAATCTCGCTCTTTCTGCTGTTTGTTAACTTCATTACATTGTTAAAAACTGTTAGCCTAGCATTAGTTATTTCATATGTTTTGCCTTTTTTAACTAAACCAATAAAATCATCCCATAAATTAAGCAAAATAGATGCAGAATCATCAGCAATCAAGAAATCCATTGTTTTATGCTCTGAGCCGTCCTGAAAACTAACAGCTCTTATGTCATAAATGTCAATAACAATAAAATGAATAGTCACTCCCCAAACTCTTGGGTCAAGTTTTTCAATCTTAGTAATCTTTATCATTAAAATAAATACTAGAACTGAATGTTTTATAAGGATTTTTAAAAAATATTAAAAAAAAATAAAATAAATAATATTTGAATTATTGAATATAAAGATTAAACTTTATTCTTCGTCTTCTGAATCTTCTTCGATTTCTTCTGTTTCTTCTTCAACTTTTGCTTTTGGCTTAACTGAGCCTGGATTTTCTTTATTTTTCATGTAGCATTCTCTACAATATACAGGTAATCCTTCTTTTGGCTTAAATGGCACTTCTGCATCTTTTCCGCAAGCTGAGCACTTTACTTTGTGCATTTCTCTTGGTCCGCCGAAGCTTCTATTTCCACCTGAAAATCCTCTATTTCCACCTGAAAAGCTATTTCTTTCTCTTCCTTGATAAGGCATAATCTTTTTCCCTCCGTTTATGAAAAAATACCAGTTTATTGTTTATAAAACTTGGCTATTTGATAAAACACTGAAAAATCATCAAAAATTGATAATATTTTAAAATCCTTAGCAGTTTTAAATTAAATATGCCTTTAATGATTTATAATTCTTTAAGCAAAAAAATTGAAGAATTCAAGCCCCTGAAAGGAAAAAAAGTGGGATTTTATGTTTGCGGACCAACAGTTAATAACTACACTCACATAGGGCATGCAAGAACTTACATTACTTGGGATTTAGTTTCAAGATATTTAACCTTTTTAGATTATGAAGTAAAACTTGTTTCAAATATCACAGATATAGCAATTGATGATAAAATATTAAAAGAGCTAAAAAAAACCGGCAAAAGTTTCTTTGAATTAACAACCCATAACATGATAGCTTACTATGAAGACAGGAAAAAAATAGGGCTAAAGGAGCCTGATGTGAACTGCTTAGCAACCCAGCATGTTATTGAAATGATAGATTTAATTCAAAAATTGTTAGATAAAGGCTATGCTTACAAAGCAGAGGATGGCATTTATTTTGATATTTCAAAATTCAAAGACTATGGGAAACTATCAGGAATAAAGCCAAAAGAATTAAAGGAAGGGGCAAGCAACCGCGTCAAAGCTGATGAGTATGATAAGGAGTCAGCAGCGGATTTTGTGCTCTGGAAAAACAAGAAAGGGGATGAACCTTATTGGTACAGTCCTTTTGGAATAGGAAGGCCAGGATGGCACATTGAATGCTCAGCAATGAGCATGAAATACCTGGGGGAAACTTTTGACATTCACAGCGGAGGGGAAGACAACATGTTTCCTCATCATGAAAATGAAATAGCTCAAAGCGAAGCAGCAACAGGAAAGCTTTTTGCAAAATACTGGCTTCATTCAAAGCATGTTTTAATGAATGGTGAAAAAATGAGCAAAAGCAAAGGAAATTTCATAACCATAAGGAATGCTGTTGAACTTTATGGAGCCTTAAAATTAAGATTTTTTTTCCTAAATACTCATTACAGAAAAACTATTGATTTCACAGAAAAAGAGCTTAAAAACACTAATGTGAAGCTTGAAAAAATCATTTCCGCGTATGAATTTTTAAAAGCAGCAAAAGGCAGCAATGATTCAAAAGAATTAATCAAAAAATTAACAGAATTTAAGTCAAATTTAACAGCAGCATTGAATGATGACTTCAACACTTCGCTTGCAATAACTTATTGGATGGCAATGTGTAAAGAGATTCAATCAGTTAAGGAGTTGTCAAAGAATTCATCAAAAACAATACTTGATTATTTTGACAAAATTTCAAGATTGTTCTTTGGAGACTTAGAAATTATAAAAGAGAATAGAATAAATGACAAGCTCTCTAGTGCATTAATAGACTCCTTAGTGTCTTTAAGGAATGATGCAAGGGCTGAAAAAAATTTCAAGCTAAGCGATGATATAAGGCAAGAGCTTGAGAAGAACGAAATATTAGTTAAGGACTCAAAAGATTCAACAGTTTGGGAATTTAAATAATTATTAATCTCCGCAACTATTATATTAACCTGATTTATATTTGCTTCAATGGTTAATGCTCTAAAATTAATAAAAAAGTATTACAACAAAGATTCTGTTAATTATAAAATCCTAATTAAGCATGCAAAGCAAGTAACTCTAAAAGCCTTAGAGATTGCATCAAGAGTTCCAGAATTGCATCCAGATATTGAATTCATTAAAAATGGTTGTATGCTTCATGATATAGGGATATTCATGATTCATGCACCTGAAATAGGGTGCTTTGGCAATGAGCCGTATATTAAGCATGGAGTGCTTGGCAAGGAGTTGCTAGAAAAAGAAGGATTGAATACGCTTGCCTTAGTCTGCGAAAGGCATACGGGAGTTGGCATAACCAAAGAGGAAATCATTAAAAATAAGCTGCCCCTGCCAAAAAGAGATTTAGCTCCCCTGTCAATTGAAGAGGAAATAATCTCCTTTGCTGACTTGTTTTTCTCAAAAAACCCAAAATCAATAAACCATGAATTCACCTTGCAGGAAATAATAGAAAGGCAAAAAAAGCACGGCAAAGAAAAAATAGCTAAATTAAACGAATGGATTAAGAAATTCAAGTATTAATGAATACTCTTATAAAAAATAAGGCATTTAAGGATAAAATGAATACATTGTTCGTTTTTGATTTTCATGGAGTCCTAGAAAAAGGCACAGAGAAAGCAGTGACAATGGTCTCTAACATAGCTCTTGAAAGGTTAGGTTATGATTTCAAAATAAGCCATGAAGAAATCATGAAACATTACGGGCATAAATGGCATGATATTTTTTTACAAACAGTTCCAAAAATCTCTTATGATGAGGCTTACTCCTTGTATAAAGAATGCTTAATTGTTGATGAACTTTTTCCTAACCTAATTCTTGAAAACACTAAGCAAAATGATAATGCAAAGAAAGCCATTGAAACTATTATAAAAAACAAGGATGAATATATCTTAATATCAAACACCAATCCTAACGCGCTTAAAACCTTTGTAAAGGCAGCTGAATTAGAAAATTATTTTAATGAAAATAATTCTTTCGCAGTCAACCAGCATGACAATGGTGTGAGCCTTACAAAAGAAAACGTTCTAAGAAACTATCTCAATGGAAAATCTTACGAAAAAATAATAATAATAGGCGATTCCCCAGGGGATATTGAGCTAAAAAAAGTAAGTCCTCATAACTCCGTGACTTTTTTATACACTCACCCAGGCATTAACTTCAGGGATTGCGAAGCTGACCATAAAATCAGGGATTTAATGGAAATTTTTTTAAACTAAAAATTTTGAATTACAAGCCAGATGATTAAGACAAAAAATATTTATTTAAGCCATGGTTACACAAGCAGATATAATCTTATTTTGATAGATGAATGCGTTTGCCCTATTATAGCACATTTATGAAGGCTTTGCAAGAGATTTCTTTTGGCTACTTTTCAAAATCAAAAGAAACCAAAGAAATCATAACCTGCAGTTCGAAATTAGCATGATGCTTATTTTAATAGCAAGATAGCTATTTTTTTTGCGAACTCTTTTGAAGCTGATGGCCCATTAGCTGTAATGATTTTTCCGTCAACAACGCAGCTTTGGCCTACATATTCCGCTCCTTCCTTAACAATGTCACCAACCATTGATCTTGATACAGTTGCTTTTTTACCTTTAAGTATTCCAGAATTAGCAAGTATTACTGGAGCAATGCAGATAGCTGCAACAACTTTCCCCTGAGCATAGAATTGTTTTGCAAGACTGAGTATAGCAGAGTCATTAAAATACTGGCTTATACCCATTCCTCCAATAAAAATTATTGAATCATAATTCTCTACTCTTGCATCACTGACCAACATGTCAGGCATTATAGTCTTTTTAAGCATTCCAGTGCATTCAGTCATTTCACTTGAGGCAACAATAGTTTTTATCTTATAATTCTCAAGCTCAGATTTTGTTATAAATAATTCCTCATCCCTGAAATTTTTATTAGCAACTATTATCAACGCATTCATGGCATAAGCAATGAAGTATTTCATTAAAAATTTTTTGAGTTATTACTTTTTTTTATTTTTTTTGCCTTGTTGTTTTTAAACCTTTTTTTATGTTTTCTTTAAAAAAAAAAGTTTTTAAATGCTTGTATTCAATATTAGTATAACATTTTGTTAAATGTTTAAAACTCGTGAGGAGGAAGTGTGGCGATGGCACCTGTAAAAAAAGGAGCAAAGAAACCTGCTGCTAAAAAAGTAGCAAAGAAATCAAAAGCACCAGCAAAGAAAAAAAAATAATTAAACAAGAGGTTTGAATAATGAACAACTACAATTTTAAAGCAAATGACGATGACGAAGACTTCGACGATGACGAAGACTTAGATGATGAAGACTCTGATGATGAAGATTTTGATGATGAAGACTCATCAGAAGATGAAGACTCAAGCGAGGATTATTAATATTCGTCATTAACTTTTAATTAATTTTATTTTTTTATTTAATTTTTTTAAAAAAATTTAGGTAATACGTTATGAAATGTGACATATGCAAAAAAGCAATGAAAGGATTGACAAAATGCGTTGAATGCGGTTCAATGTTTTGCGTTAATTGCGGAGAACAAAAAAGAGAAAGATGCAGTATTTGCATGCAATTCGAAGACGATTTTGATAACCAAGACAGCTCTTCAGATGATTAAACTAATTCTTTTATATTAATTTTTTTAAATAAGCAAGGAATACCATAATCCATGTTTTCAATTAATAAATGCAGCTCATACGAATACTCTGAAGTAAAAAAATCACTGGATATTTGCCTAAACAAATTAGGAGGGCTCAATAAATTTATCAAAAAAGAGGATACAGTATTAATAAAGCCGAATCTTTTAATGCCTGCTGACCCTTCGCTTGCAATAACAACTCATCCCATAATAGTAAAAATATTGCTGAAAAAGCTTAAAAACATAGGATGCAAAGTGATAATTGCGGATTCCTCCTCAGGTTATTATACCTATGAATGCATGATGAAGGTGTACAAAGAATGCGGGTACTCAAATTTTAAAGAAATAAACACAGATTTTTCAAGCAAAGAATATTCTAATGCTAAGGGCTTCATAAAAAAATATGACTTAATCTCAGCTTTTTTCAAAGCTGACAAAATTATCAATGTCTGCAAGGTAAAAACCCATATGTTTACAACCATGACTTGCGCCACAAAGAACTTGTTCGGATTAATTGCAGGGAAAAATAAGACTTATTTTCATTCAAGATTTAAGACTGTTGATGATTTTTCTAAAATGCTTGTGGACTTAGCTCTAGTTGCAAATCCCTGCATAAATATTGCTGATGGAATACTTGGCATGGAGGGAGAGGGTCCAAGCAGGGGAAAAATAAAGAAACTAGGATTAATTGCAGCAAGCACGAATTGCTTTGAACTGGACTATAACCTTTCAAAAATAATCAGCATTGATTACAAAAAAATTCCATATTTAAACATTGCAAAAACTAAAGGGTTATTTAAGGAAAACAATAATGATTATTTGGAATTTAAAACCCCTTTCAAGATGCCTAATTCAGAGTTAATTTCAAGGCTTTTTAGGCTAATACCTTCAAGATTAAGGAGTATGTATACTGATTTTTTTGTAAAAAAACCCTTCATTAAAGATAACTGCATAGGCTGCGGGTTATGCGTGAAATCATGCCCTGTAAAAGCCATTTCATTGAAAAAAGGAAAAGCCCATATTGATTATTCTAAATGCATTAGGTGCTATTGCTGCCATGAAATATGCAGGCATAATGCAATAGAACTTAGGAAAGGGAAGGTTATGAACAACTTTTTAAAACAATGATTTTTTAATTAATACCATGGTTGAAGAAAAAAAGCTTGAAAACGATGAAGAAAAGCTTGAAGTTGAAGAAGATTTAAATGAAGAAGAAGAGTCAAAAATGGCTTTTGCCAATGCAGAAATAGTAAGGCTAATTAAGAAAAATTTGCCTGAAGGAAGAATGATAAAGAAAAGGGTAAAAGTCGGAATGAACAAGTTTTTGGAAGAGATGGCAACAGAAGTATGCAAAAAGCTTGCGAACGAGCCATATTCTTACATAGAAATAGACATGCTTGAAAGAGCAATAGAGCCCTATAAAAATATTAAAAGTTTAGAAGTTGAAAAGAACAGAATCATTGCAAATCTTAACAAAATCAAAGCTGATTGCGACGTAATGGTTGATGATATTAACAGAAAATTTTCAATGTTTGAATCTGAAGAAAAAGAATACTAATTTTTTTATTTTTTATCTAATTAACTACTAATTAGTTAATACTTCTTTTTTTAAATAATCAAGTTTTCCTTTTTTTTATGAAAGCATTAATGTGCCTAAATTCGCAATTAAGCCCTGAATTCTTAGAACAGCTTAAGCTAACATCAGGAGAACTTCCAAAAAGCCAATATAATGAATTATCAGATAATTTGAAAAACCAATCCTTAGAGTATGGTGCAAAATTTGCAAATGTTTGCTATAGTGAAAAAGAATTTTTAGAGATTTATAATGAATCAAAAGAAGAGACTTTGAAAAGGCAAAATAGGACTTTAGGTTCAGGGCATCACAGTGTATATGAACCTTCATATTTTACATTTGAGTTAACTGATATTCCCAAATCTTTAGTGATGATTTTAAACAACCAAGCAGTATATGTAACAAGCGAAAAATCAGCAAGGTATACCCAAATGAGTGATATCTCCCCTAAAGAAAAAATATTATATGATAAGTGGATGGATATTTTTATTCCTCAAATAACAAAAAAATATGGAAACATCTTAAAAGAAGATAGGATTAAAAAATTAAGCCAAGAAAATGCAAGATACATGACTAGTGTCCATACTCCAACAAAGCTTATTCACACAATGAGCTTCAGGCAGCTGAATTACTTAATGCATTTGTTTAATGATTTTATAAATACATCAAAAGACACTGATTATAATAATAGTTTAAGAACTTCAATGTCTGAATTTTTGCAAATGCCAAACATGAAGGATTTATATGTTGAAAGATTAAAAGCTAATGTGAAAGACATGGAGCTTAATTGGTATTCTAATTTCACTAATAGTGAGCATTTTGATTCAACTTACACAACAAACTATCAGATGAGCTTCGCTTCACTCGCTCAGGCGCAAAGGCACAGAACAATCAATTATCAAGTTCAACAATTTAACACTCTTGGCAGTTACATTGTTCCACCTATACTTTCAGCCAGCCAAAAAAAGGAATGGGTGAGTGATTTAGAAAGCGTTGCTGATTTGTATCCTCAGGCAGCATTATTAAGCGTTACAGAAAGGGGACTTCCTGAGCATTTCAAGATGAAAGCAATTGAAAGATTGTGCGGCTTTGCCCAATGGGAAACAATGAATAATACAAATATTACATTAAAGAAATATTTGGCAAATGTACAAAATCCTGAGATAAAAAATTACTTAGAAACTAAAGCAGTAAGCAAATGCAAAACTGGCAATTGCGCTAGTCCATGCGAGTTCGGGCCAAAACTGGCACTAAAAAGAGTCATATAATCCTATAAAAACTAAAAATATAGAAACATTTTTAAAGCAATGAGATTTTTTTTAATCATTATGTTGGGCTCAATTTCTAGTTTTGTTTTTATAGATAAATTTAAAAAATGATTGATTGTTAATTTAATTTATCGCAAAAACTTTAGACTAGATACGGGCTCGTAGCTCAGCTTGGCAGAGCACTTGACTTTTAATCAAGGGGTCGTGGGTTCAAATCCCATCGGGCTCAAAAAAGGGATTTTTAAAAAAGAGGGGAAAAAATAGTGACTGAAGAAAAAAAAGAATTAAAAGAGGATTACATCCTAACACATAATTACAATCCTAAATTCGAGCTTTTAAACACTGACGAGATACCAAAATTATTTGAAGAATTAAAAATTTCTTCAGGATTAGAGCTTCCAAAAATAAATGTAAACGATCCGGTTTCAAAGCTTTTCAAAGCAAAAGCGAATGACATTTTCAAAATCACAAGAAAAAGTTACACTGCAGGAGAGAGCGTTTTTTACAGGGTGGTAATTGATGAATAAAGAAACCAGCAAATTATTGCTTGATTCATATTTTGAGCAAAGAGAATTAACAAACCATAACTTGGAGAGCTTTAACGTTTTTGTTGAAAAAAGCCTTCAAAAAATAATTGATGAAAACAAATTCATAATTCCAGATATACTGCCCAATGATGTCACTGAATTAAAAATAAGAATGGGAAAAATATGGATTGAAAAGCCAAGCATTAAAGAGGCTGACGGCACAAAAAGAATGATTACTCCAACAGAGGCAAGGTTAAGAAATATTACTTATGAAGCTCCATTAGTCCTTGAATTAACTGTTGTAAAAGATGATATTGAAGAGGAGTCAAAACAGGTTTGCATTGGAAGCCTTCCTATAATGGTAAAAAGCAAATACTGCTGCTTAACAGGATTAAGCGAAGAAGAATTAATCAAGATGGGCGAGGATCCATATGACCAAGGAGGATATTTTATCATAAACGGCACTGAAAGGATAATAATAGTTGTTGAAGACTTAGCTCCTAACAAAATATTGGTTGAAAAATCAAGCGCAAAAAAAGGATTCATCTCAAAGGTTTTCAGCGATGATGGGCAATACAAGATTTTACACAATGTTTACAGGGAAAAAGATGGAATAATACTCACAAACTTTTCAAGAGTCAAGGAAGTTCCTGCTTTTGGATTGCTTAAAGCTTTAGGCTTTGAAGAAGACCAGGAAATAGTCTCATTGCTTAATCTTCCTGAGGAATTCATGGGAGAAATCTATATTAATTTGCTTAAAATCAGTGACTTGAAAAATGCTAACGATGCCTTTGATTTGGTTGGGAAAAAAATGGGAATAACCTATAACTCAAGCATTAGGGTTGAAAGGGCTGAAGAAATAATTGACAAAAGCTTATTCCCTCACATTGGTCATGACAAGAGCTCAAGAAAGCTCAAGGCTTATTATTTGGCAAGCATGATAAAAAAAGTAATACTTGTCTCACATGGAATGATTTCATCAGATGACAAGGACCATTACAAAAACAAGAGATTAAAACTATGCAAAGAAATGATGGAATCTCTTTTCAGGTCAAATTTCAGGATGTTTATAGGGGACATGAAGTATAATTTTGAAAGATTAGTGAAAAAAGGAAAAATGCCATTAATCAACAGCATTACAAGAGGAAAACTATTAACAAGCATGATTAAAAGGAGCTTAGCAACTGGGCAATGGGTTGGAGGAAGGCAAGGAGTAAGCCAGCATTTGGAAAGGAATAATTATTTTGGAACACTAGCCCACCTTAGAAGGGTAGCATCACTGCTTACAAGCCAAAGGGAGAATTTCAAGGCAAGGGATTTGCACCCAAGCCACTATGGAAGATTATGCGTCAGTGAAACTCCAGACGGTCCAAATGTAGGGCTCAGAAAGAACTTGGCAATAATGGCTGAAATAAGCATTGAAAACAGCGACGATGAAGCAGTGGTTAATAAACTAACTGAATTAGGATTAAAGAGGTTTTAAATAATGACTGAAGTATTTTTTAACGGCGTAATAATTGGAACAGTAAAAGAGCCAAAAGAATTCGTAGATAATCTTGTTAAATTAAGAAGAAGCAATGAAATAACCAACACTTTGAATGTTCATTATGATTCAAAAGCAGACTCAATAGAGGTACTAACAGAAGCTGGAAGAACAAGAAGGCCATTAATAATCATTGAAAATGGCAAATCAAAATTAACAAATGAGATTATAGAAAAAGTAAAAAGCGGACTGATAAAATGGAATGATTTGGTAAAAATGGGGATTGTTGAATACTTGGATGCTGAAGAGGAAGAATCAGCTTATATTGCCCTAGATGAAAAGGACTTAAATCCTAGGCATACTCATTTGGAGATAATAAAAGCAGCAATACTCGGAAGCCAAGCTAATTTAGCGCCTTTCCCGGATCATAACTCAACAAACAGGGTAATGCTTGCGGCAAAAATGATTACTCAAGGATTAGGAATTTACACAACTAATTATAATCTAAGAATTGACAGCGATGTAAGCATAATGCATTATCCTCAAAAACCAGTAGTTGACACAGTAATTTATGATAATGTGAAATTTGATAGCCACCCAGTAGGGCAAAATGTAATAATTGCAGTAATGACTAGCGAAGGATACAACATGGATGATTCAATAATCTTCAATAAAGACAGCGTTAATTTAGGATTATTCCGTTCAACTTTCTTTAAGCCATATAATTGCGAAGAATTAAGGTATTCAGGTGAAAAAGATGAAATAACAAGGTTGCCTGACCCTGAAAAAGGAGTAACTAAATTAAGGGGAATGGAATCAGATTATGCAAAATTAGAAGATGACGGAATTATATTTCCAGAAGCCCAAATCTTCCCAAATAGCGTATTAGTTGGAAAAGTAAGCCCTCCAAGATTCTCAATGGGAACTGAAGAGTTCAGGATGGAAATGAAAGACAAGAATGACTCAAGCATTGCATGCGAAAGAGAAACTGGAAAAGTTGACTCAGTAATATTAACAGAATCAGAGGAAGGAAATAAGTTTGTAAATATAAGATTAAGGCAGGCAAGAACTCCAGAGATAGGAGACAAGTTTGCAACAAGGCATGGACAGAAAGGAGTAATAGGAATGCTCGTCCCTAAAAAAGACATGCCTTTTACAAGCGAAGGAATCTTCCCAGATGTAATATTCAGCCCCCATAGTATTCCAAGCAGAATGACTGTTGGGCAATTAATTGAAGTAATTGCAGGAAAAGTGGGAGCCTTAGCCGGAAGGCATATTGATGGAACAATATTCACAGGAGAAAGCGAAAAAGACTTAAGAAGCCAGCTTCATGAGCTAGGTTTCAGGGAAAACGGCTCAGAAACATTATATGATGGAAAAACAGGAAGAATGCTTAATGTTAGAATATTTGTTGGAAATATTTATTATATGAGATTAAAATACATGGTTTCAAACAAGTACCATATGAGAACAAGAGGCCCAGTGCAGCTTTTAACAAGGCAGCCAACAGAAGGAAGAAGCAAAGAAGGAGGACTAAGGCTTGGGGAAATGGAAAAAGATGTATTAGTTGCTCATGGAGCAGCATTGCTACTTAAGGAAAGGTTTGATTCAGATAAGGAAATAATGCCAGTATGCACTAAGTGCGGAATGATAGCTTACCTGAATTATTACAGAAACAAAGGGGTATGCAGCATTTGCGGAGAAGATGCTCCAGTAACCTTTATAGAGATGAGCTACGCATTCAAATTATTGCTGGATGAATTAAAGAGCTTATGCATCTATCCAAAATTAAATATTGATTACAAGGACTGATAAAAAATGATAAATGTTGTTAAAGAAAAAATAAAAAGTATTGAATTCAGAGTTTTAAGCCCTGAAATGATTAAAAAAATGAGTGTTGTAAAGCTTATAACTCCAGAATTATACGACGCTGACGGCTACCCTATAGAAGGAGGATTAATGAATCTAAGAATGGGAGTAATAGAGCCAGGATTAAGATGCAGGACTTGCGGCGGAAGAGTAAAAGAATGCCCAGGCCATTTTGGATATATAGAATTAGCTAGGCCAGTGCTTCATATCAAATATTTGGAGTTTTTATACAGCGCTTTAAGAAGCACTTGCACTCATTGCGGAAAAATTGCACTTGATGAAAAAACTTTAGAGAAACTAAAATTAAAAATTAAGCTAACAGAGAAGCACCAAGGTGAATTAGAAGCATGGAAAGTATCAAAAGAGATAATATCAAAGGCAAAGAATTCACTAGTTTGCCCTCATTGCGGAGAGAAGAGAATAAAAATTAAGCTAAAAAAGCCTTACTTTTTTTACGAAGACAAGACAAGAATAACTCCAATAGATATAAGGGAAAGGGTTGAAAAAATAAGTGATGAAGATGCGTTATTATTAGGAATTAATGCAGTTGGAGGAAGGCCGGAATGGATGGTATTAACTAATCTGCCTGTTCCACCAGTAACAGTAAGGCCATCAATTACTTTAGAAAGCGGGCAAAAATCAGAGGATGACTTAACACATAAATTAGCAGATATTGTAAGAGCTAATCAAAGATTAGCTGAAAACTTAAATGCAGGAGCTCCTGAAATAATCATTGAAGACTTATGGGATTTACTCCAATACCATATTACTACATTTTTCTCAAATGAAAACAGCCAAATTCCGCCAGCAAGGCACAAGAATGGAAGAGCGCTAAAGACCTTATCAGAAAGAATAAAAAGCAAAGAAGGAAGATTCAGGAAAAACTTGGCAGGAAAAAGAGTTAATTTCAGCGCAAGAAGTGTTATTTCTCCAGAACCAAACATCAGGGCTAATGAAGTTGGAGTTCCTCAAATAATGGCAAATGAATTAACAATTCCTGAAAGAGTAACCAGCTGGAATATTGAATGGCTAAAAAAATTAGTGACTAATTATCCGAACTATCCATGCGCGTTATATGTTTTCTCAAATGATGGAAAGAAGAAAAAAGTGACTGAAGAAAGCAAAGAATTAATAGTAACAGAGTTAACTCATGGCTATTCAGTTGAAAGAACAATAATAAATGGAGATACAGTATTATTCAACAGGCAGCCAAGCCTTCACAGGATGAGTATAATGGCACATAAAGTAGTGGTTTTACCTGGAAACACTTTCAGAGTCAACCCTTTAGTGACTGATCCTTACAACGCAGACTTTGATGGTGATGACATGAACCTTCACGTGCCTCAGACAGAGGAAGCGAGAGCTGAAGCCGATGAATTAATGGAAGTTAACACTCAAATAATAAGCCCAAGATATGGGTTGCCTATTATAGGATGCAAGCAAGACCACTTAAGCGGATTATATTTGCTTACAAGGCAAGGAGAAATGTTTGACAAAGAAGAAGCATTCCAACTATTAACAAGAGCAGGAGTTTATGATGCTGAATTGAAATTTGACAAATCAGGAAAAGTTAGCGGAAAAGAAATCTTTTCAAGCATGCTGCCAAAAGACTTTAATTATATTGGAAAAAGCGGAGTAAAAGAAGAGCAAAACCCTGATGTAATAGTAAAAATAGTTAACGGAAAACTACTAAGCGGAGTAATAGATGACAAAAGCGTTGGTTCAAAGAAAGGATTAATGCTTGCAGAGATAGTTAAAAACTATGAAAGGGAAGATGTTAATTTATACTTGCAAAGAATGTCTCTTTTAGGAATAGCAGTATTAGACATTAAAGGATTCACAGTGCTTAGCAGCGATTCAGACTTGCCTGACAAAACTATTATTGAAATAAGAAAGGAATTAAAGGAATCAATTGATAAAGTAAATATTGATATTGAAAGCTTCAAGAAAAAAGACATGATTGCTTTGCCAGGAAGAACTCTAAGAGAGACACTTGAACAAAAAATAATCAACTCATTAAACAATGCCCGTAATAAAGTCGGACTTTTAGTTTTAAAGAACGCTTCAAAAGATAACTGCAGTATAATAATGAGTAGCAGCGGAGCAAAAGGAAATGTATTAAACCTTGCCCAAATGGCTGGCTGTGTAGGACAGCAAGTTCTTAGGGGATTCAGATTCAAAAGAGGATACAGCGGAAGAGTGCTTCCTCATTTCAGAAAAAATGATTTAGGAGCAATGTCAAGAGGTTTCATAAGGCATGGGTACAAAGCAGGGCTTAACCCTACAGAGTTTTTCTTCCATGGAATCACTTCAAGAGATTCGCAAATGGACACCAGCCTTAGAACTCCAACAAGCGGTTACTTCCAAAGAAGATTGATTAACGCTTTGCAGGACTTCAAAGTCTACAATGATTTAAGTGTAAGAACCAGCGATGGAAACATAATACAGTTCAAAAGCGGAGAGGATGGAATAGATGTTTCAAAAAGTGATGCCGGAAAAATTGACATTGATTTAATAGTAAAGAAGGTGCTTGAACTATGAAAATGGACTATGCTGAAAAAATCCTGCCAAAAAGCATGATTGAAGAGCTTAAAAGTAAAATTGAAGAATATAAAATTACGAATGCAAAAAAGATTGAGACAATAATCGATGAAGTATTGAAATCTTATGACAAATCATTGATTTGCCCAGCTGAAAGCATTGGAATAATCTCAGCGCAAAGCATTGGAGAGCCAGGCACTCAGATGACATTAAACACTAAGCACTTTGCAGGAGTTAGCGAAATGAATGAAACAAAAGGGCTTCCTCGTATTATTGAAATCTTTGGAGCAAGAAAACAAAGCTCAACTCCAGGTATGAAGATTTATCTAAAAAAACCCTTCAATAATGATGAGAAATTTGTAAGGCAATTCAGCGCTAACATCATTGAAACGTTGCTTAGGGATATTAGCAAGGAAATAAATGTTGATTTGATTAATTTCAGGATTGAAGTTGTGCTTGATTTGGATGAAATGAGAAACATGAGCATTTCAATGGATACAATACTAAGCCAAATCGGAGCTAGCAAAATAAAAGCAGAGATAAAAGATGAAGGAAACAAGATTTACCTTAATTCAAAAGTTCAGGAAGTGGACTCATTATTTAAGCTAAAAGTTCAGGCTTCAGAGATTTTTATCAGCGGAATAAAAGACATAAAGCAAGTCTTGCCTCAGAAAAAAATCAATGAATTCATAATAACAACAGCAGGAAGCAACTTGAAGCAAATATTAAGCCTTCCTAATGTAGATACTCAAAGAACAATAACTAATGATGTTTTTGAGTTAAACAAAGTATTAGGAGTTGAAGCTGCAAGAACAGCAATAGTTGAAGAAGTAATGAACGTATTCAATGAGCAAGGATTATCAATAGATATAAGGCATTTGATGCTAATGGCTGATGTCATGACCCATGATGGAATAGTAAAAGGAATAGGGAGATATGGAGTTAGCGGGCAAAAATCAAGCGTTTTAGCAAGAGCAAGCTTTGAAGTCGCATTAAAGCACTTGTTTTCAGCAGCAGTTCACAGCGAAGTGGATGAACTTACAGGCGTTGTAGAAAATGTAATGATAAACCAGCCAATACCTGTTGGAACAGGAGCGTACAAGTTAAAACTAAAAGAGGTTAAGAAAAAATGAATGCAGTAGACAGTATAAAAAAAGCAATAAATGATAATAAATTGTTAATAGGGGAAAATTCCACAAAAAGAGCTCTTAAAGGGGGAAAAGTTTCAATGGTTGTTGTTTCAAAGAATGTGCCAAGCGTAGTTGAAAAAGAGCTTGAATCATTGTGCAAAATTGGAAAATGCGAATTCGCAAAATTAGATAAAGATAATCTAGAATTAGGAGTTACTTGCAGGAAACCTTTTGGAGTCTCAGTTCTTTCAATTAAAAAGGGATAAATAATATGTCAAATGTGATAAAATTAGATTCAGATCAAATACAAAAATTGGCAATTTTTGAATCAATAACAAGAACCAGCCTAAAAGATTTCTTAGAGGATGAAACCGAATTAACTTTTATTGTGAATTCAAAAGATTTAGGCAAAGCAATAGGAAAAGGAGCAAGCAATGTTAAAACCTTAGAGAACAAGTTTAAAAAACGAGTTTTAATGCTTGGATTTGAGCCTGACTACCAGGAATTTGCGAGAAACATTTTTAAGCCAATAACTATAAAAAACATGTCACTGCAAAACGATTTGCTTAACATAACAATATTTGGTTCACAAATGGCCTTTCCAAGCAAAAAGGTTAAAAAGGCTAAAATACTTTTAACAAAGTATTTCGATAATATAAAAGAGATAATGGTTAAGGTATAAAACAATGGCAAAAAAAACAAGGGGCTTATTTGCTGGAAAACAGCTGGAAAAGAGAAGAGAGAAATTTCAATATGCCAGAAAAGGCTCAAGAGAACAAGATTATGGGATTTGGAAAAAATTCGACCCAATGCAGGGAGCTCCAGCAGCCAAAGGAATTGTTGTAAAGAAAAAAACTGTTGAAAAAAAACAGCCACATAGTGGTTTAATCAAATGCGTCAGCGTTCAATTGATAAAAAATGGTAAAATAGTAACCGCATTTGTTCCAGGAGATGGAGCCATAAAATACGTTGATGAGCATAACGAAGTAGTTATTGAAAGAATAGGTGCTCCACAAAGGGGAGCAAAAGGTGATATTCCAGGAGTCAAATTTAAGGTTATAAAAGTTGCAGGCAAGTCATTGAATGAGCTGCTTAAAAACAAGAAAGAGGATGTTAAGAAATGATGCTATTTAACAAATATGACACAAGCAATGTAATGGTGGGGGACCCAGGATTAGTCAGGTATATTAATTTAAAGCAAGTTGTTGTTCCAAAAAGCCAAGGAAGGAATGTCAAGAAAAGATTCTGGAAAAGCAAATGCCACATTATTGAAAGATTAATGCTTAAAATGGCAGTGGCAGGGCATAAAGGAAAAAAGCACTGGAGAACCAGCGGAAGAAACACGGGAAAATACACTGTTCAGCAAAAAATAATAATGGATGCTTTGGATATTATAGAGAAAAAAACCAAAAATAATCCAGTTCAAGTCTTAGTTGATGGCATTGCCAATTCAAGCCCATGCGCTGAAATTACAGTCATTGAATACGGAGGCATGAAGCATCCTAAAGCAGTTGATGTTGCCCCCCAAAGAAGAATTGACCTAGCACTTAGATGGATTAGCCAAGGAACTTACCAAGCATGCGCTAACAAAAAAATTAATTATGCCCAAGCTTTAGCAGCTACTTTAATGCAAGCAGCAGAAAATGATCCTAAGAGTTTCTCATTAAGCAAAAAGAATGAGACAGAAAGACAGGCAGCAGCAAGCAGATAAAACGATTTAATTTTTTGATTACTTTTTTAAACCTTTAATTATTATTTATGATTAATGAAGTCAATCACTCCAGTTATCAGTGTTATTCTGCTCATATTATTGACTATTGTTGCCAGCGTTTCAGCCTATTTTTTCATCAATTCCAATGTTATTAATTTGGAATCCCAAGGGAATTTAGACAATTATCCAGGAGCTGACAATTCAAGGCTTAACTTAGTCTCAATCACTGGCACAAAAGCAATAATTCGAAATGACGGCTCAAGCCCAGTCACTGAAGTTGTGATGTTTGTAAATGGAGAGCTATTAAATTACACTTTGGATTCTCCAATTTTACCAGGCGAGCTAAGGGAGATTAATTATATTTCCCAAGGAGCTGGAGAGGATTTGGAAATAAAAGTAATATATAATAACGGAAAAATCACCCAAGCAACAAGTCCCGCATCTAAGAATACAGTAAGTTCAGGTTTTAATTCAAGCGAAGAAAGTTACTTTAATGAAGCTGATAATGATTTATTAAGCTGTGAAACTCAAGATTTTAATTGGATTAATGATGTTAATACTGGAATATTATCTTTCACCAATGATGATTTAGGCAGTTTTCCTGATTCTATATACTGCAATGATGATTTTGGAGCAGAAATTAATGTAATTTCCTCACACAATGGAAGAAGTAAAGTTGTTGAAATATATGATTATAATAATACTTTAGAAGAATATGCTTATGTACATTATTATTTTAATGAAACAAGCAATTCTTCGTTTAGTGTTTATTTAAGCATGCAGGACCCTCTGAATAACTTTGGATTGCTTGATGTTGTGGGTTATGATGGTATTTATCCTATTGCTTTGGCTTATGGAACTGTTACTCTTGATGGTGTAATTGCTGATTCCCAAATAGTTTGCGCTGAAGATAGTGCAACAAGCATGCAAGTATTATCAAGCATGCAAGCTAATGAATGGTATAAGATATCAATCTCTTTCAGTAACGATTCTTTGATTTATAATGTGAGCATTAATGATGCCGAACCAATAAGTTGTAATATTTATGAATCTTGGGATGGAAGAGGGGCTGAAGCCTTTGAGATAGCATCAGGAGCAGATCATGTAGGATTAGGTTCAGGAAGCTTAACGCATAGAATTTATTTTGATGAAATTAATGTAACTATGCTCGATAAAATAAATACTTCCTACTTTGGATGTTGCGGTGATGATGGAGACTCAGATGATTTTTACAACTCAACCAATTACTGCTGCAATGGGTTTTTGGATTTAGGGAATTGCTTTTGTGGAGACAATATTTGCCAAGCTTGGGAAAATTCAACAACTTGCGAAAATGATTGCCCTCCTGAATTAATAGATGAGCACTCAATTAATCTTGAGGACAATATTTCTTTTGGAGGAACAATCCTATCAATTCAAGTTGAAGATATTGACAATGATGGAGCAGATGAAATAATTGTAGGGGGCTATTATTTAAGTGGCCATTTTCATGCATTATTAAAAATTTATAATTACACTGATGGAGAATTATTGTTGGAAAATAGCACTGAATGGGAAAGCTCTGAATTATCTAATGCTTTGTTATATTCAATTTATGTCTCTGATGTTGATGATGATGGGATTATTGAAATAATCACTGGAGGCAGCAGCGCATCATTAGCCCAATTAAGGATTTGGAATTACACTAATGGATTAATTTTAGAAAATAGCGCTGAATGGGTAAATAGCAGCACTCAAGCTCTTTCAGTTTATGCATATGACATTGACAATGATGGCACAATTGAATTAATAACAGGAGGAACAACTGGGCCTAATAATTTTGCAGAATTAAGGATTTGGAATTATACCAATAATTTATTTTCTTTAGAAAATGAGACAAGTTTTGGCACTCAAAATAGTGATTTTCAAGCATTCTATGGTGGCAATTTAGATTTAGATGCTGATGATGAACTGCTCTCTTTATCTAGTCATGATGGCAGCGGTGCTTATGCCAGTTTAAGAGTCTGGAATTACTCCAGCAATACCTTGTTTTTGGAAGATATGGAAAATTGGTGGGGAATCGCTGGAGGTTATCCAACAAGTTTTTATTCAATAAATTATGCAGATACTAATAATGACGGAACTAATGAGATTGTCACTGCAGGAACCTCTTATGATACTAGCTGGATTAGGCACAGCGAATTAAGGATTTGGAACTACACTAACAATAATTTAATGCTTAAAAATGCAACAATAGGTGATTTAAACAGCGCAATGTATTCATCAAAAACGAGCGATATTGATGATGATGGGATTATTGAAATAATCACTGGAGGCAGCAGCGCATCATTAGCCCAATTAAGGATTTGGAATTACACTAATGGATTAATTTTAGAAAATAGCACTGAATGGAGCGAATCAGGAGTTAAAGCAATGCAAATAATTGACATAGATGATGATGGGATTATTGAAATAATCACTGGAAACACTGAATTAAGGATTTGGAACTATGCAGCAATCTGATATTTCAAGCTTATTTTAATTTTTTACACAATTTTATGCAATTAATCACTTTCTAAAGGGTTAAATTTATAAAATCTTCCTAATTTTCTTTAATCTAATAAAAAAAAATAAATTAGGGTGAAAAAATTTTATGGCAAAAAATGAAAGCATAAGCATAGTGGATTTGATGCATACTCCTAAAATGATAAGGAATTTAGGGATTATTGCGCATATTGACCACGGAAAAAGCACATTATCCGACTCATTATTAGCAGGAGCAGGATTATTAAGTTCAAGAGTTGCAGGGCAAGCAAGGGCAACTGATACTTTGGAAGAGGAGCAGGCAAGGGGAATAACTATTCTAGCCAGCGCTGTAACAATGGTTCATCATTTTGAAAATGATTATTTCTTAATAAATTTACTAGACACTCCAGGGCATGTTGATTTTGGAGGAGAAGTATCAAGGTCTTTAAGGGCTGTTGATGGAGCACTAGTTGTTGTTTGCGCAGTTGAAGGATGCATGCCCCAAACTGAAACAGTATTAAAGCAGGCAATAAGGGAGAGAGTAAAGCCAGTATTATTCATCAACAAAGTTGACAGAATGATTAAGGAGCAAAAGCTCACTCCTGAAAAAATGCAGGAAAAATTCATAAGCATTATAAACAAAATCAATAAAATGATTGTAAGCTTAGCGCCTCCAGAGTTCAAGGAATCATGGCAGGTAAGAGTGCAGGATGGAAGCGTTGCTTTTGGTTCAGCTCACAGCAAATGGGCTTTAAGCGCGGGATACATGAAAAAAACAGGACTGGGCTTCAAGAATGTTATAGAAGCATACACAGGAACTGAAGATGAGAAGAAAGAGAAAATTGAGCAATTAGCTTTGAAAGCTCCGCTTCATGAAGTAGTTTTAGACATGACAATTCACCATCTTCCAAACCCAGAGGAAGCCCAAAAATACAGGGTTCCTCATTTATGGAAAGGGGATTTGGAATCAGATGTTGGAAAATCACTTGTAAATTGCGATCCTAAAGGAAAAACCGTATTCATAGCAACTAAAGTGAAAACTGACCCGACTTTTGGGGAATTAGTCTTTGGAAGAGTATTCTCAGGAACATTAAAGCAGGGGCAGGAATTATACATGTCCCAAAAGCAGGAAACCCAAAAAGCCCAGAAAGTTTTCATAATGGTTTGCGACAAGAGAACTCCATTAGATGAAATACCTGTTGGCTGCACTTGCGCAATTATAGGAATAAAGGATGCAACAAGCGGCGAAACCTTAAGTGAAGGAGTAGTCACTCCTTTTGAAGGAATAAAGCACATCTTTGATGCAGTTGTAACCAAAGCAATTGAAGCTAAGAATCCTTCAGATTTGCCTAAACTAATACAAGCATTAAGGGAAGTTAACAAGGAAGACCCAACAATTAATATTAAAATAAATGAAGAAACAGGAGAATACTTGATAGCAGGACTAGGGGAATTGCACTTAGAGGATGTTATTGATAGAAGAATAATAAAAGAAAGAAAAGTGCAAGTAAAAGCAAGCCCTCCAATAGTTGTTTACAGGGAAGGGGTTAGCGCTAAAAATTCTGAACCTGTTGAAGGAAAAAGCCCTAACAAGCACAATAAATTCTACATCTATGTTTCTCCACTTGAGCCAGGAGTTATTGAAGGCATAAAAGATGGCAGAATTGCAGAAGGAAGGGCAAAAAAATTCCCTAAGGATTTCTGGAAAGCACTAAATGAAGCTGGAATGGATAAGGATGAAGCAAGGGCTGTAAAAGACATTTTCCAAGGAAACATCTTCATTGATTCAACCAAAGGTGAAGTTCACATGATTGAAATTATGGAATCAGTTCTTGAAGCTTTTGAAGCAGTAATGAGAGAAGGTCCATTATGCAGGGAGCCAGTTCAAGGGGTGAAAGTAACACTTGTTGATGTTAAAATGCATGAAGACTCAATTCACAGAGGTCCAGCTCAAATCATTCCAGCAGTAAGGGATGGATTAAAGGAAGCATTCAGGGAAGCTAAACCTACAATGCTTGAGCCAGTTCAGGACATAAGAATTGATGCGCCAAACCAATATTTAGGAAACATTTCTAAATTAATTGGAGGAAGAAGAGGGCAATTGCTTGACTCTCAATTTGAAGGTGAAGAGTTAATAGTTCTTGCAAAAATACCTGTTGCTGAAAGTTTCGGATTCACAGGAGATTTAAGAAGCGTTACTGAAGGAAGGGGTGTTTGGAGCTTAATGGAGTCACAGTTCGAGAAATTGCCAAGCTCTTTACAAGCAGGAGTAATCCAATCAATCAGAGCAAGGAAAGGATTAACAGAAAACCAGTAAAGCTAGTTAGCTTTACTTTTTTTTATTATTTTTT
Organism: Candidatus Nanoarchaeia archaeon; assembly: GCA_041652755.1. Taxonomy (GTDB): domain Archaea; phylum Nanobdellota; class Nanobdellia; order Tiddalikarchaeales; family Tiddalikarchaeaceae; genus JAQTTT01. The sequence continues at coordinate 103,463 of JBAZGS010000002.1, forward strand.
TAATTACTTTTTTAAATATTTAATTAATATTTTAATTCAATGAAATCCATTACTCCAGTTATCAGTGTTATTTTAATGATTTTAATTACAATTATTGCCAGCGTTTCTGCTTTCTTTTTCATTACTTCTAACATTTCAGACTTGGAAAATCAGGGAAATTTAGATGCTTATCCAGGCAATGACAATTCAAGGATTAATGTTATAAGTATCACTGGAACAAAATTAATAGTTAGAAATGATGGAACCAGCCCAGTTACTGATTTAGTTGTTTTCATAAATGATGAATTGTATAATTACACTCTTAGCAGTCCAATACTTCCAGGACAATTAAAGGAGATTGAATATTCAGCAAGGCAATCAAATAGTGATTTGCAAGTAAAAGTGATTTATAACAAAGGAAAAACAGCTCAAGCAACCAGCCCTGCAAGCAAGAACACAATAATTTCAGGATTCACTCCTAACCCTTCACCTCTTAATCCAAGTTATGCCTGCAATTCCAGCATAGTGAACTTTGCAAACAATACTGTTTATTTCTTAAGCGATGACTTGGATTGCGGCTGCAACTCATCGCTTCAAAACGTGAATGTTTTGACAAATTCAGGGTTTGAAACAGGGGACTTCACTGATTGGATTGTTAATAATCATGTTCCAGGTTCAGGATTATTTGCATCAATTGACACTGAAGTAACAAGGGATGATTACAGTGTTTTATTGAATAACTCAATAGAAGAGGCGGAGGACATGCCTGGAATAATTTTACAAACAAGTAATTACAGTGATAATATTAGTTTTTGGATTAACTCTAATTTTACTGGATTAAACAATTCTTTTATTATAGCCATGTTTGATTATAAAGGTGAAGATACTAAAACAATAATCTATGCAATGTATCAAAACTTCACTGAAGATTTCATGGTGCAATGCAATTATAATTCATCAGATTTTTATGTAAAATGCATTGATGACTTGCCAAACAATAATTGGAACCAAGTTACTCTTAATCCTTTAAGCGATTTAGAAAGATATGTTGGATTAAATTGGGGTCAGGATTATGTAACTAATTTCACTATTTTTGCAGGCCCAAGAAGCTACGCATACATTGATGATATTTATTACAATACAACTGATTATGAATTGGGCTGCGAGTGCGACAATCAAGCAATTAATCCTGGTTTTGAAACCAGAACTCTTGAGGGATGGATAAATAGATCTTCATTTGAAGATAATCAATTTGTTGTATTTAGCTCATTAGTAAAGAGGGGAAGTTACAGTATTTTGATTAATAATTCTAATGAATCATTTGGTGATTTTCCTAATGTTAGTAATACTTTCAAACTTTCTAATGAGATAAATTTTTATGTTAATTCTAATTTTACAGGATTAAACAATTCTTTTGTCATGGTTAATGTTGAATTTAATAATGCTAATGAGGATAGATTTGCTACTTTTATTTACATAATGTATCAAAACCTGACAGAACCTTATAGTTGCGATAAGGTTTTTCCAGGATCATCACCTACATATCTTAAATGCATCAATGATTTAACTGACAATAATTGGAATAAAGTCACTTTTAATCCTTTAGATGATCTTAAAGAATATTTAGGGATTTATCCAGAGTATAACTCAACAATGGATGTTGCATTTGGTGCTGGACCAAGAAGCTATGCATACTTTGATGATATTTTTATTAACAATTCTTATGATGAACTTGGTTGTGGATGTAACTCTTCATCAACAACATGGAATAATGTTACTAATAATGGATTTGAAACTGGAGATTTGACTGATTGGGGTAATCATTCTCAAGATGATGAGGGTGGATTTGTAGTTATGAGTGAAGATATTGCTAAAGGATTTTATAGTGTTTTAATTAATAACACTAATGATACTGTTGGTTCAGGAATGCCAAGTATTTATAGGCATATTCCTTTAAGTGATTATGTGGATTTTTGGATTAATTCAAATTCAAGTGAAGAGTCAGATTCATTTGTTTATGTTGATTTTGAATTTAAAAATAGTAGTAATGATGAGATTGGATATATTATTTATGCAATGTATCCTAATCTTAATACTTTCACATGCAATGACCCTAACGAAGCATTAGGTTTTAATTATCCTATTTATATAAAATGTATCAATGATTTAATTGATAATGCTTGGAATAATGTTATTATTAATCCTATAAGTGATGCTTTGGAATATTTTGATTTAGAAATTCCATCTGATTCAACATTAAAAATGTCTTTTGGAGCAGGACCTAAAAGCTTTGCTTATATTGATACAATTTTTGTGAATAAATCTGCAGAAGGCTTCAAATGTGATATTGATTTTGACAATATTGCTGATGGAATATGTATTAATAATGAATGCAACATGGATTAATTTAAAAATTAATCAAAATCTTTAAAAAAGCATAAAAGTATTCATAACTATATAAAAAACTAAATAAAAGGTGAAATGAAATATGGCAAAAGCAAAACCACATTTAAACTTAGTTTTCGTAGGTCATGTAGATCACGGAAAGTCAACTTTAATGGGTAGAATGTTATTCGAAACAGGAGTAGTAAGTCCCCAGGAACTTGATAAGTTTAAAAAATTAGCATCAGAGTTAGGTAAAGGTACTTGGGAGTACGCTTACGCTTTAGATGCTTCTCCAGAAGAGAGAAAAAGAGGAGTTACTATTGATTTAGCTCACAGAAAATTCGAAACTCCTAAATATGAAGTTACATTAATTGATGCTCCAGGGCACAAAGACTTCATTAAAAACATGATTACTGGTGCAAGCCAGGCAGATGCAGCATTGTTAGTTGTAGCTGTTGGTGAAGGAGTGCAGCCTCAAACGCAAGAGCACGTATTCTTGCTTAAAACTCAAGGAGTAAAGCAAGTAGCAGTAGCACTTAACAAAATGGATACTATTAACTATGATGAAGCAAAATATAAAGCTGTTAAGGAAGATTTGAAAAAATTGTTAGGAAGCGTTGGATACAAAGCTGATGAGATTAGTTTCATACCGACAAGCGCATTAGATGCTGAAGCATGCAATATTAAAGTAAAGAGCCCAAAAACTCCATGGTATACAGGACCAACACTTTTAGAGCAGATTGATTCATTCAAATTGCCTGAAAAGCCAACAAGCTTACCATTAAGAGTGCCTATACAAGATGTTTACACAATCACTGGAATTGGAACAGTTCCAGTAGGAAAGGTTGAATCAGGAATATTAAGGAATAACTCTAAAGTTATTTTCATGCCTGAAAACCTTACTGCTGATGTAAAAACTATTGAAATGCACCACGAAATGGTGGAGACTGCAGAGCCAGGAGACAATATTGGATTCTCAGTAAAAGGAATCGACAAGAAATCAATCAAAAGAGGAAGTGTTATGGGAACACCAGACAGTCCTCCAACAGTTGCGAAAAGATTCAAGGCTCAGATAATGATTTTGCAGCATCCTACAGTAATCACTGTTGGATACACTCCAGTTCTTCACTGTGGTACAGCACAAGTTGCTTGTAAGATTGTTGAAATCACTGCACAGCTAGACCCAAAAACAGGAGGAGTCAAGGCAGAGAAGCCAGACTTTATCAAAAGGGGAGACGCAGCTATTGTAGTATTTGAACCAAGCAAACCAATGGTTATAGAAGAAAAAACAGTTATTCCACAAATGGCAACATTTGCTATAAGGGATATGGGAATGACTATTGGAGCAGGAGTATGCATTAAAGTAGAGAAAGCCTAAAGGCTTTCTCATTATTTTTTATTTTTTTAAATTATTAATTTTTTTTAGAAACTATGGAAATCTTTTTAAACTATTCCATTTTATTTTCATTATTATGTCCAGTGTAAGAATAAAACTATCAAGCACGAATATTGCTCAGTTGAATGATATTTGCAGTCAGATAAAAGACATTGCTGACAGGATGAAAGTCAAGATGAAAGGGCCAATTCCTTTGCCAAGAAAAGAGATGAGAGTTCCAGTAAGAAGAAGTCCATGCGGCAGCGGAAGAGAAAGTTATGAAACTTGGGAAATGAGGCTGTCTAAAAGGTTTATTGACTTGGCAGTTAACGAGATGGCTTTAAGGCTTATTATGAGAATACCAATGCCTAAAGGCGTAAACGTTGAAATGGAAATCAGGGAATAAAGAATTCTTTACAATATTTTAAAAATTAATTACTATTAGTTATTATTATGATGCTTATCTATCCAACTGAGACTTGCTACGGCTTAGGATGCAGCGCGTTTGACAAGGAAGCAATAAATAAAATTTATGAATTAAAAAAAAGGGATTCAGCAAAGCCTTTAATCATTCTTGTAGATTCGATTAAGATGTGGAAACAAATTGCTAAAGTCAGCAAAAAAGCTGAAGCTTTAGCTTTAAAATATTGGCCAGGAGCTTTAACAATAATTCAGCCAAAAAAATCCTGCATTCCTGATTTATTAGCCAAAGAAGAAATTGGAGTGAGATGGAGCCCGCACAGAATTCCAAACAAATTAATTAAAGAGTTAAAAGCTCCACTTGTCAGCACCAGCGCTAACATTTCAGGAGGAAAAACCCCTTACAGCATTAGCGAAATTCCAGAGCAAATAAAGAAACATGCTGACAAGATTATTGACTATGGCAAGCTAGAGTTTAATCCTGCAAGCACTGTTATAAAAATTGAAAAAAGCAAGGTTATAATTATCAGGAAAGGAAGCATCACCAATATTGATTAGAAACAAAATTTCAAAATCCAAAAAAATCCAAAAAGCAGGATAATATGAATAAAATAAATCTTTAATGAATGCTTGCCCATGAAGCAAACACTATTGATTATTCCGTTTTTCATTTTTTCAGCTTTCTTATTTTTATAAAATTCACTTCCTAAATATGTGCCTATTAGAAAGATTCCAAGCCAAGGGATAAGGGGATAGTAGTCAAAAGTATTCAAATTAGCATATTTAAACCCTAAAATTGAAAAATACTTGAAATTAACAGCAAAATTATTTATGAAATTACTGATAAATAATATTGCCAATCCTAAAACCAAAGCAAGTTTTTCATTATTTATAAAATAAGACACTAATATGCATGCTCCAATGCAGTGAAGTATTCCAAAAAAAACGAAATCATGAGGGAATAGCAGCAAAGTAGAAACAGTTATCAATACTGCTAATCCAAAAAGTTTAAAGCCCCTTATTAAGACTGCTTTTTTGCCAAAAACTCTTGCCTGTATGCTTGAAGAAATTCCGCTAACAGTTAAAAAAATCAGGGGAATAATCATTTGAAACTTCCCAATAAATCCTGAATAAAGGTTTAACTCCATAAAACCAAAATAATCCAGGTAAAAAAGGAAGTGAAAAATAATCATCATTATAACTGCCACTCCCCTGAAAAAATCGAGCTCCCAAAATCTTGCCATGAATATTACTTGAAATATTGGATTTCTTTTGATTTATAATACTTTGAAATAATGAAACCAACAATGAAGCCAGCAGCATGAGCTATGTGGCCTATGCCGTCCCCTCCCAAGACTGACAGGACTAGTTCAATAATCAGAAATATTGGCCCAACAACGCTTATTTTTAAGGGCACTGGAAAAGGGAAGATGAAAATCCTAGTATTAGGCTCAAAAACCACAACACTTCCAATTATTGCATAAACAAAGCTGCTAATTCCTAACCCGTAAATTCCCGGATTAAATATTCCAAAAATGATGTTTGAAATAATAGTGCTTGAAAAGAATAATTTAATCATGAAATTAGTGCCTTTTCTTTGCTCTAAAAATGAGCCAAACATGAATATTGCCCAGCAGTTAAAAAATAAATGCTCAAAATTTGCATGAAAGAAAGCGTTAGTGACTAAAATCCAAGGATACTTCAAGACATTTGAGCTATTGAACAAGACTAAATCGAACAAGTCATTGCCAAAAAGGCTTGAGGCAACAAAGCATACAGCGCATGAGATTAGTAAGAATTTTGTGAATTCCCCCATTAAAACAACCGGTTTTTTCTTTGCTTTGCCGTAATAAAACTGCTTTAAATCCTCATCATTATAATACTCATCCATGAATAATCCTTACCAATCTAAAGTTTTAAAAGTTTTTAATTGCTTTAGTTAAAACAATGAAAAACGCAATAATTCCATTACTTATGATTTTAATACTTTTTTCAGGATGCGTTAAGCTTAACACTACTGAGGAGCTTAAAAGAAATGGATTAATGAATGTAATAGTAATATTTGATTCTTCTTACTTCACAATCTCTGATTTGGTTAATTCTTCAATAACTCCTAATCCTAACCTTAATCCAATTTCTGAAAGGGTGAACAACACCTTAATTTATTATTTTTCAAATGTCAACCCCTTTGAGTCGGACTTGTTTGTTAACAGTGGTGAGAATGAGTATTTGGGAGTTAATCCTTCAGGTTTCTTAGGAAGCAACACTTTCAAGTATAGCACTGAATTCAAATTCCCTTATTATTACTATTACTACACTGCAGATTTTGGCAATGCTTCAATCCAAGGCGATGACGTTTTTAACAAGTCTTATTTGCTTAATTCGGCTCAAAATTACACTATTGACTATGATGTAATTTACTTTGGTGAATTAATAAGCACTAATGGGCAAGAAATTGATGATAAAAAAATAAGGTTTTCTCCGCAAATCAGCAACGACTACGAGCTTACGTTCAGGGAGTTTTTTTTAACAAATTGGCTAAAAAGATTAACTGAGTAATTACAATAATCTTGAGCCTTTTTTAATCAAAGAAACATCATTTAATGTTTCAAACACTATTTTAGTTTTTGACATTTTTTTGTAAAACTCGTATTCTTCCTTGATTTTGTTAGGCCCAAAAATTGACATGTCAAGCCCTTGCCATAAAAAAAACACCCCCATTGGCTCAAATACCACAAAGAACATGCTTAAAACTAATCCAGATTGGTTTTCTAAATAATAATGCAGCAAGGTTGAGCTTATTAGCAAAGCTGCTGAAATAATTATGAACAATAATCCTTTTTTTATGATTGACTTTTTCTTTAAGCCAGTTAATACTTGGTGTTTTTTGAAATGATTCAAAAGCCTTTCCTTTATTATGCTCTCTTTCCTCTCATTCTTAATATTTTTAGGGATTAATATTTGCAGCTCCAAACCCTCATATCCTTTGTCCTGGCTTGCTTTTTTGCACTCAGACAAGAAATCATCTGACAAGGATTTTTTGTCATAGTCCCTGCTGTCAAAATCAGAGAACAAGTCCTGATAATCATCCACTACAAAATTAATCTGCTCAGACTCATTCATGATATTTTAAATAATGCTCAATTTTTTAAAAACCTGATTATTTCATAATTCTTATAAATACAAAATATTACTATTATTCTTGTTAAGTGCTATGATGGCGGAGTGGTCTATCGCGTCGGTCTAGAAAACCGATTCCTTCACGGGAGCACAGGTTCAAATCCTGTTCATAGCGGTTTACAAATAGTCACTCGCTCTTTCTTGTGTTTTTAAATGCTTTGGAGGCAAATAAAATATGAAAGACACATGGGAGTTGCATGGTTACGGCAAAGACCTTGACAGTAGATTAAAAAAGATAAAAGATGGAAAAGTTTCAGATATATCTAATAAAAATTACTTGTTAGATTATTATGACTGCATGCTTAGTCAAGGATTAAGCATACCAAGAATAACCAAATGTTTAAGATTAATTCAGAAAGCTGATGAATATTTTAAGAAAGATTTGAAAACTTTAGATGAAAAAGATGTTATTCATTATTTTGGATGGCTTGAACAAAGTAGTTACAGTGACTGGACAAAGAATGATTATAAAACTGAATTAAAGAAATTCTTGAAATGGATTTACAATGATGAACCACCAAAGTTTGTACTGAAAATAAAATCAGGAGTGAAAAATCAGAATAAGTTATTGCCCCAAGAGGTAATTACTGAGCAGGAAGCACTAAAATTAATCGAATGTTCAACAAGCATAAGGAACAAGGCCTTAATTAGCATTCTTTATGAAAGTGGTTGCAGGATTGGAGAAATCCTTACACTAAAAATAAAACACATAGTGTTCGATGAATATGGTTGCTTGATGAATGTCAACGGCAAGACAGGAGTAAGGCAAGTAAGAATAATCTCAAGCACCCAAATATTAAGCCAATGGCTAACAGACCATTCAGAACCAGGGCCTGAAAGTTATGTATGGAGCTCAAGACAGAACTCACTAATAAACTATAATTCCATTAGGAAACTTTTGAAAGAAACTGCTAAAAGAGCAGGAATAACCAAAAGAGTCAATCCTCATTCATTTAGGCATGCGCGAGCAACACACATGGCCAATAAATTAACAGAGGCTCAAATGAAAATGTACTTTGGCTGGACTCAAAGCTCCAAAATGGCTTCAGTCTATGTGCACTTATCAGGCAGAGATGTAGATAATGCTATTTTAGATGTTTATGGAATAAAAAGAAAAGATGATGTTAAAGACACTTTCGCACCCAAAAAATGCAGATGCGGACAACTAAACACACCAAATAATAAATACTGTTCTAAGTGCGGCCAAATACTAGATTTGAAATTACAAATAGAAGTATCTGAGAAGAAAGCAGAAGTTCAGGACTTTTTTACCAAAATGATGAATAATCCGGAAATGTTTGAAAAACTAAAAGCAATGGTAGAAACACAATGAAAATGGATGCATTATCATTAAATATGTTGCATCACTTTTTCTTATTCATAGCATTTGTTTATTGGACTAAAACCTTCAATACATGGAATGCGTTTGGAATAATGAGTATAAGTATTTTAATAGGGTATCTTGCAAATGATTAAATTTTATAATATGTAATAATTAGTTATTATAATGAATAAAATAAATTTAGATGATTATTTCTTTAAATATTATGGATTAGATTATAGTATTAGTAAAATCGTTTTATTCAAATCTTTTATAGATAATTTTGAAAAAATGTTTCCTTTTATTCAAGGAAAAGATGGTTTTAATTTTAAAGATAAAAAAAGTTTAATAGATAATTTTAAGTTAGAAATACATTTTTGTAAATATCATACCTTAGAAAACTTTTTTGCATTAATTTTTGGATTAATCCAAGAACCAGAAAATGTATGGAAATGGGTTATTAATTATAAACCTCAAAAATTTAATGAAATGATAAAATTAGTATCTAAAAATGGTTTAAGTTCTATTTCAGGATTGGATGAAAATAATACTATTTGTAATTTAATTTATACTCATTGCCCAAAAGAGTTTATTCAACAAGTTGACAGTCAAAAATCAATTACTAATATTTCAATTTTTTTTAAGAAATGTGCTAATGAATTGATTAACAAAGAAGATTATAATTCGTATAAACATGGATTAAGAATAATAAAAGGAGATATTGAAGCAGAATGTGTTAATAAAAATAATGAGATTTTAGATAAAATTCATTCATCTGCTGTATCTTATTTATCAAAAAATGACAAACTAATAATGCAACTATTTTCTTATGAAAGAGATTATAATATTATTATATTTTGTTGGCAAGTTCTTAGAATAATATTACATCAACATAACATAACTTTAACTAATGAATTAAAAGAATTGAAAATAATAGATATTTCAAAAGTAGATATTGAAGGATTATTTAAATCAAAAGAAGATGAATTTTTTATTCATCACTAATTGTATTTTTTGAAATATTGTTTGTTTCATTCTTATGCTTTTTAGCTTCCTCAATCAATTCCAAAACCTTCAATTCAAAAGGAGTAAAAAATTGTTTTAATTCTTCTTCCATAATTAAAAAAGAGTATAAAGGATTTTTAAAGGAAGTTTATAGCTATATTTTTTAAATCATAAGATTATATTTACTTTATGCCTGTTTTGAATTGGATTGGAAAAGAAGCAGTTGTAAATCATGATAAAGATGTGCCTTTTAAGCTACTTAAAAAGGTTAAATCTTCTTCTGTTGAAGAAAATTCTGAGAATTTAATAATAAAAGGAGATAATTTAGAAGCACTTAAAGCTTTAATGCCTTATTATAAAGGAAAAATAAAATGTGTGTATATAGATCCTCCTTATAATACTGGAAATGAAAAATGGAGATATAATGATAATGTAAATTCTCCTAAAATAAAAAAATGGTTAGGGCAAGTAGTGGGTAGAGAATCTGAAGATTTATGCAGACATGATAAATGGCTTTGCATGATGTATCCAAGATTAAAACTTCTTAAAGATTTATTAAGTGAAGATGGAGTTATTTTTGTAAGTATAGATGATAATGAACAAGCGCATTTAAAAAATATAATGGATGAAATTTTTGGAGAAATAAACTATAAATATTTTGTTTGGAAAAAAAAAGGGGGTGCAGGAAATACTGAAAAAGTAATAGGAACTTTAACTGAACATATATTATGTTATTTTAAAAATAAATCTGAAAAACCATTTAATTATCGAAATATTGAAAGAACTTATAAATTTCGTGATAATAAAGGGCCTTATAATTTAGAAGGAATTGAAAAAACTAATATGGGTGCATATGAAAGAAAAACAATGTTATTTTCAATTATTAATCCTAAAACAAAAGAAGAGTTTTATCCTAAAAAAAATATGAGATGGACTGCTGGAGAAAAAACAATTAAAAATCTTATTTTAGAAAATAGATTATTTTTTGATGAAAAGAAAAAAAGAGTATTTATTATAAAAAGGCCTGAAGATTATGAGAAATCAGAAAATGTTTATTATAATTTGTTATTAGAATTTGGAAGTTTATCACAAGCAAAATCTGAATTAGAAAAACTTGGTTTTGATAGAGAACTTTTTGATACTCCAAAACCTATTGATTTAATAAAACATTTATTAAAAATTTCAACTTCTAAAAATGATTTAATTCTTGATTCTTTTGCGGGTTCTGGAACTACGGGGCATGCAGTTTTAGATTTGAATAAAGATGATGAGGGAAATAGAAAATTTATTTTGATTGAAATGGAAGATGATATTGCTAAAAAAGTGACTGCTGAAAGAATTAAAAAAGCAATTAAAAAATATGATTACAATGCAGGATTTGAATTTTGTGAATTAGACAAGCCTTTATTTAATGAATTTGGGGATATTGATGAATCTTGCAGTTTTGAACAATTAGCTAATTATATTTATTTTACTGAAACTCAAACAAACATTGATAAAAAGAAAATAGAAAACAACTTAATTGGTGAATATCAAAATTTTAAATATTATTTACTTTTCAAAGAAAAAGGAAAAAACATTTTAGATAAATCTTTTTTTGATAAGATTAAAAATATAAAAGATAATAAAGTTGTTTATGCTGATAAATGCTTAATTGATGATAATTTGCTTGATAAATACAATATTATTTTTAAGCAAATACCTTATGAGGTGAAAATATATTAATGATGAAAAAATATCAGGAAAAAGTTGTTGAAGATTTTAGGGAATTTTTAATTAAATGTATGTATCATAATTCTCCAAAGCTTGCTTTTTTTGATATGACTAATAAAAATTATAATCAAATTTATGGGAACGTTCCTTTTGTTTGTATTAAAATACCCACAGGAGGAGGTAAAACTTATGTTGCATGTAATATGATTCCTCGATTATATGATATTTATTTAAAAGATAAATTGGATAAAGGAATTATAATTTGGTTTGTTCCTTCTGATGCAATTAAATCTCAAACAATCAATAAACTTAAAAATAAAAATGATTTTCATAGAAAAATATTTGATGAATATTTTTTAAATAAAATCAGGATATTTTCAAATGAAGAAGCATTAAACATAAGAAAATCGGATGTTGAAAATAATATATGTATAATTATTGCAAGTATTGATTCTTTTAGAAAAGAGAAATCTATTCAAAATAAATATAAAGTATATCAAGAGAATGGAGCTTTGCTTAATTTTTTTGAAAATTTAGATAACTTTGATAAATTAGAAAAAGATGAAAGTGGAGTAATAAATTCTTTAGCAAATGTAATAAGAATGAATAATCCTTTAATTGTTATTGATGAAGGACACAGAGCAAAAACTGAATTATCTGAAGATATTGTAAAAGATTTGAATCCAAGCTTTATTATTGAATTTACAGCAACTCCAAGAGTTGGTAGTAATATATTATGTGAAGTTAGTTCTTTAGATTTAAAACAAGAAAAAATGGTTAAGATTCCTATAGTTCTTGAAAATATTTCTCAATGGGAAAATGCAATAAATAGAGGGGTTATAAAAAGAAATGAATTAGAAGAATTGTCAAAAAAAGAAAATGAATACATAAGGCCTATAGTTTTATTACAAGCTCAATCAGATAAAGGTAAAGATAATGATGTAACTGTAGAAAAAATTAAAACTTTCTTAATAACTGAAAAAAAAATACCTGAAGAACAGATTGCAATAAAAACTTCAAAGTTTAATCAATTGGAAAATATTAATTTATTTAGTAAATCATGTAAAATTAGGTATATTATAACAATTAATGCTCTTGCTGAAGGGTGGGATTGTTCTTTTGCATATATATTAATTTCTGTTGCTAATCTTGGTTCAAGAGTATCTGTTGAGCAAATAATTGGAAGAATTTTAAGGTTACCTAATGTTAAAGAAAAAAAACAAGAAGATTTAAATCGTTCTTATGTTTTTTCATCGAGTAAAAATTTTAATGAAGCCGCAGATGAAGTAATAAAAGGATTAATTAATAATGGATACCAAAAAGAGGATTTAATTTCAAGCAATGCTCCAAAAAAATTATCTCCTTATGAAGTTAAAAAAGTTGTAAAACAAAATTTTTCTATGCCTTTAATAAGTTTAAATGGAGATTTACTTCAATTTTCAGATTTAATAGGCAAAGACTTTATTCTATCAAAATTTAAAACAAATTTTGATGATTTTGAAAGCTTTTATGATAATGATGGAAGAATCTTAATTGATATTGATGAAAAAAGTAAATGGTTAAGAGATAGACAAACAATCCTTAAAGTTACTTATTCTGACAAAAACTTTTCAGAATTAGAACTTTTAAATTGGTTAGATAAAAAATTAAGATTTATTATGCTTGATAGAGAAGATAAGAGGAAATTTGTATCTAATGTTATTAAATATCAATTATCAAAACAATCTTTATCTCAATTATCAATTAATAGATTTGTATTCAAAGAATTTTTGCAATTAAAAATTAATGAAATTATTGAAGATTACACAAAACAAATATTTGAAGAATTATATAAAAAAGGAAAAATATCAATTAAATCCTATGAAAACTTTCCAGATATAATAGAAATATCTAATAAAATTAATGAAAAATTCAAAAAAAATTATTATGAAGAGTTAGAAACAATAAACAAAGAAGAATTAGATTTTATAAGAAGATTAGATACTGAAATGCTTGAAAATTTAGAATTTTGGATAAGAATTAAAGAAAAAGGCATATTTTATTTACAAGGATGGAAGCCAAATAAATTTTATCCTGATTTTATTGCATTAACTAAAAAAGGTAATATTTTAATAATTGAATGGAAGGGTATGGATAGAATAAGTAATGATGATACTAAATATAAAGCAAAATTAGGAGAATTATATGAATCTTTGGGAAAAGGAAAAGTACATTTCTTTTTAGCATGTTTAGATAATATTGAAGAAACATTAAAAAAGATAAAAAATCTATAAAAATTTAATCTTCTCTCTCTGCAAGTATTTTAAGCTCCTTCGCTCAAGCTCAGAGAGCATTAAAAAACTTGCTGCCACAGTGTAACATTGTGTTTGGCACCGCTCGAGAAGAAAACTTAATTGATTCTTTCCTTGACTACTGCCCAAACCCCAATTTTTTCAATGAAATTGCTTGATTGAAAAAATCGGAGGTTTGTTAAAATGAATACAAAAATGTTAGTAAGTAGGGTGTGGGCAACCACAGGATTAAGCTTCAAGGTAAAGAGGCTAATCGACGAAAAAACCGCTCAAATATTGAGCGAGAAAAATCCAGAAATAAATCAAATAAATATGCTAGAAGATGTTAGCAAGTTATTAACCTTAGACTGGAAAATCTCAAGAAACCTATGGAGAATGCGAGAAGAACTCAAAACAATAAAAGAAGGTGCTCAAGAATGAGCACCATTATTAAAGACTCTAAAATCGGCAATAAGCCGATTATTAGAGCCTGGGAATCCTTCTCAGGCATCTACTGGCTAGCTACTGAGCTAGCCTACAAGCAAGACTCAGTCATTGACGGAAAAACTTACAAAGATGACGAAATATACTTCGGATTTGTGACAGGCCCATTCCCAGAATGGGGCTATTTTAGCAAGACTGAAATAGAATTACTCAAACCAATGGCTTGGGAGCTCAAAAAAGAGGCCATTGGATGGCTAACTAAAGAATGCTAGGTTTTACCTAGCTATTAATAACTAAATTAGCTTCGCTTGTTTATAGGGCTCGCCTTCGGCTCGCCCAAAATCTATATATTAAGATTAAATATTATTAATAATTTAATAAAATATAATTTTAATAATTAGGTTTTATTTAGGTTTTATAGAATAGATGTTAAAATAGAGCGCCGTAAAGTATTTAAATACTGATTAGATTGTATTATTGTGATTAAATATGTGGACTAGATTAAATTTGGAGAATAAAAGGATTGGAAAACCAATGATTACTTTATTGAAAAGTAAATACATTAGGTTTAATACTCAATTAGTTAGAGAAAATAATCTAATTGAAAACAATTTTGTTGAAATTTTTATTGATAAAACTGGAGAAAAAATTAAAATAGGATTTGCGTTTATTAAAGAGAACAAGAAAGGAGTTTTAAAATTATCTAAATATAAGGATAGTATGTTTATTCCAGCATCATTATTATTGAGGGATTTAGGAAAAGAAGTTAAGGATTTTGAAATTACTACTTTTTATCCAGTTATTGAAAATTATGAAAATAACAAAATATTTGTTATTGAGGTGAGCAAATAAATAAACTTTAATAATTATATTGATAGAAGAAGGATTTATTCCTCCCTTCTATCTTTATAAAAAAATATAGGGAGGTATAAATCAAATATGTCTAATAAAGATTTATCTCTTAGAACTTATAAATATGTCGAAAGAGCAATAAAACACAAAAAAAAGAAAGAAAATTATGAAAAATTAACCCGATTTTTTATAGAACATGAAATCATTAATAAAGAAAATGCATGGAAAACTAGTGATTTTGATGGAATTATAAAAAATCTAAGATATTTTTTAAATTCTCTTAAGAAAATGGGTATTTTGAAAAGTTTCGTTCGAGGAAGCAAAATAAGTTATAGGAGAAGAGATAACGGAAAGTTTCTTTTTGGAGATGAGCTTCAAGAGCAGTATCAAGAAGAGTTAAAGTATTTTGAGAAAGATTTAGCAGGAGAAATACTTGACAAATCTCTTAAGCACTTGAAATTAGCTTCAAAGAGTCAAATTTTAGATAAACTAAATTCCAATATTAACACATATTTATCTTTAATGAGTCATCTGATTAAAAAAGGATTAGATTATTCGGAAAAAAAATATGGTTATATTGAAATATTAAGTTCTCCAGCATATTGGTATCTTAATGATAGCTTAAATTATGCTGCTTAAAAATTTTTTAATTTTTTGGGAGAGAAAAATTCTCTCCCTATTTCTTCTTTCTTCTAAAAAAGAAGAATATCAAATAAGCTATTGTTGATAGAGTGTAACCTATTTCGAATTGTTTTTGTCCATAGAAAATGTATCTTAAGGTTATTAATAAGTATGCTATGTTGACTAAATTATTTGCCCCTATAATATTGATTTTTTTATTGGTGGGTTTGATTTGTTCTTGAATCTTTCCTTCCTCATTTAATTCCTTAAGAGTTAATGCGGTTTTACAAATGTCACTTATTTGCTCTGGACTATTATTAGTATTCTGCTTAACTATTCTATTAATCTCTTCAAGGTTAGCATATTGTTCTCCTAATAATTGCGCAGTTAAATCTTTGGATTCATCATCAGTTAATCCTGAAAGCTTTATTCTATCCTGAAAAATGGTAGCATCTTTCATAAACTGTCCAGCTCCAATTAATGTAATTCCTGCTCTTTTCAATTCTTTTAACACTTTGTTAGATTGTGAAGTGCTAGTTTCTAATTCATCAGCTAATAATATAATATCAGGCTTTGAATGTTTAATCATAGTAATCATTTCATTCACCCTTAATCCTTTTCTTAACTCAAGGCCTGCAGTTCTAAGTATTTCTTCCAATGCTAGTTTAATTGGCTTGATTGAAGAATAAGCTCCATTTTTTATATAATTATTTTTCAAATGTTTCAAAAGCATAGTTTTACCTAATCCAGACTCTGCTATTATTAAAGTGCTTATTTTTCTCTCTACATTATGAAGAATTTTAGCAATCACTTCTTTTCTTTCAATATAAGCAGTTTTTAACTCAAACACATGTTCTTCTTTTTTTGTTAATTTAGAATCTTTGAAATTTCCAAAAACCATACAAGCTAATAATTTGCCTTTATTAGTCAAACAAATTTTTTCATTAT
>JBAZGS010000003.1:0-83922 GCA_041652755.1 Candidatus Nanoarchaeia archaeon
TACTTCTCTAATCCTCCTTTGATTAAAATCTCTGAAACCACTGATTAATTTATTTATAGAGTTATTATAAAAATTATGGAATACTTTTTTTAATTAACAAGCAATAATTTAATTATGGATGTTTCAATTATTAAGAAAAAGATTGAAAAGCTTGACCCTAAAATTTTGGGGCTTACAAAGATTAAGATTAATTCTTTTAAAAAGTTAGGAATGGGATACAGTAATTTGAATTATTTAGTTAATATTTCAGACAAATTGTTTAATTGCAGGATTAACTTAGATAAAGGCTCTTCGGGCAATTTAAAGAATGAATTTAATAATCTGAAATTGATTGAAAAATTAGGCATCTCTGCAAAGCCTTATTATTTGGACAATAATTTCATGCTAATTGATTTCATTGAAGGCAAGATTTTTCCAAGAAATAACAAAAAATATCCTATTACAGATATTAAAAATCTTGCAAAGACATTATCAATTCTTCATAATTCAGGATTAAATTCTGAAAATGTTTCAAAAGACCAGTGGATTAAGCATTTTTTATATATAATTAAAATTATTAATGAAAATACTGGAAATAAGCATAAAGAATTTTTTAAAAATCTGCTTAAAATTATTAAATTAAAAATTCAAGCAATTAAAAATCATCCTTATTGCATTATTCATGGAGATTTGGCTCCTCAAAATATAATAAATACTGTAAAAGAAGTAAAATTAATAGATTTGGAAGATTTACAGTACTCTGATCCAGCAGAAGATATTGGTCAATTAATTGCTCAATTCGGGTTTAATGAAAATTTTATGAAAATTTTCATGGATAAATATAAAACAAAAGACAAAAATTTATTATATAGAGCAAAAATTATGCACAAATACTTACATTTTCAGATTTTTTATGGGAATTAAAAAGAGTATATAATTTAAGAAATAAAAGTGTTCATGAAGAATATGCAACGAAGTATACTATTATAAGTCATTTGAATGGTGCAAGATTGAAATTCAATCAGTTGAAAAAAATGAAGGTTATAAGCAAGGATTTAATATTTGATTTTAAATAAAAGCTTATAAAAAGAAAAAATTAGTGATTTAGATTATGGCAAAAATAAAGGACATGAAGTTCATTGAAGGTATTGACCGAAAGGTTAGAAAAACTATTGCTAAATATAAATTATTCACTCCTGATGATAAATTAGTTGTGGCTGTTAGCGGCGGAAAAGACTCAACAGTGTGCCTATACATATTAAAAAAATTAGGCTATGATGTTGAAGCTGCCAGTATTGATGTTGCAATAGGTGAGTACACAAATAAGAATCTGGATAATATCAAGAAGTTCTGCAAAGCTAACAATATTAAACTGCATGTTTTGTCTTTTAGAAAGATTTTTGGAAAATCTTTAATAGAAATTCAGTCAACTCTTAATGGCAAGGGGTTTAAGTATTCTTCCTGCATGCTTTGCGGAACACTAAAAAAATATTTATTAAACAAGTTCGCAAGAGAGAATAAGTTCAATTATTTGGCAACAGGGCATAATTTGGATGATGAATCTGAGGCTTTCCTCATGAATCTATTCAGAAGCGATTATTCCCAGGCAATTAAGCAGGGCCCTAAGTCAAAGGATGTTATTCCTAATGCTTTTGTTTCAAGAGTAAAGCCTTTATATTTTGTTTCAAACAAGGAAACAAGAAGGTACAGTGAATTAATGGGCTTTTCTGTGAATTACGCTCCCTGCCCTTGCTCAACTGATGCTCATAGAAGAAAGTTCAGGAATTTATTAAATGATTTAGAGCTTAAGAATCCTGCAATTAAAAGCTGCGTTATTAACTTTTTAGAAAAAATGAAGCTTAACACAAAAGAGCCTGCTAAAAGAATCCCTAATTACTGCGAATCCTGCGGCGAATTATGCTCTAAAACTATCTGCAAAAAATGCGAGATAGTTAAAAACATTTAAACATTCTTCCTTAAAGGCACTGCTAATTCTATCTTGTTTTTCTTAAAAGCATCGGTTATTTTTTTAAGCAATTTCTTTTTAGTGCTTGAAAAATCTTCAACTTTAACCCAGAATCTAAGTGTTAAAACAACCATGTATTCTTTAATATCAGAGATGTAAACATCAGTGTTTCTGTCCTTAAGCATTGATTCATCATTTTTAGCTATTTTGCTTAAAACATTCATTGCTTTGTCTAAATCATTGTCTTTACTTACACTTACTGAAAGATTAATCATTCTTTCAGATTGCTTTGAATAATTAGTCAAAGCTTTGCTTATTACTGTTGCATTAGGCAAGCTTGTGACTATTCCTTCATAGTCTACAATGTCAGTGTAATACAATGACACTTTAGTTACGGTTCCTTTGTATTTATCATCAATGCTTATAGAGTCACCTTCTATGAATGGCTGGTTTAATTTTATTAAAATTCCGCTAATCATGTTTGCAGCTATCTCTTTTACTGCAAAACCAATAACTATACCCATCACTCCTGCTGCAGTTAAAACAGTGTAAATAACACTTGTTAAATCTAAAATATACAAGGTTGATATTATTGCAAGAACATAAACAGTTATATCTAATATTGTGTCAAATAATTTCAATTTTCTGTTGTCAATGCCCAAAATTTTAAGCACTGAACTAAACTTTCGGACTAATACTTTGTCGAATTTTTTAATGAACAATCTTGAAAAAATCCAAATTAATAAGATCCAAAAAAGCTTAGAAAACCAATGTTCCTTACGAAATAATAGTATGCGACAACAACAGCACAGATAGCACTGTAAAAATTGCCAAAAAATACGCAGACAAAGTAATCAATGAAAAAAAACAAGGAGGAGCTTACGCAAGAAACACAGCAACCAAGCACTCTAAAGGAAAATACTTAGTCCACACAGATGCAGACACATTATTCCCAGAAAATTTCATAGAAGAAGTTTATAAAATATTTAAGCAAGAAAAATATGTAGGATTCTGCTGCGGAAACTGGGATTATGACGGAAAAGATTTGAAGGTTAATTTATTCAAGCACCCTTTTAAATTAGCATATAAGGGTTTTTTGAAGCTTGGAGAATACAAGAACTTGTTTTATCTTCCAGGGTGGTGCATTTGCACTCCTAGAAAAATATTTAACAGAGTTAATGGTTTTAGGGAGCAATCAGAATATTTGGAGGATGTTTTATACAGTTTGGATATTAAAAATTTAGGAATAATGAAGCATTTTCCTAACATAAAAGTCAAATCTTCATTAAGAAGGCTTGAAGGTGGCATTAGAAAGGCTTTTTTTTATTATAAAAGAAAAAGCAATGACAAAGGAATGTTTGATATAAACCTATTTAAATAAACATTATTAGTATAATAATATGAAACCTGTAATTAGTGTTATTATTCCTGCTTACAATGAAGCTGAATCTATTAAACAAACGTTTCTTAGTTTAAAAAATCAGAAAACCAATGTTCCTTACGAAATAATAGTATGCGACAACAACAGCACAGATAGCACTGTAAAAATTGCCAAAAAATACGCAGACAAAGTGGTTATTGAAAAAAGGCAGGGAAGCATGTTTGCAAGAAACACAGCAACCAAGCACTCTAAAGGAAAATACTTAGTCCACACAGATGCAGACACATTATTCCCAGAAAATTTCATAGAAGAAGTTTATAAAATCTTTGAGAGCGAAAAATATGTTGCTTTCACTTGCGGTGAGTGGGACTTATATGATGGCAATGATTTATCAATGAAATTTAAAACATGGCTTTGGGCATCATTGTTTTCGATTTTCATGAGAGTGCAAAGCATGAAAAATGTGGTTACTGTTACTGGTTGGTGCTGCTGCACTCCTAAAAAAATATTTAACAAAGTCAAAGGCTTCTCTGAAACAACTGATTATTCTGAAGACTTGCTTTATAGCTACAAGGTGGATTACTTAGGTGATTTCAAATATTTTCCAGAAATTAAAGTAAGGTCGTCAACAAGAAGATTTGAGGATGGAATGGGCAAATTCATAGCCCATTATGCTAAAAGAAATGCCAAAATTAGTGACATTATCTATTTTTTATTGCGAAAAAAATACGCTAAGCCTTACAAGATAAAATAAATAAGAAATGTTTATATCTGCTCAATGCATTATTATTTAATGAGGTGTGAAGTGCATCATGGCAGGCAAAAAGAAAGAAACAAAAAAGTTAAAAGCTACTAAGAAAAAATAATAATCTAAAATACTATTATCAAAAAAAAAGTCAAATTTTTATTTTTTATTATTTATTAAAAATACTTATTTAATTTATGGGTTAAATGTTACAGTATAACTGATAATGCTTCCAGTTCTGACGGAAGATAACATCCCTTTTCAATGTTGTTTATGCATTCAATATTGTTGCATTTTTTTAAAGGCTTAACCCCTTTCAATGCCTGTTTTTTTGAATATTCCCTAATTTTCTCCCATTGGGAATATGACAAGGTGTCAAACACTGTCTTTGTTATAGTATAGGATTGCTTGTTGCATTCACCGTTAAGATTATTCTTGCATGAAAGATTCTTGCATTTTTTGTTCATAAACTAAAATAATAGCCTTCATTTAATATTTTTTTGTTTTTCAGCTACTTAAGAAATTACAGTGAAGCATCAGGTAGCTTCCATTTTAGTATTTTGTAAAATATTGCTTGTAAATCCCTATTGAAAACTTATAATTAAAGGTCCGCAGGAGTTAAAATTATTAAAAATATTAATAAATTAATTATAAATAAGTAATCCTTATGGATTTAAGGGAAATCACTGAAGGTTATAGTACTAAGAAAGCACAAGATATTTATTCTAAAATAGGTTTATGGCCTGAAGAAGAAAAATTATTTAATGAATTATTCAAAAAAGGATCCAAAATACTTGATATTGGCTGTGGTGGAGGAAGAACATCAATTCCATTAGCAAAAAAAGGTAATAAAATTTATGCAATTGATATTACTCCTTCAATGATTAAAATTGCTAAGAATAATGCTAAAAAGAATAAAGTAAATATTGAATTCAAAACAATCAGTTTAATTAAAATAGATTATCCTGAAAAATTTTTTGATAATGCTTTATTCTCGTTTAATGGCATTGAACATATATCTCCAGAAGATATTCAAAAGTCTTTAAACAATGTGTCAAAATCATTAAAAAAAGGAGGTTATTTTGTTTTTACAGCACACACTTTTTTGTATCCGGGTAAAGGTTTTAAATATTGGAATATTTGGATCAGAAAGTTTTTTTCTTTTTATTTTAAAAAAATATTTGGATTAAAAAACAATGATAAATATTTTGGTGACTTACACTGGAATGATTATGGAAAAGATTTATATGCTCATTTTGCAATGCCTAATTATTATATTAATAGATTAAAAAAAGCAGGATTTAGTAAAATAACAATAATTCCAAAAAATAAAATAATGTATAATAAAAAATATTCAGTTTTTGATAATTTTAAAGAAACATTCTTATTCTTTATTTGCAAAAAATAATTATTAATGTGCTCGATGCGCTGTTTAATCTATTCTCAAAATCATAGATCTTCCAATTGTCTATCATTATTATATTAGTCCTCCATAGGTCTTTTAAAGAGAATTTTTGAGTGGAGCTTACAGACAATGTCACCGAAAGCCCCAGAAGAGAATCGAACTCTTAACCTCTGCTTTACGAAAGCAGCGCTCTACCATTGAGCTACTAGGGCAGTTAGTTTATTTAGAAGCGTTTGTGTTTTAAAAAATTAGTATTTTTATGATTTAACAAGATTTATAAATTCATAAATATATGATTTTCATATTATTATGAATTTTGACTTTTATAATCTGACTAAGGTGGGAAGTCGGGGGCAAATAAGCCTGTCAGCTGAATCCAGGGAAGATTTTGGGATAAAATCAGGGAATTATGTTAACTTGGCTTTTATTAAAGAGTGCAGAGGAATTTTTATCTTCAAAAGCGAGCAGCCTGAGTTTATTAAAAAAATTTCAAATATTTATGAAAAAAATAAGGTGCAGTATAGCGGGCAAATAGTTCTTCCTAAAAAATTAAGGCAAGAGCACAATATCATTGAAGGCGACAAGTTTTTGGTGCTTAAAAAAAAGCATGATTCTTTGCTTTTGATTGATTTTAACAGTTTTAAGGAAAAAATTAATGGAATTTTAAAAAAAGTAGAGGAGATTAAAGAATGACTAACAATTTTTCCATAGTGCTAAAATATATCCTGAAAAGCAAAAAAGAGTTTTTTACAGCAGTGTTTCTTTTAATTTTAAGCTCAGCATTCACTTTAAGCATTCCTTTAATCAGCAAGACTGTAATAAATGAAATAACTCTTGGCAGGCTTGATTTTTCAAAATTAATCTTATGGTTCTTGATGGCTATAGCTTGCGCGAGTTTGGGGAGCGTTTTTGAAGGAGTGAGCAGATATTTTACTTCAAGCGCGGGCACTAAGGCGCAGTATTATATTAGGAAAGATTTATACGAGAGCATAAACAACCAAAGCTTTGGATTTTTTGACAATAAAGAAATAGGGGATTTGGTTTCCAGAACCACAAGCGATATAGAAAATGCGAACCAAGTTTTTACAAGAGGAGTTATCACTTTTATCAGCGCAATAATAACTCTTATAGGTGTTATGATTGGCACAATGCTTACAATAAACTCCTCAATTTATGTAGTATTAATCTCGCTTTTTGTTTATTTTTTGATAATATTTTTTTCATACAATAAATTAAGCAAGCCTTTTATTAGCTCAAGGGAAAATTTCGGTAAGCTTACTACAATAATAAGGGAGAATCTCATTGGAGCAAGCGTTGTAAGAATATTTAATTCGGAAAAAAGGGAGCTCATTAAATTCAACAAAAAAAATGAAGCTTTCAAAAAAGACACTGTTGAGGCAATAAAATGGCAAAGCATAATGGTTTACAGCACAAGAATACTTGTGAATATATTGATTGTTTTTTCTCTTATTTATGGAGGGTATAAGGTAATAAGAAATGAATCAGATATTGGAACTCTTTTGGCATTCATAGCTTATATGGCAATGCTTGCAATGCCACTTAATAATTTAAGCCAATTCATAATTGATTTTGTGCAATCAGGCGCGAGTCTTAAAAGAGTTAATGAAATCATACAAACAGCAGCGGATATAAAAGATAGCAGCAAGGCTAAGATTCATGCAATAAAAGGGGATGTTGAATTCAAGAATGTTAGTTTTGGTTACATGAAAGAATCATTAGTTCTAAAAAACATTAATTTTGAAGCTTTGGCTGGCCAGACAATATCAGTAATAGGAACAACTGGCAGCGGAAAAACTTCCCTAATTAATCTTATACCTAGATATTATGATGCAACAAAAGGGTCAATATTAATTGATAGCATTAATGTTAAGAACTATAATATCAGCAATTTAAGGAGCCAAATAGGCTTTTGTAGCCAGGAAGTTTTTCTGTTTAATATAAGCATAGCTGACAATATCAGGTTTGGAAAGCCTGCTGCAAGCATGGATGAAGTTATTAGTGCAGCAAAGCATGCGAATATTCATGATTTCATAATGACTTTGCCAGATAGTTATGAAACTATTGTGGGAGAAAGGGGAAGCACATTAAGCGGAGGGCAAAAGCAAAGGATTTCTATTGCAAGAGCTTTAATACTTAACCCTAAAATACTGATTCTTGATGACAGCACGAGCGCTGTTGACACTGAAACTGAATACAAGATTCAAAAGGCTTTAGAGTATTTAATGAAAAACAGAACAAGCTTTGTCATAACCCAAAGGGTCAGCAATCTGAAAAATGCAAACAAAATAATCTTAATGGATAAAGGAGAAATTATAGGGCTCGGAAACCATGAAGAATTATATGAGAAGAATATGATTTATACTAATATTTACAATACTTTGAACCAAAAGCAAAAAGAAGCTGAATTAGAATTAAAAAAAGGGGTTGATAAGTAATGCCTGGACCAATGCATATGGCTGCTGAAAGAAATGCCAAAAGAAGCGGAAAAATCACTGATAATGTTTTATGGAATTGGATGATTAATTATCTGAAGAATTACAAAAAAATTTTCATAATCATGCTAGTGTTTCTGGTTAGTTTTACATTGATTGACGCTTTCTTGCCCAATATACAGAAAAAAATCATAGATGATGGAATACTGAAAGGCTCTAATGAAGTAACCACAAATTTTTCATTAATTTATTTATCAATGCTTTTGGTTAGCGCGTTTGGCTCGTTAATAATTAATTATTTTTTAGGAAAATATGGCGCAAAAATAATACAAAAAATAAGGCTTGATTTGTTCAAGAATATTCAGAATATGAGCATGGAATATTTTGAAACTCACAATAATGGTGATATAATCAGCATTGCAACAAATGACATTGACCAGCTTAATATTGTTTTTGGAGGGCAAATGGCTTTAATGCTTGTTAATGCTTTCAAAGCAATAATCATTATAATATTAATGATAAATCTTAACTGGGAGCTCACAATAATTTCTGTCTTAATAATTCCTTTATTATTGGTTATAATCTTATTTTTGGGAAACTTATTAAGGAATGCATTTAGGGAAACTAGGAAAAAAATAAGCAAAGTAACGCAAGTGATTGAACAAAACATTAGCGGAATGAAAGTGATAAAATCTTACGGAAGGGAAAAAGAAAGCAAGGCAGAGTTTGACAAAGCAAACTGGGACAACAGGGAAGCAATGTTTAAGACTGGAAAAATAATGGGCTTCTTGTTTCCAATATTCACATTCATCATTTACACTTTTATGAGCTTGATACTTCTTTATTCAGGATATGGACTAATAAATAAGGGTGTCACTTTGCTTGGAAGCACTATAACTATTGGGGAATTAAGCGCTTTTAATTCATATTTGGCGCAGCTAATCTTTCCAATAATTGGGCTTTTGTTTTTTAAGCAGATAAGCGACAGCGCTTTAGCAAGTGCTGAAAGAATTTATGGAATACTTCATGAGCAAAACAGCATTAAGGAAACAATGATTCCTAAAAACATTAAAGGTATTAATCCAATTATTGAGTTTGAAAATGTTAGCTTCAACTACAAGTCAAGGGCTGAAGAAAACAAAAAAGATGCTGCTACTTTGATTAATCAGCTTAGTCCAATGCAAAAAATAATCATGTCTAAAATAATTGCCCCTTTTAGTGACGAAAAAAAATTATTGATTCTTGAAAAATTCATGGAGTTAGATAATGATGAAAGAATGTCACTATTGTCAAAGCTGAAAAGCAAAAGCGACAAAAAAATAATAATGGAAGAATTCACTAAAGAATTTAATTTAGATTTAACTCCTGTTGAACTTGCAAAACTGCTTAAAAAAAGGCTTAATGGAGAATATGTTCCTTTAAAATTTGATAATTCATTTGACCTGAATAGACTAGGTGAATTAATGCAAAATAAGCAGCTGAAAAACACTCAAATACTTGAATTGCTTACAAGCATGAAAATACCAGAAAGCGATTATTTAGAGTTCAGCGACGATGTCAAAAAAGCAATAAATAAATATAAAGATAATGTTAAAAAAAAGAAAGACGATGTGTTAAAAAACATAACTATTAAGATTCCTAACGGAAAAACTGTTGCTTTTGTGGGAGAAACTGGCGCTGGAAAATCAACAATCATAAAATTATTGACAAGGTTTTATGATGTCAAATCTGGTGAGATAAAAATTGATGGCATTAATATTACTGAGTTTAAAACAAAGGATTTGAGGAGCATTATTGGAATGGTTCCTCAGGATAATTTCCTGTTCTCAGGAACAATACTTCAAAACCTTTATTACGGGCTTGACATAGCCCCTAAAGTAACTCAAAAAATGCTGAAAATAACAAAAAGCATTGGGCTTGATGATTTTATCAAGGAGCTGCCTTTAAAATATGACACCCTGCTAAGGGAAATGGGAACGAATCTGAGCATTGGGCAAAGGCAATTAATATGCTTTGCAAGAGTTTTGATGATTGACCCTAAAATATTGATACTTGATGAAGCAACAAGCAGCATTGACCCTTATACTGAAAAAATAATACAGAAAGCAATCAAAAAAATGAGCAAAGGCAGAACTACTTTAATAATTGCCCATAGATTATCAACAATAAGGGATGCTGACATAATCTGCGTAATGGGCAATGGAAAAATAATTGAGCAAGGCTCTCATGAGGAATTAATGAAAAATAAGGGGCATTACTTTGATTTGGTGAATGTAAATAATTAATATTTTATTATTCCCTGCTTTTTCATCCACCTTATCTGGTCAAGGAAGGAGTCCTCAAAGCTTCTTGGAGAATAATTTATTAAATCAGTTGCTTTTTTGTGCGAAATTTTTGAGTTAATTCTTAAGGTTGAAAGCGAATAGGGAGTAATTACTGGTATTTTCTTTGTTAGCTTATAATAAGCTTGGGTGAAGAAAGAGAAAAAATAGGATAAGAAATATGGAATCTTTATAGGTTTGGGTATTTTAGTCTCTTTGAAAAGGATGTTGTTAAATTCTTTAATTTGCACATTCTCTCCTGATAATAAATAGGTTTCTCCTTTTGTTCCCTTGAGTGCTAATTCAGCCATTCCTTTAGCCACATCTCGCACGTCAACAAAATCATAGCTTCCGTCAATAAAAAAATACAATTTCTTATTGACATACTCTTGGATGTATTGGCTAAAAAAAGAAACCTCATAATCATACGGCCCTATTATTCCGGTAGGGCAAATAATGATTGCATTTAATCCTTTGTTTTTTACAGCATTTAATATATTAACTGATGCTTGGGCTTTGGATTGGTCATAATTCCCCCTATGAGTCAAAGTGTTAAAGCCCACGGTTTCATCAATTATTTTTTTCTTAGAATCATCCAATGCATGAATAGTGCTAACATAAATCATTCGTTTAATGTTGCAATCAATACAAGCAGTAATCACATTATTTGTTCCTTGGACATTTACTTTGAAAACTTTTTCCCTGTCATATGAAACTATGCTAATCATTGCAGCCAAATGGTAAACTTGGTCCATTCCTTTGAATGCTTTTTTCAAGCCTTTAATGTCTAAAATGTTTCCTTCAACAATTTTGACTTTCAAGCCATTTAATGAATCATTTTTTGAGCCTGGCAAAGACAAAACATAAACTTCATACTTTTTTTTAAGCAGCTCCCTTGCCAAAACGTTGCCTAATCTTCCTGCACCCCCTGTAATCAGTACTTTCATTTTAGGCATGATTTCACAGTCTCCTTTAAAGATTCATTAATTGACTCTTTTTTTATTTTAAGTATTGATTCGCATGAAGTGTCAGTGATGAATGAATTCATATATTGAAAATCAACATAATTAACTGGCTCTAACCCGCTTTCTAATCCTTTAATCGAATGCCCTACTTTCATGAAAAACGCGCCCATTTTTGCCAAAAATTTAGGCACAACAATGATTGTTTTTGGTTTTTTGCCGCTGAATTCTAAAATCCTATTAATCCAATCCTTCCAGGTAACATTTTCTGTATAAACAGGTATTGCTAAGCTTTCTTTAGAGTATTTTATTGAATTAAAAACTGCTTTAGCAACATTTGAAACGCTAACCATTGCTGTTCCTCCTTTAGTGAAAAACAGTATTGGCCAAGCATTAACATATTTTATTAAAACTTCCCATAAAATTTTTTTGCCTGGAGCAGTGCCAAAAATGTATGGAAGCTCTAAGATTATGACTTTGAAGTCTTTGCCAGATAATGACAATCCTGCTTGCCTTTGCTCAACCCTGCTTTTAATATATGGATGAATCTTGGCTAACTTCATCTTGGGCATTATTCTGTCAAAGTATGAAAAGTAGGAGTTAAGAACTGCTGCTTTTTTTACTCCTGCTTTCTTGCATAATCTTAAAAACCTTGTTGCAAAATCTACATTGGCGCTTTTGAAAGTTTTATATGCTGGCTTTTTTAAAAGCGCCCTGTCATCAACTCCCCCTGCAAAAACTGCGTAATCATTTCCTTTGATTAAATTTATTGCCTCATTGTCT
The DNA here is from genome assembly GCA_041652755.1 of Candidatus Nanoarchaeia archaeon. Classification (GTDB taxonomy): domain Archaea; phylum Nanobdellota; class Nanobdellia; order Tiddalikarchaeales; family Tiddalikarchaeaceae; genus JAQTTT01. The sequence goes on from JBAZGS010000003.1 coordinate 11,996, forward strand.
GAAATTTTTGACAAATCTTTTATTATTACTTTAACATTTTTTTTGAAAAAATCTTTTTTTGGCTCATATAATTCAAGGGCTGTGACTTCAAAATCATTTTTTAAGAATTCTTTGGTTATGTGATAACCTATGAATCCCCCTGCCCCAAGTATCAATACTCTTTTTTTCATATAGTATTAAATGCTGAAATGGCTTTTTAAAAACACCTGAAACAACCTGAAACAAGGCTTAAAAATGTTTGATTATTAATTAATTTTATGTTTAAGCAAAAAAAATACTTAGCTATAATGATTGTGTGTTTTCTTTTAGGGGGATTTAATCTTATATTATTTATTATTTCAATTAATGCAGGTTTAACTTTTACTTTTAGCCCTTCAATTGGAATATTAAGTATGATTGAATCTTTTTTGCCTAATGGGGTTTATTTAATTGTTTCTTCAGTTAGTTTTATAACTATTATTTTTTCAGTTTCATTCATTTTTGCAGGAGTTAGTATTTTTTATTTAACTAATGATAAAGAAATAAAAATTTTTGCTAATGATTTATCTGAACATATTTTAAGTGATGATGAAAAAAAAATAATTAATCTTTTGAAATCTAATGGTGTGATGACTCAAAAAAATATTGAAAAAACTCTTGGGATGAATAAAGTTAAACTTTCAAGAGTTATTACTAAGCTTTGTAATAAAAAATTTGTACAAAAAATACAAAATGGAATGACTAATAAAATAATATTATGCCCCTAAAATTTTATAAAACTAATCTTTGTTTCAAATCAGTAATTATTGGAACTGTTAAAGGGTCAATTCCAGTTTTTATAGAATACAGATAAGATAGCCAGTCAGCAAGTAGCATTCCATAAATCAATTTAGAAAACCTATTTTTTCCTTTTAATTTTACTTGTATTACTTTTAGTCCTTTTTCTTTAAAAATATCAGAGACTATTGCAAACCTTTTTTTGATATTTATATAATCTTCACTGTCTTGTAGCATAATTATTGTGAATTTGGCATTAGTGTTAGTAAATCCGTTTATTTCATTGTGATTAAACTCTGGAAAAACATTGCTGAATGCTGGAGTTTTTGCATTTTCATTTAGGCTTATTTTCCATTTATAAGCTAAGCATTCATTTTTTTGAGAAGCATAAATTACTGGAATGCCTGTTAATTCATTAAGTATTATATTTGCATCTTTTTCAAAATCACTCCACAACATTTCATTCACGTTTTTGCTTTCTTTTTCTAAATCAAAAGAAATAAGATTAGAATTATTAAGTATATTAATTATAGGCATTGTTTGATAGGTAAATGCAAGTCTAGGTTGTAGTCCTTTATCCATTAAAATTAATGGATTATTATTTTTAATGGCAAGTTCTTTTAGTTTTCCTCCTGAGGTAATAATTGCTACATTTTTTGTTTTAAGTGTTGCTTGTTCATATGCAGTTATTGTCTCTTCAGTGCCACCTGAATAAGAGATAAAAATGCACAACCATGAATCATCAATATAATCAGGCAAGATGTAATCTTTGGATATTTGTATTTTCAAATTAGGATAAAATAGTGCTCTTACAAATTCAGCTGCTAATGCGCTTCCTCCCATTGCGCAAACCATGACATTTTTGACATTTTCAAAGTTCACATTTATTGCTAATTTTTTTGCTCTAGCGAATTGATTATCAAAATCTAAGAGTATTTTTTTAAATTCTTCGAAATTATCCATGGATTTAATTAATTATTTATTTGTTTTAAAACATTCTTTTATTATTCTCTCAGCGTTTATGTCATTCATTACTTTTAGGCAATTTTTTGGCATTAATTTTTTGTAACTTTTTTCATTATCAATTATCATTTTTCTAATGATTGTTGATGAAATGTTTTGCAATTCTTTTATTTTTTTTACTTTAAATTTTATTTTAGAAAATATTTCATCAACCCATTTATTATTTGAATAAACTATTTCAAATTTAAATTTTAATAAATAATTTACCCAGTCATCATCACTTTCATAATCAGGCACAGGAATTATTTTTGCATCTTTAAAGCATGATTGTATTAATTTTTTTCTTTCTTTGTAATTAAATGGATTTTTTTTAGTTCTTGATTCCTGGCTACTTCCAACAGCTATAATTATTGATTCATTTTCTTTTAATGCTTCTTTTATTAAGAATTCATGCCCTTTATGGAATGGCTGAAATCTTCCAATAACCAAAGCTGTTGCCATTTTACATCTCTTTAACTGAATCTATACCTAATAAATACAATGCTCTTTCAATAGTGTTCATGAAAGCTTTTGTCAAGATAGTCCTTGCATTTTTTAGCTTTTCATCTTCAGAATTTAAAATAGGGCAAGCTTCATAGAATGAATTAAACGCTTTTGCAAGAGAGTAAGCATAAGTGCATAATATGTGAGGAGACATTGTCTCATAGCTTTTTTTAATCTCCTCAGGCAGTGATGAGATTAGCTTTATTAATTCTTTTTCCTCTTTTGCTTCAAGTAAGATTGCTTTAAGTTCCTTGTTTTTTTTGCTTGATTTAATTGCTATTTTTTTAGCTCTCACCAAGGAATAAAGTATGTATGGCCCAGTGTTTCCTTCAAAGCTTATTGCTTCCTCGGGATTAAATATTGTGTCCTTGGTCATTGTTGTTCTTAGCAAGTGATATTTTATTGCTGAAAGCGCAATTTTTTCAATTTCTTTTTGGCTAATGCTTACTTTCCTGTTTTTTACTTCTTTTAATGCAACAAGATTCATTTCATCTATTAAGCTATCAACATCAACGATTTTTCCTTCCCTACTTTTCATCTTTCCTGTTGGCAAAGCAATTGTTCCAGTTCCCAGATGAATCAGCTTATCAGCTGACTTTAATTTCAGCTTCTCTAAAATCTCAAACAATTGTTTGAAGTAATGATTCTGCTCATTGCTTGTCATATAAATTGATTTTTCAAAATTGTAATCTTTTTCCTTGATTTTTGCCAGTGCTAAATCTTGAGTGGCATAAAGAGTTGTTGAATTGCTTCTTAGCAAATATTTTTTTGTGTTATCTTTCATTAAACAATAGATTGCCCCATCATCTTCTTTTTCAAAAACTCCCTGCTTTAATCCGTTGAGAACTATCTCTTTTCCTTTGTCATAAAAATCGCTCTCATAATAGATTTTATCATACTTGTCTATTCCTATTCTTGCAAATGTTTCATTATAACCTTTGTAAGCCCAGGAATTCATCTTCTTCCATAAAGCCCTAACTTTTTTGTTACCTGACTCCCAATCTATTAGCATTTGCTCGCACTCTTTTTCCAATTCTTCATTTTTTTTATTTTCAAACATTACATAATATTCTCCCACAAAATGGTCTGTCTTTTTATTTGGAAGCTTTCCTTTTCCCCATTTTTGGTAAGCAAGCATTGATTTGCATATATGCATTCCTCTATCATTGTAAACATTCAGCCTTTTCACAGTGTAACCATAAGATTCTATTATTCTTGACAGCGATGTTCCTATTAACGTTTGAAGTAAATGCCCAATATGCAAAGGCTTATTTGTGTTAGGATTTGGAAATTCTATTAAAACATTCTTGTTTAATGCTTTAGTATCTCCATAATTTTTTTCTAGTGCTTCTTTTAAGGTTTTTTTTGCTAATTTTTCATAATCAATATAAAAATTAATGTAAGGCCCGAAAGCTTTTGCTGTTGAAAAAATCGTTTTTGATAAATCAAGTGTGCTCATTAGATTAATTGCAGTAATGTTTGGGTTCTCGTTTTTTTCCTTGCTTAATCTAAAAGCTATATTTGTTGATAAATCACCCATTTCAGGGGTTGGAGGAATGCTTATATCCTTATCTTCTATGTTTAACAGCTTTTTTAGCTGCTCTAATGCCATTTGCATGAATAATCTTAAACAACGCCCCTTTAAATAAGTTACAAAATAATTTATAAAGGAGTAAATATTACTTTTTATACATGGCAAGTGAAGATGAAATAATTTACAAAATAAAAGGTTTTAAAGAACAAAATAACCCTAATTTTAAAAAATACATGGATTTTTACAAGGAAAAATTTCCTGATTTTTATGAATCAAAGCTTAAAATTCTTGAAAATTATGAAAAAAAAGAGGATGCTGCAGTTTCTGAAACTGAAAAAGCTGCTGTTGACTTTAGTGCTAAAGTTAATGAACCTGTTGTTGAACAAGAATCTAAAGATGAAGTTTTTGCTGATAAAAAAGTTTTAACTCAACCCGTATTCAACATTAATGACGGCAAAAAAGAAACTAATAACACTATAAGCAATGGAATTACTAATAATGCTGCAAGCGAGAAACCTATAAATGCAAAAAAGAAGTCTAAAAAAATAATTTTAATAGCTTTGTTAGTATTGGTAATAGTGGGGGCAGTTGCAGGAGTTTACTTTTTGTTATTATGAAAGAATATAAGCCTAAAAAAAGGGTAATGTTGTATTGGTTTGTGAAATACGGCTTCTTTTTCATATTCGCTTCTTTCATGTTAACTGCATCTTTTTTGATTAACACGAGTTTTTATTACAATTTAACTAAGTTTTTTTTGAACCTGGCAATAATTATCCCTTACTTAGGCTTAGTTTACTTGTTTTATAAATGGAATACTACTAATTATTATTTTTTAAAAAACCATTTATACATAAAAGAGGGAAGCGAATCAGTCCAGGTTAGTTATAAAAATATAAAAAAACTTGGATGCTGCAATACTTTGCTTGAGAAAATTTTAGGAATAACGAATATTTACATTGAAACTTTGTCAAACAAGACTTATTATTTGAATGGCATTAAAAATGACATTGTTGCAAATGAGCTTATTTGTAAATTAAGCAAATAATAATGCCAAAATAAGTAATAAATAAAAATATTTATATAATATTAAAATTAACAAAAAATCATGTGCATTTTACTTAATGAAAAATACAAAAATCTTATTGAACCAAAATTATATAATCTTATTGGCTCATGTGTTTATGGATTTAATGTTGAAAGGGAAAAAATTGAAAATAAAAGAAAAGAAATCTATGATTCTTTAAAGCTTGATTTAAAAAATGAAGAGGAAAAATTAGGAGAACCTTTCATGAAAGAATATGAAAGTGCAATAATTCAAACAAAGTATAAAAAACCTCTTGAATATTTCTTAAAATCATGCATTCTTTATTCAATGAAGGATGAAAAAAATATTGATGAAGAAATTTCTCTTTTTGGCAGTATTAGAAATATATTCAGCAATGATAATAGGCAAGTTTTTTTTAACATGATTGAATCCAATTACAAAAAAATTAATCTTGAAAATTTTATAAACAGATTAAAAGATTATGGTTATTGTGAAAAAATTGAGAAGCACTATAATGAATTATTGGATTTTATTATTGAATTACTTCCTGAATATAAGGAAATTACTAAAAAAAATGATTCTTTAAGTGATGAATTATTTTCAAGCCTTGAAAAAATCTGCACTAAAAATTTGGAAGAAACAGTTATATTAAAGGTTGAAGAATGTGAAATTACTCAAGAAATAAAAAACGAAGATGTTCGTTATTCACCTTCAGGCTATATGAATATGCATAGCAATAATGTTTCAACAAGGTTAATTTTGTCTGATAAAAACATCAAAAAAGAGCTTAATTTTAATCTTCCTATTCCTATTTCAGTAGGTGAAGAGATAAAAGTAAATGTTGATTTGTCAATGCCTTTAACTGCTTTAATACCAGCCATTAAATCAAACTCTTTTGAATTTTTTTTATCAAAGTATAATTCTATTGATTTAAATTCATTTAATATAAAGAAAAAATTTAACATTGATTTTCTTACTACAAAAAAATCAAAAAATAATGAATTTTCAAGAATCAAAAAAATAATTCTGCCTAATAATATAACCTATATATTTAATTAATGCAGCTGCCGGGAATTGAACCCGGGTCCTAAGCTTGGGAAGCTCATATCCTACCACTGAACGACAGCTGCTTTATTAATTAAAGGATTTTTTGAATTTTAAATAATTGTTCATTCAATAGCAATAATGGTTTTAAACCCTAAAATTATAGTTTTTGTCATGGAAATAACTGTTAATGATAGTGATTTTAATAAAGAAGTTATTGAAAAGTCAAAAACTTTGCCAGTATTGGTTGATTTCTGGGCCACTTGGTGCCCTCCTTGCAGAATGCTTACTCCAATTGTTGAAGAAGTGGCTAAAGAAATGAAAGATAAAATAATTGTTGCTAAAGCTGACACTGCAGTTTGCCCTAAGATTTGCATGGATTATGAAGTGCAGTCAATCCCTTCGCTTAAAATCTTCAAAGGCGGAAAATTGGTTGCAGAAACTGTTGGATTCATGCCAAAAGCAGCATTAGTGGATTGGATTAAGAAATATATATGAATTCTAATCTGGTTAGCTCTTGCGGGATTTACTGCCCAACTTGCTCAAGGTTCATGGATGGCAACTGCTCTGGATGCCTGCCAAAAAAGTATAAGTGCAGGATAAAGACAGAAGTTAAAGATGTAAGATTCGCGTTTGAAACCAAAGATTTTCCAGGAGAGCATATGAAAAAGCTTGACGAAAAATATATTAAAATGTATAATACTCACTTGATTAAGAATTTGGAGTTTATCAAGAAGTTTGGAGCTGAAAAATTCATAGAATCTGAGATTAAAAGAATGACATGCCCTAAGTGCAAGGGATTAATCTCTATTCATGAAAAAGGAAAATGCAGGAATTGTTGAGTATTCAATAATTTAAAACAAAGTTTATAAATAATTGAATAATATTTTTTAATAATTAGGGGATAATAAAAATGGCTGATGCATTATCAATGTTATTTGGAGGCTTTAGTATACTATTTTCTATTATTTACTTGATTTTTTTTGTTGTATCCATTGGAGGGGTAATTTTATGGATATTAATGCTTATAGATGTCGTTAAAAGGGATTTTGCAAAAAAAGATGATAAGATTATATGGATTTTAGTTATTGTTTTAGGAGGAATAATTGGGGCAATAGTTTACTATTTTGTTATAAAAAAGAAAAATAATAATACACCTGTTAATTCTTCACCAAAAACACCTTAAAAGGGAAAATTATTTTAAAAGTTTGATAAAATCTTTGAGTTTTAATTTTCTAAAAATAGGATAACTATCTCTTAATAAGTGGTCTTTTCGCATCAAATTCACCAGTATGAAGTAATACAAAGCTTTTTTTTCCTCAGCATTCAGTCTAATTATCTTGTTATATTCCATAAAAAACTCCTTAATCCATGCAGGCTGAATTATGCAATTGGCAATGTAATAGGCTAAATCCATTATCATGTAATACTTGTAAGGATAAGCAAAATCAATAAATCCTGAAAATTTATTTTCATATTGCATAATGTTTATTTCTGACAAATCTGAATGAATCACGCATTTCCTTAACTTTGAATAATCAATGCTTTCTAGAGTCTTAACCAAGCAATTGTAATCCTTAATGTCTTTGTCTGAGTAGTAGTTGCTAATTCCGTCTTTAATGAATTTTTCAACATTCAAATGCCCATACCCATTGCCTTTAATGTTTAATTTCAGCAATTCTTTTTGCATTAATGCAATATTTTTTGCAACACTCATATAAACTTTTTTATTATATTTATCATGTAAGACTTTGCCTTTAATATAAGTAAGCAGATGATAATCTATTCCTTTGATTTTGAGCACTAATTTTTTGTCTTTTGTCTCCATAACTCTCTGGCAGCTTATGCCTTTGCTATAAAGATAATCAGTGACTTTTTTTTCGTATTCTATTTCATGCAAGGAGTTCTGCCCATCTTTTTGGGATTTCAAAATAAACTCACCATTCTTATTTTTAATATGATAAATATAACTATTAGTAGCATTTATGAATTCATGAGCCAAGTAACCCTTTATTCCATACTCTTTTAGTATGGATTTTATGTCTTTTTTGCCCAGTTTTTTCATATTATTAAAAATGAAGCAATAGTTTAAATATTTATGAAAGGATTAAATTTTTAAAACCAAACAACTCAATTATACTTATTAGTCTTGTTCCGAGTAGTCTAGCTGGTTAGGATAATAGGTTGTGGCCCTGTTGACCCGGATTCGAATTCCGGCTCGGAACCATTTATTTTATAATAATTAATTTATTAGTATAAATTATGAAATTTTCAAAGATTGAATTGAAAAAAATAGCTGAATGTTATAATTTGGGAAGAATTAGATCCTTCAAGGCAATAAAGCAGGGTTTGGTTAACTACAATTTTAGCGTCAAAACTGACAAAGGAGACTACATAATAAGGGGTTTGGGGAAGAAATGGGATGATTACAGGGAAAAAAAGCTTGAATTCCAATTCAAAGTGATTAAGTATTTAAAGCTAAAAAAATTCCCTTATCAATTGCCTTATCCCATTTTGAACAATGAAAAAAAGGAAGTGTTAAGAATTAACAAGAAAAATTTGTGGGTTTATGAAAAAATAAAAGGCACTTGCAGCAGAAGAATCAATAATGAAATATTGAAAGAATTGGGCAAAGCAATAGCAATTTACCATAAATACATAAAAGGTTTTAAAATCAAAAAAGGCAAGAAAATCTTTGACACTGATTGGGTTAGGTATGAATATGCAAAATTCAAAAATATAAAGCCAAAAAATGAGATTGACAGATTAGTTCATGAAAATGTTTCAATTTTTGAAAAAGCCATTGATAGTTTTTCAAAGAAAAAAATCAAAAAAAACTTATTAATAACTCATTCGGATTTTAATTTAGGAAACTTGGTGTTTGATAAAAACAAAATTGTTGGTATAATTGATTTTGAGAATTTGCAAGTGGCTCCACGAATCTATGATTTAAGCCAGGCAATAAAATTTAGCTGCGTCAGCACTAAGATTAACAAGAAGTGCTCAGAGATTATTATAAGAGAATACGAAAAGTTTAATCATCTAGAAAAAGACGAAAAAAGTTCCATAATTGACCTGATAATTTTCGGCTCATGCTGCGAGTTCGCATGGTTTTATAGTTATTTTAAAAAATCTGCTGACAAAAAAAGACTCTTAATAAGCTCAGAGGTTAAATTGATTAAAAAATTATTAAAAGAAAAAACTAATTAAATTTTTGGAATATTGATTTATTATGAAAAAATCCTTGTTAATGTTTTTAGTATTGCTTTTTATCAATTCTTCTTTTAGCGTTGACTGCCCTTATGGCTTAGTTAATGATCCTTATCCTGGAGAATGTGCTAGGTATATTGATTTGAATAATGATGGCTATTGTGATTTAAGCCAAGATTTAGATGTTACTAATGATACTCATGAATTCAGTGTTGAAATATCAGGAAGCGAACTTAAGGCTTATACCCTTCAAATGGTTGCTGATTTATATAATATTAGTGTGAATGATTTAATCTCTGAAATTAATATTCCTAATGTTAAAGCCTCTGATACTGTTTTAAGCTTAAACCTTCAGCCTCCTTCTTTAATTAAAACTTACGCTGAAAAAGTGCTTAATTCTAACATTTATAATTCAGCAATTAATGAAATTAGTATGGATTTTAATTTTTTAACTTATGCTGAAGTTTTAATTCCATTACTAGTTCTTGCTTTAAGCATTATATCCCCTTTGGTTTTGCATAAAATTATTAAAATCAAACCAAAAGCAAATTTAATAATTGACTTAGCAATGATTGCTTTAAGTTTAGTATTATTCATTACTTCAATATTTAAATGGTTATTAATACCTTATAATAGAATATTCTTATTGGGATTAGCTCATAAGGATTGGATGTTTTTGCATGATTACAGTGGAATGATTTTGTCAGGATTAGTCTTAAGCCACATATTATTGCATTGGAATTGGCTTAAAGTAATGCTTTTTGGGAAAAAGTAAAAGTTTTAATTTAATTAAGTACATATTTTTTTATGTCATATTTTTATGTTGTAAAAAAAACCTTTGAAAGCAAGATATTTTATTTTAAGGAAATGTTTCTTGACAATATTTCTTTGGTTTTTTCAGGGCTTTTTGCAATATTTATTGGAATATATTTAAACAATGTTAACCCTGTTTTTTCAAGCCTTAATGAATTATTAATTTATTACTTTTTTGGAAATGGTATCTTGAATTTGTTCCAAAGAGGTAATGTTGTCAGGGAGATTGAAAGGGATGTTATTAATGGGAATTTGAATGTTCATTTTGTCAAGCCTTATGATTTTATAGTGTTTAAATTAGTTAAATATTATACCCATAAACTTTTCAAAGTTATTATTAATATAAGTATATTTTTTATTTTAATAAATATGTTTCAAGCAACTTTTATGCCTTTAGATATGGTATTAAGAGCAATATTAATTATTCCTGCTGCAATAATTTTTATGATTTTGAATACTTCAGTATTTTGCTTTTTATCTCTTATGATTGAAAAAATTGGAAGACTTCATCAGACATATGGAATGCTTGGTTATTTTATTGGAGGAGGATTAGTTTCAGCAAAATATTTTCCAAACTTTATAAAATTTTTACCCCAATATTTCTATTTTGGAGCCCCTTTAGAGTATATTTTAAATGGAGTGTTTGAAAATTTTGGGCTATTCATTATTTACACAATAATTTTAATAGTATTAAATTTGGTTGTGAGAAAAATAGTTTATTCGAGGCTTGAAACTAATGGCTAATTATTTTCTTAAATATTGTGAAATAAATTTGAAAAGAATGGTTGAATTCAGGTTAAATTTCTTGTTTGATATAATAACAATGTTTCTTGTTAATTTATTGTTTTATGGTTCAATATTATATTTGGCTTATTCAAATAATGGATTTGGAGAATTCTCTTTTAATGATATTATTATGAGTGTTACAATTATGCAATTAGCATTTATTGTTGGAATTGGATTTTTTAGGGGAATGGATACTTTGCAGAGTTCTATAATTACTGGAGAATTTGACAAAATATTGGTAAGGCCTATTAATTCTTATTTTCATATCTTAATCAGTGAGGTTAATTTAAAAATTATTGGAGAAATAGTTTCATTAATAATTTTATTATTTTTGAATAATCCTATTAATATTCCGTTTATTTTGGTTTTCGGAATTTTTAGCGCAGTAATTTTTAATTTATCTTTGTTATTATTTCAGTGCATTCCTTTTTTTACTGACATGAATAATGAAATTGATTTTTTTGATTTGGTTTTAGGTTTCAGCAATTATCCTCCCTCAATATTTAATAGTTTTATGAAATTTTTAGGATTTTTTATTTTTCCAGGATTAATGATTAGTTTTGGGCCAATAATGATTTTAAAAAATCCTTCATTTGCATATGTATATTTTGGGTTCATAGCAATATTAATAACTGCTTTCGTGATTGTTTTTAATTTAGGGCTAAAAAGGTATAGGAGTGCTGGTTACTGATGGAAATGATTAATGTAAAGGAATTGTCAAAGTATTACAGGGTTAAGCAGAAAAAAGGTATTTTGAAGGATTTGTTTAATCCTGAATATAAGACTATTAAGGCAGTTGACAATATCTCATTTTCAATTAATAAAGGAGAGATTGTGGGATTCATTGGCCCTAATGGCGCTGGCAAAACTACAACTATTAAGATGCTTACTGGAATTTTGCATCCTGATTTTGGAGAAATAGTAAGCAATGGTTTTGTGCCTTTCAGGGAAAGAAAAAAGTATTTACAAAAAGTTGGAGTGGTTTTTGGCCAGAGAAAAAGCATGTGGCCTGAGATTAGTGTTATGGATAATTTGGAATTAATCGGCTCTTTTTATAATGTTTCAAATGTTGAATTAAAAAAAAGGATTGATGAGTTGGGCAAATTAATCGATATCAGCGATTTTATCAATAATCCTTTCAGGAAGCTTTCTTTAGGCCAGCAGATGAAAGCTGAGCTTGTGAGCTGTTTAGTTTATAAGCCTGATATTTTATTTTTAGATGAGCCAACTATTGGAATGGATATTATTGCAAAGTTTAATTTTATCCAATTGCTGAAAAAAATCAATGATGAAGAAAAAACAACAATTATTTTAACAAGCCATGATTTGAGCGAGATTGAAAATTTGTGCAAGAGGCTTATCATTATTAATAATGGAAAAATTGTTTATGACGGCGATTTTTCTAAAATTAAGCCTGATGAAGTTATTATTAAATGGGAAGATAAGGGAATGATTAAAGAAAAAAGGATGAAAAAGAACAAAGTGGCTAAGTTTTTAGGAAAAATTGACATTGACACTGTTACTATTAAAGAGATTCCTGTTGAAGAAGTGATTAAGGAGTTTTATAAATAAGTTTTTTAAGCGGTCAATAATTATATTAATATTATGAATCCTATTAAGCCAAGCATTAAAACTGAGGCTGTTCCTTTAATCATTATTACATTGACTGTTTTTTTCAGCATTTATTTTTATCCCTTGCTTCCTGATGTGATTGCAAGCCATTGGAATTTCAAAGGGATTGTTGATGGTTACAGCAACAAAGAGTTCATGGTTTGGCTTTTTCCAATGATGATGTCAATAATGTATGCATTATTTTTGGCATTGCCTTATATTGACCCTAAGAAGAGAAATTATGAGGGGTTTAGCGGATTTTACCATTTGTTTAAGGCAATGATACTGCTTATTTTATTTATGATGTTTATGGGAGTTGGATTTTACAATTTAGGAGGCTCTGTTAATATCACTTTGCTTGCTACAGTTTCAATTGGGTCATTCATGATTTTTATAGGCTCATTTTTGAAAAACATTAAGCCTAATTGGTTCATGGGCATCAAGAATCCTTGGACCCTTTCAAGCGATAATGTTTGGAAAAAAACGCACAAGATTGGAGGCTATTTTTTCATGGCTTTTGGGGCAATAATTATTGCTTGCAATTTCTTGCCAGAAATGTTGTCAATAGCTTTGTTTGTTGTTGGAATTTTTTTGATAGTTATTGGAACAACCATTTATTCATACCTTGTTTATACCAAAGAAGCTAAGAAAAAAAAGAAATGATTAAAAATATTTTTTTTGCAGGTATTTATTCCTGTAGCTTATTACCCAAGTCATTATTTTTTTTTTTATTAAGTAATTCTTGAACTCTTTTGATTCCCTATAATGAGTGTTTGATGGCTTGATTAAATCAATTATTATTGTTAAGTAAGTGAATGGAGCTAAGATTATTGATAACGCTGTTGTTAAAAAATTAATGGGCACTTTTTCCCAAAAGCTTGATTCCTTAGTGCTTCTTCGTATGGCTTCATAATTGGCTCTTGCAACAGTGTTGTCAAAGTCGGCGAGTATTAATGGATTTTTTATTTTTTTATCTTTAATGAATTTGATGACTTTTTTTAATGAATTAATCTCATAATCATAAAATGTTGAATCATATTTTGGATAATTTTCCCTGTTTATCCAAAAACTTGTTGATTTAAAGCCCTGTTTTTTAAGCAATCCTATTATTTTCAGTATTCCTAGCTTGTCATCAATGCCTATTATGTGATATTTTTTCAGGTTTAGTTTTCTATTCTTTACAAGGTTAAAGAATAAGTCTTTTTTTACAAAGCTTTTTCCTATTAATGCTAAATCAACTGAGTCAAAGTATTCTATCATATAAAAGCAATTAATATTATAACCTTTAATAATTTAATCATTTAATAACCCCTAAGGGGGGTATGGTAAGGTTTTTAATAAGAATTATGTAAATAAGTTTGTAATGAAAAGTGACTGCTTTACTGGATTAATCAAGGAAGTGTTTAATTCCAAAAACAAGGATAGTATTCTTGAATCAATAATTGCGAATGAGAATGGCATTGACTTAGCTAGTGCAAAAAGTGTTGCCGGCAAGCTTAATGATGAAGAAAAATTCTCATTTTTTGAAAAGAAATTCTATGATTCAGCTGTGCAATCGTTTATTGAATCAGCATATAATACTTCAATGAATACTGTTGCTCCTGTAATGCTTTACAGAATTAATCCTTCTAGCGATTTGGGTGTTGAATTCCTTGATGGCCAGCACAAGTTTCCATCAGATAAAACTTATGACATGTCAATGGTTGAATTAATAATTTTATCCAGCATTAAAGGCATGCCTTTGCTGTTATATGGAGGGACAGGGGTTGGTAAATCTTACACTGTTGACAAAACCTTGAATTCTGAATTCAAAAGCGAGTTTTATCATTTAATAAGGCTTTCAATGAATAATACTAATTTGATTGGCGATTTTGTCAAGGTTGAAAGTGATGCTTCCGGAAACAACAAGAAGTTCTTGCCTAATGAAAAGGCGGAAAAAATAAATGCCTTATTCGTTGATGAAATAAACAGGGCTAGTAGCCAGCAAGTGCTTCCTTTAATTGAAGGAAAGCTGACAATTGCAGGCGTTGATTATAAAATTGGAATACCTGCAGTGAAACTTAAGTATGATTCAGCAAGCAATAATATTATTTTAGAGAAAAGCGAGAAAATTTTATCACCTTTCTTTGTTTCAGCAATGAATCCTCCTTCAACAAAAAAGGCGGAATATACTGAGACAAGGGATCCTGATCTTGCAATAAAGAACAGGTGCTTAAGAATTGATATTCCTGAAATGACATCAAACACTAACACCGCAATATGGAGTGTTGACAAAAGCAATGGCAACTATTCCCACACTATCAAAGAATTCGCTAACAGGCTAGTTAAACGGTTAGGTCTTAAAAAAAATGAAAAAGAAATGCAGGAATTGGAAAATAATCTTAAAAGCGACTGGAGCGAGGTTTATTCTTACCTAAGGTCTAATGATAAAAAAAGCAATTATTATGAAAACGCGATTGAATTCATGACTTTGTCTGGATTTTTCATGGGAGGATATTTCAACGAGAAATCAATTGATTCTAATGCCACTAAGAAAAGCTTGTTTGAGAGGCTTTTTGACTCGGAGCAAACATTTCTTGACCAAGCAATTGAGTATTTGGCAAGCAAGAATTATAACACTGGCAGGCTTGGAAAAATGGTTTTTCAAATAGGGGCCTTGTCTGATCAGGAAAAAGTCATTGATGATTTCATGGAAAAAAGGCTAACTCACAGGGATATTGCAAGGGTTGATGAGCTTTCAGAATTGCTTAGCTTTTACCAGAATGTAAAAATGACCTCTGCTGATGAAAATTCAGATTTTGTTAGCACTTTAAGCAAAAAAGAATTGATAAACATTAAAGATGTGCAATCAGCATTAACTTTAATTTGCTACAGCAAATCCCAAAAGCTTAATCCTTCAGGTTTATTGAAGCATTTGTATTTGTCATACTCTAATCTTTACAAGTATACAAAAAAAAGCCTTGGAATAACTGATTTGAAAAGATTAGATTTGATGAATCCTAACGAGTTTGACAACATTAATTTGTCAATAATTTATTCTTCAATTGAAAATGCATTAAGCAATGTTAATTTTTTCAGCAAATCTTCTAAAAATTGCAATTATTCTGATTTTTCAAAAAATTTAGTTAATGAAATTATTGAAAAATCTTCTCCTTTATTAAGGGCAAGCGACCCTACTGAGCAATTAATGGCTGTGAAATCAATGGGTAATTTGCTTTCTTTGGCATCAGTGATTGATATGTATTCAGATAAAATAAACAATTCATTCAAAGAATACTGCGCGAAAAATAGGGATAATATATTAGCAAATGCTTCACAAAACAATGTTTTGCAAGAAGTAATAATTGAAGGATTAGGCAACTTAAAGAATGAGTTAAGCTTCCCTTCGCAATTAACCGCAAGGATTAATCAAATATTTCCATGAGGAGGTGAATAATGGGTGAATTAATTAATATAATAACAAAAGCAAGCGACGATTTTTTTAAAAAAGCCATAAAGGATATTTATCCAATTATTAATCTGAAGCATTTTGTCAATGACTTAACAGCTCTTAACAAGAAAGATTTATGGAACATTTATACTGATGGAAAAAGCGTTTATTTTGACATATTGAATGAAAATGAATTGGTTGATAGGTTTGATGACAGAGCTGTTAGCATGTATTTTGAGGATTTGACAGTTAAAGATGCTGTTTCATTGTTTAAGGTTGATGAATCCTATTTTGAGTCTAATGATTTGAAAAAAAATGCGATTAGTTTTTTTGGCAAAAAAAATCTTTCAAAAATATTGATGTATTCTAATGGTTTTTATTTAAGCGCTCATGAAATAGGCCATAAAGTTGATTGCCCTAATTGCGAGGAGGATAAGAAAAAAATCAGCAAAGCCTTGTTTGATGGCATTGAAAAAAAAGGCATTGATTCAGAAGGTGATGTGACTAGAAAGGTTGGGAATATTTCAAACTTGGTGTATGACATGATTCTTGACACTATTTGGTATGCCAGAAGCTCTAATGAGGATACGTTAAGCTCGATTCTTAAAAATTATGACAATGATTATCTGATTAATCCTAACCAAAAAGATGTGATTGATGGCTCAATATGCATTTTTGATGTTGTTTCAAAGATTCAGGCAAACAATAATCCCTCCATTAATAGCACTCAGTTGTATGGCCAGGATGCTGACAGGCATGTGCTGTTTTTATTGTCAAGAGCTTTGTATGCAGATTTGTTCATTGAAAATGTTAACTTAAGAAGCAAGGTGAAGAATTATTTCTTGGATGATTTGAAGCTTTCTGAAAAGAATCGTTTTATAGGCATTTTGAACTCGTTTTTATCTGAAATTCCCAAAAAAGATCTGGAGTTTTTGAATATTAAAAAAAAATCCTATGAATTAAGCGTTTTAAAAAATGATAGAAGTGAATATCTGGATTCATTAATCAAGATTTTCAGCAATCCTTTGACTAGGTATAATGCGCTAAAGGGTTTTGCTTATGAGATTGCTGATTTGATTCCAAAATCACCTCCACCAATTAGCAGGAACAACAGTGAGGAATCTAGCTCCCAAAGCGGAGGGGGAGGAAGTGATGTATTGGATGACTTATTGCCTGACCCTGATTCAACTGACATCAACCCTGATAATTCAGTCACTCCGTCTCAGGCTGAACAAATACTTTCTGATTTGGCTGGGGATCCTTTGGGTGAAAAAAAGAGCCCTAATTTTGTAAAAAAAGCAATTGATGAATACTATAAAAGGCATGCTAAAGGGATATCATTGAAGAGCGCAAAATTGAAAAACGAGTATGTTAGAACTGGAACTGATATTGAATGGCAGGTTAAGGAAAAAACAATTATCTATCCTTGGGAAGAAAGCTCTATTGATTGGGTTTCAATAATGAATTTTGAGCAAGAAACAGGATTAATAGTTTTAACAAAGGAATTAACACCTAATGGCGAATTGATTAATTATGTCAAGACTGAATGGGAAAAAATAGAAATACCTATTGTTGGTTTTAATCCTAAAAAATCAGGCATTGAACTTCCTAAATCAGTGGTTTTCATAGAAGACACTTCAGGCAGCATGTTTTCAACCCCTGGCAACGTTCCTTATACTAAAAATTCGAAAGGTTTCATTGGAAACGGCTCAAAGATTGATTTGCTTAAGCATATAGAATATGGCTTAATGAAGGATTTGAATAAGCAATGCTTGGATCTTAACACTGAAGTAAGCGTTGGGAGTGTTAATTTCAGCTCTTTGACAAAATACAGCGGCTTATTTGAGCTGACTAAAGTGTTTAATGACTCTTCAAATAAGTTCAAAGACACTATTCTTTCTCCCCAATCTACAGGAAGCTCTCTTGATGGATTAGAGTTGGCAAAAGCAAAGAATGATGTTGACAAATTAAGCGGCGAAGGAAATAATTATTATGTCATAATAACTGATGGGGAAATAAGCTATGATTATAAGGTTCAAAGCACTATTGATTCAATATTAAATGATGATAACAATAAGGTGCTGTTTTTTGAAATTCCTTCATCAATAAATCCTGATAAAGGCATCCAGATTTCATATGCTGAATCATCGCTTGGAAAATATTTGATTGGCAAAGGAAAAAATGCCGAAGTTTTTACAATTAACAGCCTGCCACAAATACAGAGCATGCTAACTGAGATAATGATTAAGGAGGAATGAAAAAAATGACTAAAGGAAGATACAGCAATAATGGAAAAATAAAAAATAATGCCATAGAGGACAAGGAGCCTGAAAAAGAAGGTTTGGAAACAATTATTAGGCAAAGCAGGAGCACAAAAAACCCTAATTCAAATAATTATGGCAGCAGCGCTGATGCAGCTAAAGACAATCCTATTAAAAATTATGGAATTGCTGGCGCAAATAAACCTTATGTAAAAAAATCTGCTGATTACTTGGTTGATTTTCCTAACAGCAATTATGCTGGCGAAAAAATCTATCTTTCAGAGCTGAAAGCTTTGTCTGACATTAATGTGCCTATTAAGGATTACAGAAAAGACTATGATAGCTCAGCTAGTGGAAAACAGGCAATTGTTACATTGGAAAATGGCCATGTTAAATGTTTGAATATTGATGAATATTCGATTGGAACTTTTCCGGCTTCTTTGGAAAACATAATTTTTCTTACTGAATTAATAAGCTTAAGTATTGGTGAAGAAGAAGGCAAGAATGTTAAATTTTCATTGCCTTCAAATATCAGAAACTTAAAAAAACTGAAGAATTTAACAATTAATTTCGCCGACTTTTCATACATCCCATATACTTTAAATGAGCTTAATGACTTACAAGTAGTCTCGTTTTCACACACTAATGTTAAAGATATAACAGCACTATATTCAATTCAGTCTTTAAGATGCATTGATTTGAGCAAAAGTAAGGTGGGATATATTGACAGCGCAATTATTAAATTAAACAATCTGGAACTATTGGATATTACTGGATTAAAATTTGACAGCAGTTCAAGAGTAGTTATTGAATATTTGAAGAAAAAAGGAGTTAATGTAATAGAGTGAGGGGGTATAATGGCAAAAGGAAGATACAGCAATAATGACAAGATAAAAAGCAATATAAAAAAAGAAAAAGAGACTTTGGAAAACATTGTTCCTCCTGAAGTTAATGCCGAAGATTCAAGCAGCTCTTCTCCTTTAAATAGGGGTCCTAAAGAGTTTTTGCAGACAATTATTGGCAATATTTTTGGTTATGATAAATTGGTGGAGTTCCCTGGCAAATATTTTAGCGGCGAGAAAATCTATGAATCAGAGCTTAATATTTTAAGAGAAATTTACTCTGTTGATTTGAATGATTATAGAAATATGTTTGTAAGCGGAAAAGATAAAGCTGTTTTGAATCTTTCAAATGGCTGCATAGAAACTTATGGATTGTTCAATTATAGCTTGAATCATTTTCCTGAAAAATTCAGTGAACTTAAAAGTTTGAAAACTTTAATCATTGATGATTCAAGTATTGATAATTTGGATTACGTGCTTGATATAAAAGGTTTGGAAAGCATATCGCTAAACCATACAGCATTGACAAAAGGCAAGTTAGATATTGATAAAATAATGGCAATGACTTCGCTGAAATATTTGGATATTAGAGACATGGTGACTAATTTGACTAATATTGAATTAAAAAAATTAAGCGATTATTGCAAGCTAAAAAATATTAGGCTAAGAAAGTAAAAAGTGGGTGGTAAAAAATGAATAAGGGAAGATATGTGAATAATGGAAAAGTCAATGGAGGAAGATGTGAAGAAAAAACGGATGTTTCTGAAAAAAAGGAGGGTTTTGGCGTTGAAAAAATACTGCAAAAAGAGTTGGTTGCTAAGAATTTAAAACAAGAGGATGTTATGAAGTTTAAAGCATTGGTTACTGAAAATCTTTCAGATGCTGAGTTCAGCTCCAGGCTTGAGGATTTTTTGGATTACAAGCAAAGCAGCTCATTATATATGGATAATAACACTAGAAAGCTTGCAAAAGACTACATTATTAGCGCAAGGAACAATTATTCTAAAGCAATGACTGAAACTGAGTTAAAAGACGACACTATTAATAATAGGATTTCTATGTTTTCAAATATACTGAATAGCTGCAATTACTCTTTGGCTCAATGCTACTGTAAGGACTCTTGGAATGGCAAAAATCATGAATATTTTGGCAAAAATCTTCAGACTTTGGTAAATGAATTTTTTTCAGAGATTGATTTCAGCAAAAAGGAAGATATTGATGAAAAATTAATGATTCATGCAGGAGTCTATTTGTCCAGCAACATATTATTCCTTCTTGAAAAGTTTAATAAAAAAATAACCCTTGATTTTTCAAGGATTATTCCAAAAGGATTGCACACTTCTTATGGGTATTGTTCAGATGATAATTACGGGCTGCCTTATGTGGGAGGTTTCATGAAAAAAGGCAAACTAGTGATTAATGGAGATGTTGGAAACTGCTTAGGTTTCATGATGCAAGGGGGGGAAATAAAAGCTGACAATGCTAATTTAATGGCTGGAGCTTTGATGAATGGAGGTAAAATAAGGATTGAGAGCTCTAATAAGCTCACAGGATTCCTTTCCAATAAAGGGGACATTTTTATAAACAATTCTTATAAAAATAAGAGCAATAATTGCAAAGCCAAGATTCATTAATTATTTGAGCACTTCTCCAGTTCTCATATACCACATGTATAAATCCAGCTCTGCAGAGCTCATCCCTAATTCAGAGGCTATGTTTTGAAAAATTTTTTCAATCCTATAGTATTCCTTTTTTGTCAATGTTTTTGGAACTTCTGTAATATATTCATTCTCTTTAAGCAAAGCTAAGATATGCCTGTCAAGTATTGCAAGCTCAAAGAAGCCTATGTTTCTTAAAAAATGGCTTGCTTCTTTTAGCCCAATGCCTAAAATGCTTATAGCTAAATCATTCCTTACAGCTTCCTGACCTAAAGGTATTAATTTTTTTATTTTTGACTTTATTTCTTTGTGCTTTCTTGCGCTTATTAAGTATCTTGATTTCATGCTTGAGAATCTGTGCTTGTTTTTTGAAATAATTTTTTCCAATTCCTGTTGGTTTTTTTCAAAAAATCCTTTATAGCCTAATTCGTTTTGTATGTTAATTGCTGTTTTTGCCCTGCTGTTTGCTGTAAGTATGCAAAAGCATAACTCACTATACCATTCATCATTGCTTTTTTCGTTTTTTTCGCTAAATTCTTTTAATCTTTTATTAACTAATTCTTTGACTTTCGAATTCTTCAGCGCTAAAACTTTTTGCTTTAAACTCATTTCATTCACCTAGTAATTCATTCAGTTCCATAAGCTTGTCTGTTTTTTTAATGCTTACATTTTTAGTGACTGCTTGGGTTAATTCCATGAATTTCCAGGCAGTATGGGCAAATCTAAAGGCAAGTATTGCTTTTGCTCCAAACATGTTGGCAAATTTCACCAAATCATTGGCTTGAATCATGTTAACTGTTTTATATAAAGTGCTTGAGTATTTGCATTCAATTGCTAGTATTAATCTGCAGTTGCCTGCTATTAAATCAGGCTCTTCCACTTTAGCTTTTCCGCTTCCTGCAATCCTTGCAACAGCAAAGCCTTTATTTCCTAGTATTGCCATTAGTTCCCTTTCATACGCTGCGCCTTTGCTGTAATGAGCCATAAAGATTAAATATTACCCTCGTATTTTAATTAATTATGCTAACTCTTGATTCAGCGTACAAGTTTATTGCAAAAGATTATAGGGGAACTTTAATGTTTTGCTTGCTTGCAGCAATAGCAGTTTTTATTCCAATTGTTGGAGCCTTGCTATTAATGGGATTATCTATTAGAATAATTTCAAATTCAATTAATCAACATGATGAGATTCCTAAAGTTTTCGGAAATTTCGGAAATGATGTTATGAATGGATTAAAATACATGTTGTTTGGATTCATTTTAATGATTCCTTTCATGGCTATTTTTGCAGGAAGCTTAAATGGGATTATTTCAGCTTCAATGTCCAATGATATTTCCTCAATGACTGATATTGCTTTAAGTATGGGAGTTTTATGGATATTGATCCTAGTGCTAACATTTGCATATATCTTGGTTGTTCCTGCTTTAACTGCTAATTATGCAAAAGAGCAGAAGTTTGGCGCTTTTTTTGAAATAAACAAGGCTTTCAGCATTGTTTTTGGAGATTTTGGAGCTTATCTTAAAATGATTGGAATAAATTTTCTTTACTCAATAGCTATTGGTTTCATTTCAGGAATTTTAAGCTTTACAGCAATTGTGCCTTTACTTGCAAGCCCTTTAATGATTCTTGTAAATGGAAAAATTATGGGAGAATGGTATAGCGAAGCTTCAAAGAAATAAATTTTTTTATTTTTTTTATATTTTTATCTCTAATCCTATTATAGGATTTTCCATTCCGTTTTCAAGTATTATTTTTGGGCTTAATTCTCCAAAGTTTCCTATTTCTTTTGAGTTCATAATTATTGCTGCGCTTCTTCCTGGAATGTATTGGAAGTAATCTTTTGCTTTCAATTCATATTTTATTCCTAACGAATTAAGCACCCATTCTGCTGCCTGTTTTATCTCTGTAAAATCAGCAGCTAAGTGGCTAGAAATCATTGATAAATAATTCTCTTCTAATATCTCATTTTTGTTTTTTATGAACGTTTTTCCAACTTCAAATATCTTTTGGGGGTAAGAATTATGAGTGTTTTTGGCAATCCATTTGATTAACACTGGCATTAATTCATTCCTTAAAACATTCATTGTTAAGCTCATTGGGTTTTCTATTTCAACACATTCTGGATTGAACAGTGATTCCTTGTCGCATCTGTAATAATTCATTACCTCTTGATAACCCATGCCTATTGCTAAGTCCCTTACATTGTTCAAATAAGTGCTTGATTCAAGCAATCCTCCATTTGTGGATAAATTAAGCTGCTGGGATTTAATGTTTTCAAAGCCATACATCACTGCTAAATCTTCTATTATATCAAATTCGTGCATTATGTCTAATCTATAGAAGGGTATTTTTACTGTTATTGTTTCGTTTGTTATTTTTGAAATATCAAACCTTGCCCTTAATAATAATTCTTTTAATTCAGAGTCGCTCCATTTTATTCCTATTCTTTTTTCTATGCTTTTTTTGCTAATAGTTATTGTTTTTGGGGTAATATTTGGGGTGATGGTTCTTTTCTTAGCTTCCTTGATTTTTAGGCTGTAAATCTTGCCTCCCCTGTCAGCTAATGCACTTACTACTATATTTAATGCGCCTAATACTGTTTCTTTTTTTGTCCCTGTTACTTCAACTAATATGCTTGTAGTTTCTTCTGTGATTTTGCCAACATCATTGCTGTTTATTATTGGAGGCAGTGATAATATTTTTTTATTGGCATCTATTAATATTGGAACTTTTTTAAAATTCTCAAGTATTTTTCCAAATTCAACACCTTTAGGGTGCAATTCAAAGATTTGCTTAGGAGTCAGCTCTTCATTAAATCCTAAAGGCACGAATTTAACATCTTCCCTGCCAATTGCCTTGTATTTCACAGGGAATTTAATCATCTCATAATTATAGATTCCTATTGAAGATTTTGCTCTTTTTCTGCCGTAGCTTCCGTCAACTTTTAATTGTAATTGCATTAATTGCTTTATTAAGAAATCCGTGAATTTTATTCCTTTTACTACAGCGCATGCAATGAAAGGCCTGATTTTCTTGACGCTTTTGTCAACTATTATTTCATCCTTTGAGGGGAATATTTCATATTTTGGAATCCCTGTTTCTATTCCTAAGGCGCCTTTTAAGGCTCTTGCAAGCCCTTCAACATGCCACATGTCTGGGCGGTTGCTGTCAGCTGGCTCGAATTTAATAATGTCATTTTTCAAGTCTAATTCTTCAACTTCTGATTTTACTAATAATAATTTTTTCCATAATTTTTCCTTGTTTTTCGGAAGTTTTGTTCCGACTAATTTTTCAAAATCCTTAAAGCTCGCTTCAAATGTTGGCATTACTTTTTCACCTCTACATTTCTAAGCCATGACAAGTCAGTGCTGAATATTTCCCTTATATCATTTATTCCATAATTAGACATGAATGCCCTGTCAAAGCCTAAACCCCACGCAATTACTGGCACTTTAACTCCTGCAGGCTCTGTGACTTCTTTTCTGAATATTCCAGCTCCTCCTAATTCCATCCATCTTCCATTGTTGTAAATATGAAGAGATGCGCTTGGTTCAGTGTAAGGATAATAATCTGGCATTATAAGGTATTTTTCCACTTTTGCTATTTTTTCAGCAAACATTCTTAATAAATACAGCAAAGATGCAAGGTTCATCTCTTCTCCAAGTATTATTCCTTCCATTTGCAAAAATTCTGCTCCATGCTTCCAGTCTATAACATCAGGCCTTGCCATTCTGTCAATTATGAAGTATTTTCCTGGGATTTCCAAATCAGGACTCATTAATTTCCTTATGCTCGCGCTTGTTGTTTGTGATCTAAGCACATGAATCCTGCTTACTTCCTTATCCATCTTAACACCCCAACCTGTGCTTCCAGTTATTCCGTTTTCATGAGCATTTTTCACTTTTTTGATGAATTTCTTGAAATCTTTTAGTGAAGCTTTTTTCGGCTCCTTTATATAAAATATATCATGCACTGCTCTTGCAGGATGGTCTTGCGGCATGTATAATGCATCGCAGTTTGTGAAATTAGTTTCAACATAGTTTCCTGCCATTTCCTTGAATCCCATGCTGACAAACAAGGATTTTATTTCATTTATGAATTCGTTGTAGGGGTGCTTTTTTGCAAATAGTGGAGGGGCAACTGGCTCAAAAATATTGTATCTTCTGAACTTTTTATTCTCCCATTCCCTTGATTTTATCAGATTAGGAGTCATTCTTTCAAGCAATTCTTCTTCAACGTTTATGCCTTTTTTTATTAATTGAAGCCCCAAGGGTGTTGTTGAGAATTCCCATTCAGTCCTGTCAATTAAAGAGATTAGTCCTCTTTCAATTAATTCTTTTAATTCGTTTTCATTTATTTTCAAAGAGTTTAAATCAATCTCTTCTGATTCTAATGATTCTAAGATTTTTTTCTTCTGCTCTTCCTTGTTTAAGTATTCTTTTCCTATGCTTGTTATTTTAAGCACACCATTAAGTATTGATAATAATCCTTCTTTTTTGCATACTCCTAGTGCTTTGTTGAATTCGTTTTTGTCAAGGCTGTTTATTTCATTCATTTTTTTTTCAGATTTTAAAATTTCATTTAATAATCTTATTTCAGGCAAGCCTTTCTCTACTACTTCTTGTCCCCTAAGTGTTAATGAAACTGTTTTTTTCTTAGTTTCCTTAATTATTGCTAATTCCTTATTGCTTAGCCATTGAGCAGCTTTTAGCACCTGAATTTCAGGCATTCCTGTTAATTCAACAGCTTTGCTTAAGCTTAAAGTGTTTGATAAATTAATTAATAGTTTCTTTTCAAAAATGTGCAATGAATCAAGCAGTTCAATAATATTAGCCATGTACTTATAATTAAAACCTTTAATTTTAAAGTTTTTTATTCAAAAATATTTGTCGATTTTTATTTGGCTTTCTGTTTCTTCTTTGAAATTATTCGGAGGACTGACGGGTTTATAGCTAAAACCCCAATGATTAAGCATTTTTAGGGCTCTTGGTGAAATATTTGGAGCTGCTATTATACCAATTACTTTTCCTACACCTTTGCTTGATTTTACTTTTTCCGCGTATCTTCTTAATTGGGTTACAGCATCGAGTCCTGCAGTGTATCTTTTGCATTCAACTATTACAAAATTGCCTTTTGAATCATGGCCGAAAACGTCTAAAAATCCGTAGTCAGTTTTTTCCTCACGGTTAATTGGCTTAAAGTCTTCGCTGATTAGTAAAGGATTGTCATAGATCATGTTGCTCATGTCTTTTTCGCTTCCTGCTAATTTTAATTGCTCAGTGTCAATTAAAGGATAAGAGATTACTTCATAGGCATCAAAAACATTAATCAATAACTCCTCTTTTGGCTTAACACTGCTTGCTTTGATTTCAAAATAATCTAGCTCCATGTTCAAGGTTATTTGGGGAGTTGAGCTCATCCAATTAACAGGATTCCTGCCTTTGGGCTTATGTATTAAAATGCATGAGTCAGATTTTATGATAATTATTCTGTCGCCTTCCCCTAAATAGCTTCTCGCCCTGCCAAAATAATTAATCTCGCAGTTGCACATAATTATTGTTGCAAAATTCTTATTAATCGAATTGCTTATCAAGGTAAACGCTTGGTTTAAATCCATGAATATTAGAGTTTTATCTTTTTTTAAAAAACTTCTTAATAACTATTTTCTTTTAAAAAACATTAATAAATACTAATTTGTTTAATAATTGTATGGATTATCCTAAAAAATGGAAGTGCCCTAATTGCTCAGAGTTAGTTGATAATAATAAGGTTTGCCCTAATTGCAAGTTCAGGTTTGGTAATCATTACCCTAAATTATGGAGCTGCCCTAATTGCTCCAATATTAATTCTGATTCAGAGTTCTGCAAAAGCTGCGATTATCCTAATAATTTGTCTTTCCCTAAACTATGGCACTGCCATGAATGCAGTAATCTAATAAAAGATTCAACTAAATGCGATGTTTGCGGTTTCGAATTCAATGAAAAAAAGCCGGAACCTGAGCCAGTTATTGAGAAAAAGATTGTAAAAAAAGAGTTCATGGACAAAAAAACTATTTACTTAATGTCAATAGGAATCATTATATTAAGCCTTGTTTTAGTGTTTTATAGCTTTGATTTTTCGCCTAAAGAAGTTTTAAGCAATAATTTAACTGCAGGAACAATGTTTTCTAAGGATTTTATATTGGCATCAAATCTTGACAGCGTGACTTTTGAGCTGGAAAGCCCAACTGGAGAGACTGTTGTTGTTGAAGGACAAAAAAAATCAAGCAATATTTGGAGAATTAATAATATTTCTTTGAATGAAAGCGGAACATGGAATGTTAAGATAACTGGAGTTGTGGGATTGTCATCTTTTGAATCCTCTGATTCATTAAATATTATGAATTCATGCAATAATGATTCTGACTGCATTAATAGTGTTTGCTGCAGCGGAGCATGCATTAGTGTTTGCTCTAAAAACTCTGACTGCGATGATTATAATTCATTAACCACTGATACTTGCGTAAACTCAAACACTTGCAATGCCAAGTGCAGCAACACAGCTTTAGCTTGCAATACCATTGCAAGGGACGGCTATTGCCCTGCTAATTGCAATAAGGATAATGATGTTGATTGCGTTTCTTGCGCAAGCGATGAGGCGTTATGCAATAATGTTTGCAAAAAAATAGAATGCAAATCAAACATTGACTGCTCTGACAATAATCCTTCAACTATTGACAAATGCGTAATCATGAATAATCAGTGCCAGAATTATTGCGAGAACAATTTTTATGAAGGCTCATGCGCAAGCGGAAAAATAGAGTATAATGGATATTGCATCACTCCTTCATGCATATCAGCAGAGGATTGTTATAAAGAAGGATGGAGTTATAATTGCTTGAATTCAGGAACTATTAATGCTTACTGCTCGTATTTTAAATGCAGCAGTTCAGAAATAATTTGCTTAACTAATGGGATTAACAAATGCACTGTTCCTGCCTGTAAGCGTAACAGCGATTGCTTAACAGGCCAAGTTTGCGAGAATGCTTGGGAATGCAATGCTAGATGCGTTGCATCAGCTTCTGCTCCAGCTGCTCCGACTTCATGCTCAGAAAACCAGTATTTATGCTCTGGCTCATGCAAATCTTATGAAAATCTATGCTCTTGGCCTAGCACCCCAATTGACTCTAACTTATGCATTTGCAATGAATCAGCAGAGTACTTGTCATTCAAATCCGAGCCTTTTGAACTATCAGGGTTTTCAGCTAATTCAAACAGCACTGTTGCTTCATTGTCAGCGCTTTGCTCTGGATGCAACTATAAAACTGGCAATTGCTTTGAAGGTAAGAAAGTGAAAATAAGCTACACTATCAGATACACTGGTGATTCTTCAGTCAATGTTCCTGTAATTGGATTAAGCAAAACTTATGACCATGTCGCTCAATCAAGCCCGCCTCAAATTGAATCAAGAGATGATTATTTTATAGGCACTATCATGTGCAATAATAACTTAAATATGACTTTATCTTCTGAGCTATCTGCAACATTGTCTAATGTTAGAATCTTTGTGCAAAGCGATGAAATGGTGGAGAAAGTTTTGGTGAATAATAATAATGATTACTCTTCCAGCGTGTGCCCAAGTTTTGATAACTCTGAATACATTATCACATTCGATATTGATTCAGTTGTTGGCAATTTTTCAATGAAATACGGGCTTGATAAGAGCAACAAAACTATTGTTTTTAATGAAACCCAAAGCAACGTGATTAGCAGAGGAATAATTAATTGCTCATTAAGCAATAATAATATAACATTCATCCCTAACAGCGATGTTTTTCAGTTTTTCAGCGTTTCAAATGTTAAGCTTTATGTAAAAGGATGCGAAAACGATTTTGATTGCGCAAATAATGAATTTGACAAATGCTCAATCTCTAAATGCATTAGCAATAAATGCCAAGCCAGCAGGATTAACAGTGAATATTGCAGGTTGAATAAGAATGAAACAATGATTGAGTTTGGCATTGGAAGCGAATACTTAAACGAAAGCATTTGCAATAACAGCTTAAATAACGGGAAGTATTACCTTATTAATGCTGAGAAAAGAAGCGATTTTACTGGAGAATTAACCCTTTATTATGGGGCTGATTCTTTAGGAACCTCTGTGACAATAACTACTCCTGAAAGGATTATTATTTCAGGCAAAATCAACTGCTCAAAGCCTGAGAAAAGAGTTATTGCTAGCCAAGCTCTTGACAGTTTCAGCATGTACATAAAAGATTTTGAAATGCCCCTTGCTGAACAAGCAAATATTTCAGAAGTTCCCATAACTCCAACAATAGTAGTGCCTAATTGCATTTGGCCAACAACCCTTAATGTAGCTGATAATGTATGTGACATGGTAAGCACTGATTCTGAAAATTTAGTCATTTATCTTACAACAATGAATACTGCTTACGGAAAAACTAGCGATTCCCAATCCCTTGATTATTTATGCTCAGACCCTAGCTATGATGGAAAAGAGTTTTATTTGAATTATCATATTACTTATAATGGTAAAGTTGAGCTTAATATTGGAATTCTTGACTTCTCAAAAACTTACACTTCATTATGGAATACTGCTAAAACTGATGAAATAAGTGGAAAAATAAAGTGCAGTAATTATAAAGAAATAATTCTGAAAAATAATTGGCTGTTCCCTTCATCAAGCTCTGAGTTTTCAGATGCAATACTGTATATTAAAAAGAATTAAGCACAGAAATTCTTTAAAACCCTTAATTTTTAATTTAATCCCATGCTAAAAGCAGTCTTTGACTATGAAAGTGCTAGAGTAAAAGCTTACACTGTTTATAATCCTGAGGAGAAAAAGAAGCATAGCGTCATTTACAGAAGGGATAAGATGGAATGGAGCTGTGATTGCAAGTGGAATACATTAAAAGAGACTTACTGCTCGCATATAAAGGAGGCAATAAAGTTTGAAAACAAGAAGAAGGCTGAACTGCTTGCAAAAAAGCTCGGGATTAAATAAGCAAGAAAATAATCCATACAAGTATTGGAGCATTCATTGCTAAATAATTTTTAAAAACATCAGCAAATAATCTTTTTGAACCCATTTGTTTTATTAAAAAAAGCTTCATTAAATTATTTGTCAAAACAGCAATAGCCATTGATAAGTAAGCAACGCTATAAGCCAAGGATTCTTTTGCAAGTGTTGCTATTGAAATTGTGACAGCGTCAGTGTTTGCAAGGCTTGAAAAAAAGCTTACTAAATAGATTCCTTTATCTCCAAAAACCATTAATAATAATTTTGAAATGAACAGTATTACAACTATTAATGCCATGAATTTGACTGCTGGAAAGAAATTAAACGGGCTTTCTGAAACTAATTCAGCATTGTTTAAGTTGGTTGTTTTTGGGGATTTTATTAAAATCCAAGAGATTAATAATCCAATCAAAAAGCACAAACTAAAGGGTATAATCATGCCATATGCAAAAGATGGATTAGTTAGTAATGCCTCAAAAAAAACCATTAAAAACATGACGCTGCTTGCAAGCGTTATTCCAACTATGCAAGAATTACTGACTGCTTCGTTCTTTTTGCTGAGTATTGAAAGCGAGCTAGTTACTGCTGTTGAGCTGATTAATCCTCCGAGCAATCCTGAAATATAGATTCCTTTGCTTTTGCCTAAAAATTTTGACAAAATGTAGCCAGCATAGCTTATTAGCAGTATTAAAACAACTAATAGCCATAAATTAAAGGGATTTATTACACCTAAAGGGTCAATTGTTTTATTTGGCAGCACTGGAAGTATTATGAAAGCAATTATTCCGAATTTTAAAGCATCAAATAATTCATTGTCTTGTATTTTTGAAACTAATGTGTGAATAAATGTTTTCTGGGTTAAAATCAGCGTTATTACTATTGACAATGAGACTGCAAAGTAGTAATATTGTTCATAATAAGAAATTACTCCTATTAAGAATGTTAAAAATATTATTATTGTGCTTGTGAAGCCAAAAAATTTTTCAGAATTAAAGCTCACTCCATAACCAACGATTATTAAGATGAAAATAAGAAGAAACGAGGCAATTAAGAAATAAGAATTGTTTATTTCGTTTGAAATAAAACATGATAAGAATCCGAGCAATGAAATGAATGCTAAAGTTCTTATTCCTGCAGGGTAGCCGTTCTTGCTTTTCTGCCTATCAATGCCAATTAATCCTCCAAGAGCTAATGAAAGTAGTGTTTTTAATAAAAAAGCTAAAAAATCCATGAATATTAAGCATCATGGAGGATTTAAAAAATTAATTCTAAGCACGCTTTGCTAAGTATAAATTATGCTTAGTTTTAATTATTTTTGCCTTTACTAAATCATTTATTTTTGCATTGCAATCAAAAACAGTTATTAGCCTATTTTTTGCAGAGATTATTACCTCATTGCTTAGCCATCCAGGCAAGACCACTTTTCCTTTCACTGTCTCATTTTTTTTAAAAACTATTGGCAGCGAATTAGTTTTATGGATTTTGAACTCCTCTTTTTTGAGTATTAGTTTTGTTTCATGCTTTTTTTCTAACTCTTTTAAGTAGTTGTAAAACTTGTACCAAGTCCATTCTTTCGCTTTAAGCTTTCTTCCATGTTTATAGTGCTCATATTTTTGTATTCCAAGCCTTGCATTAATTGATTTTGCAAAAATGATTAGGTCATCAATGTTTTCATTATATCCTGGAACTATTACTGGAGCTATTAATAGTTTAATTTTCGATTTTGAAATATTTTGAGCCAATAATTTTATCTTATTAATGTCATATCCAGATATTCCACTCAGCTCTTTTGCAGTTTCAGGGCCAAGGGAATTAATGCTTAAATTAATCCTGTCAAGCCCTGCATTCTCTAATTCATAAAGCAATTTTTCAGTCAATAATATTCCATTGGTTTGCATGCTGATAATTTTTATATTCTTATTTTTCCTTAATCCTTTCACAAGATTCACAATATCCTTATTCAATAATGGCTCCCCAATCCCATCAATATGGGCTTCAGCATCATTTATGCCTTTAATTTTGATTATTTCATTTATTTCTTTTAGTAAATAATTAGTCTCAACTTGGTAAGTGTTTCTTTTTTTTGAGCCTTCCCCTTCATCTACGCTGCAATAAATGCATTTTAGTGGGCAGCCAGTGATGCTTCTGATTTGCAAAACATTGGTGCCTCTGTCTATCACTCCAAACAAGTGAGCCCCAATTAAGGGAATTAAATCATTTTCTTTTATTAAATAATGCTCTCTCATAATAAACCTCTAGAACTAATAATGCAATTAATAAACCTATTAAAAAGCTGACTGCTATTTTTGGCAGAATTATATTATAATCAATAATTATTTCATTGTTTTCTTTGCTTATTGCTTGGCTTGCCAATTGCTCGCTTAATAAAGAGAATTGCTTAGAGTATTCAAAGAAGATTATTGCCTGCAAAGGCTCTGAATCCTTGAATGTTTGGCCATATTCATAATAAGAGTATGCAAGTATTGGTATGATTTTTTTTGATTCTGCTAAATTAATGTTCTTTGCAGCCAAATCCATTAATATTGTTATTCTTTCATCAAGGTTTTCGTCAGTAACTCCCGCCAAAGAAAGAGCTAAGTTAGAGTTAGAGATTGATTTCAGGCTTTCAAACAAAGAAAAGACTATGTTGCCATTATTGTAAGCTTGAACGCTTCTGTCAATCAAATCATTTGAGGATTCAGTGTAATAAGATTCCTGCATTGACTTGGCATAGTTGAGCAATGTTTTGGCATTTTCAATCCTAGTGTATGCAAGCTCTGAGAAATCATCCTGGTTGAATTCATAGTATAAATCACCGGTTAACAAATCTTTTAAGCCAAACCATGACTCGCTGGTTTTTAGCCTTACTTTGGCAAATGCCAGATTATACAATGCACTGATTGAATCATTATGTTGGAAATCATCAATTGATGAATTAAGCAAATCTTTTGCCTCGAACATTCTCTCTATTGAAATGCTTATTGCTTCAAAGTCATTGGCATTGTCTATTATTAATTTGTTTCCAAAATTGTTTTCAAAAACATTTATTGAACTGTTAATTTCACTAATCATTTTTGGCAAGTCGCTAAGGTTTAAAAGATAATCAATCAAGTAAGTGGTATAGATTGAGTTTATTCCAACTCTTACTGAATAGCTTGAGGCGCTGTAATAATTTTCTTGCAAATACAATTCATTCATTGTTTCAATGTCTTTGCTTGTTGAATTAATCAATGATTCAATTGACAATGAATCAGTATCATTAAGTTTTGAAATATTGGTATTAATGAGCTGATTAAAGCTTGAATTGGCATAGTCAATTAAGTTTTCGCTCATTATTTTCATGAAATCATTGAATTTTGATTTGTTTAGTTCGCTGCTTGGCTCGCTGAAAATTATTCCGCTAAAAAAAGCATAAGCTTGGTTTATTGTTTCAACCTCTATTATGTCAAGGTTTAAGGATTCATTATCAAACAAGTATTTGGTGCCTTTTGGAATGAGAATTGTCTTTAATCCTGAATCTTGGCAAATCTTAGCTTTCTCAACCACTCCTCCTACAACTCCAATGCTTTTATCAGGATTGATTGTTCCGGTAATTGCAGCATCTGTTTTTAAATCAGCGCCCATTAGCTCAGACATTGCCAGTATTGACATTGCTGCTCCAGCGCTGGGCCCTCCGATCATTGGAGAATTCGCGCTTATTGAATATAAAAAATCTTTGTCATTGCAATTAATTTCAAGAGTTTGGCATGCAACATCAACTGCCATTCTGGCGCTTGATTGGGTGTCTGTTTCAGCCAAAGGCATTGTGTTAAAAAACACTCTTCCAGAGCCGCTAATTATCTCTAAGTTTAGTGTTGCAAACAAGCCTATGTATTCATCCCCTCTCTCCTGAACTCCAAGCACAGTCATTTCTCCTGCAAAGCAGGATGCGAAGCATGATGATATTAAAAATAAGCATAACAGTAATTGTTTCATTATTTATTCTTTTAATAGCGGGTTTTTAATAAGTTTTTGAAATTAATAGGATAATCAGAAAGAACGAGTACTCATCATGCTTTCAGCCCGCCTGTTATTCATCATTTTATCCAGTAATTATTAAAAAGCACTGATTAATATAGTTTAAGATGCAAATAATTAAGCATAAAGGCTTTTTTAAGATAAAGACTAAGGATTACATAATCTCTCTTGACTGTGACACTCATGATTCTGATTTTAACTTCTTATCCCATAGCCATATGGACCATTTGTTTAAGACTAATAAGAAAGTAATCACTAGTGATGAAACCTTTGAATTGGCAAAATTGCGCGGATTTAAATACAATAGGTTAGATAATATTCCAAGCAATATTTCACTGCTGAATTCTGGGCACATGATTGGCTCAAAATCTTTATTCCTTACAGAAAATAATGAGTCAGCATTATTCACTGGGGATTTTTCCACTAATTCAAGGGCTTTTATGAAGGGATTAAAAGTAAAAGAATGCAGCAGCTTAATCATTGAATCAACTTTCGGAAAGCCTGAATTCATCTTCCCTGATTCTAAAAAAGAGGTTAAACTGGCTAAAGAGTTCATTGAAGATAATATTAAAAAGAATTATTTAACAGTGCTTATGGGTTATCCTTTGGGCAAAATGCAGGAGATCATGCATTATTTCAAAGATTATTCCAGCATCCTCCATCCTGAAATTGCTAAGTATGAAAAAACTTTGAATGGTTTCGGTTTATGCAATGGCAATAATTGCAAGCTTAATCCTGACTTATTGTTTTCTCCTTCGCTTAATTCAAAAAATGAATATTTTAATAAATTCAAAAAAACAAGAGGCTTAAAGTTCGCGGTTTTTAGCGGATGGAATCTGAATCCTTATTATAAGAGGCGATTCGGGGCTGATGAGGGCTTTACTTTAAGCGACCATGCTGACTTCAAAGAGTTATTAAGCACAGTCAAAAAAAGCAAGGCAGAAAATGTTTATGTGCACCACGGCTACTCTAAAGAGTTTTCCAAATTCTTAAGGATTGAAGGAGTTAACGCGATTGATTTATAAAATATAATGATTATCTATTACTTTAATGATCCCTATATTATTGAGCACTGCATGCTATCACAATAAGTATGAGAGCGTTATTGATGCTGCAATTAGGGCTGTTAAACCAAACCATGAAATTGATGGAATTGAAGTCTCATTTTTAAAAACTAGCGAATGCTTTGATTTTAAAGCAAATGATGAGCTTATTAATTATTCAAAAAATAACCAAATCTTTCTTCATGCTTGCACAAAAAACATTGTTTACTCGGATAATTTTGAAAGCAACAAAGTATTAAATAAATTAAAAAACATTTATGATTTATTAAATGCAAAGCAAATAACATTTCATACTGAAAACATTGGCTCAATTGATTACTTGATTAAGCAAATGAAAGTATGTAATTTAAACATAGAGACTCCTGATGTTATGCACACAGAAGGCAATTATTTTGAAAGCATTGAAGCTCTTTTGGCTTATCCTGAGTTAAGCTTAACTCTTGACATTGAGCATTCTAGGAATCATTTGAATAAATTCATGAATTATGGAATAATTGAAAGGATTTCTGAAATTCATTACAGCAATTATAATCCTAATATTAATCATGATTGTTACAGCACTGTTTTTGAAAGATTCAACAAAATTATTGAGTTGATTAAATTAATCAGGAAGCCTGTGGTTATTGAGATTGATTTGAGGAATTATTCCCAGCTAAATGATGAGTTTATAGATGAATCAAGATTCATAATCTTAAATGAAATAAAACTATTAAGAGATAGTCTTACTTCATTTTAGTCCAGGCTGATTCCCAGTAAGTCACATCACTTTCATCGTCAACTATTCCTAAAAGCATTTTCTTTTTCACACTGTGGCAAACCCTTATTAGTTTAGAGTAGTCGCCAATTTTTAATGACTCGTTTTGGCTTACGCAATAGATCAGCCATATTGCGTGGTCCTCTCCTGGCGCAACGCCTTTGTCATAAACTCTAAAATCAAAGCCGTATTTTAGAGCAGTTTTTACAACGAAGCCGTTATTCCTTAAATCAGAAAAAACCTTGTATTTCAAGATGAATCTTTTGTCTTTTTTAGAGAAATAATTCATTAAATCTTTTTCGCTTAATTCTTTGCCTGATTTATGAATGACTATTTTTTCTTTAGACAGTAAATAAAGCGCTTCTATGCCTGAAAGCTCAAGATTTCCTTTGATAAGTGTTCCGATAAATCCTTTTGAATGCAAAGAATTGGCCGTTCTTTCGTCATGGATTATTACTAAATCATTAATTAGCTCTGCATTCATATTTTACTATTAGATTTTCTTTGTTTTAAAACATTGTTCTTAACAAACAAAGATGCCAGTATTGCTAAAAGTATGAGGCCTGCATAAGAGTAGTATTCTTTAACTGATAAGATTATCATTCCAGTAATGCTGTTAGAGTAAGTTGTTTGGCTTGTAGTGTCAACGCCGTTTGCTAAAAGATTGACTGAAAAAACGCTGATGCCATAATCATTCATGATGCTGCCTAAATTGTTCAGCTGGTACTCCTTTGATTGCCCTGGGTTTAATAAAAAGCTCATGTTGCTTATTTCGGAATAGTTAAAAACTGTTAAAGTGTATTCGTTTTGCCTTGAGCCATTGTTTGTAACCTTCACTTTTGAATAACTCCTGAAGTAGTCTTGAACTTCTAAGTTTCCGCTGTAGCATTCGCTGAAATTTTGAACAGTGAAGTTGTGGGTTATGGTTTTTGTTCTTTCGCAATAATTGTTGCTTTTAATTATTAACTCAGCCTTTGCATCATTAGTGTAATTGAAATACTCGCTGAGATTGATGTTCATTGATTCTTTCGGCTCTAAATAAAAATTTAGGCTAATTTGGTTTTTTCCATAAATTAATAATCCATTATATGAATCAGCCATTAATCCAGCATTTGCCACATCAAAAGTTACAGTCTTATTGTCATTCTCGCAATAATCAAAAAAAACGTTTTTGTCCTCTATTTTAAAGTCAAAGCAGTTCAATGCTTCATAAGTTATTTTTGCAGTTATTAATCCTGAATTAAGGGATTGGATAGTTATCTCCCCTGTTTTAAGTCCGATTTCATCGCATCCAAGCACTAAAGTAAATGGTATTATTGCCTGCTCTTTTGATTCAAGAGTCAAAACTTGGGGAGTTATTAATATATTATTTGTTGAATTAATTATTTGGTAAGCATCTTGGCTGAAGCCTAAGTTTTTTATTGTAATGTTTGAGTTTACTGACTGTCCTGGGCATGCTTTTAAGTTTTCCAGCACAACTGCTGTTGTGTCGCAGTTTCTTAAGTTAAATGATTTAGAGACTGTTTTTGTTAAATACTCATTTCTTGCAGTAACTATTATTTGATTATCTTCCTGGCTCATTGAATAGTAGTCAAGATTGTATTCTTTTAATTCTCCAGGACTAAGTGTGAGATTAAATGGGTCATTATTTATCATTAAAGTTATGTTTTCTTCGTATTTGCCTGTGTTGTTTACAGTTACATTGTAAGGCATTATTTGCCTTAAGCAATAATTGTTGCTTTCGCTTACTATTGTAATATCAACATTGTGGCAGTCAAAGACTTCATAGTTGAAACTTTTAGTTTCTTTGTTATTTTTTGAATCAGCTATGATGAATGACAATGAATAGTTGCCCGGGAAAGGAAGTGAAACGTTGTAGTCTATTATTTTTTGCTCGCTAGGCATTAAAAAAAATCCATCCCCTAGCTGTTCGCTAAAGGATAATGCTGCTCCTGGGCTAACAGCATATGATACTTTGTAGTATTCAACTCCTGAATAATCATTTGTTATGACTATTGATGAGTTGAAACTATCCTGCATGCAATGCTGTTCCCCGAAAGCAATCCCTAAAAAAAACAAAAAAAATAGGGTGAATAATTGTTTCTTCATTTCCAGTATTTTAACTCTGTTTTTGATTGGTTAAATGCTCTTATTCCAAACACTATTAAAGCGCTGAGCAATCCAAGTCCCATTATTGAAACAATTATGTTTGAAGCGCTGCCTATTGAAACAAAGCCTGTTAAAAAACTTGAGCCGTAACTTAATGTTAAATTCTCAGTGTTTATTACAACATTTGATTCAAGCACTTGGCATTCGGCAGTTTGGGTTTTTGTTTCATTTGGAAGCAAGTATACTAAGAATTTCTCGCTCTTTCCGCTTAATATGTATTTGCTTTCTGGACTAACCCTTACTTCACCATTGAAGCCTGGCACAACAATTGTGTATTCTCTTGCATCGCCATTATTGTTTGATACTAATATTTCAAATATTGCTGCCTGGCCTTTTTCAAGGCTTAATGAAGTGTTCAAAGCTTCTACTGTTGCATCCCCGTAAGTCGGCAATTCGTAAACTATTAATGTATAGTTCACGCTGCTGCATTCAGTGCTGAAACTTGAGCAAGCTGTTGCGCTTATATGGTAAGTTCCTTTTGAATCAGCTCCTGAAACCACTGGAACATTTATGTTTTCAGATTCTCCTGGCTGCAGTGACACAGTTTTTGTTAATGATGCAAAATCACTTGCAACAGTTACAATATAAGTATCCTCTGTGTTTCCGTTGTTTCTTACAGTTAATTGGTTTTCTGAATGGTTTCCTGCTTCTATTCTTACAACCCCTTTATTCCATGAAGCTAAAGGTGCATATTCCAGCTCGCTTATTACTAATCCGCTAGCTATTGAGCCTACTTTTTGCATTTCTTCATTGTATACGCTTATTTCAAAGCCAACATTTCCGCTTAAGCCTGATAGTTGTCCGCTTAAGTCAAGTGTTCTTGAAGCTATCTGCCCTTTTTTTAGGGTGAATAATCCTCCAAGGAATGTGTCTTCTTCTCCGTTTACTGAATAAACAACTCTTAAATTTTCATCAAAGTCTCCAGTATTATTAATAGTAAAGCTAACAGTTAAGCTATCTCCTTGTAAAATGTATCTGTTTAGTCCATTTATTCTCAAGTCAACTTTGTTCACCAAATCGCGGGCTGAAACGCTTACTGTTATTTGCTTTGAATCAAGAACCAAGTCTGAATGCTTTAATTTAAGTGTCAAGCTTTGTGTTCCAACATCTGCTAATTTTGCGCTAACAATTATTTTACCTGTAGCTGTTTGTCCTGGATTGATTAAACCTGTAGATTCAACAGTAGTAGATAAGCTGCTAACAACTTCGAATGAATAGGTTGTTGGGTATGAGCCATTGTTTAATACGCTGAATTCGCATTCGCTTTCGTCATTTTCTTTGGCATAGCAATTAGCCATTGTTAATTTTCCAGCTCTGTCAAGTGAAACAGATTCTCCAGCATTAACTATTCTTAAGATACTTAAAGGCAATCTTTGAACTGCTTGGTCAGTTGAGCTGACTTTCATTATTAAAATATTAGCTCCTTGTCCGAATGGGCTTGTAAAGCTTACAGCTTTTGCATTTGAGCTCATGTTAGCTACCATTAAAGTGTCGCTAAATATTGAGCCTCCTGCTCCGCTTATTTTAGGGCTAAAAAAGTCAACTGCATAAGTGATATTGTTTGTCTGATTGTTATTGTTAATCTTGTATTCAATGCTTAATGAACCTGCATAGTCATCCATGTCTGTTATTTCAATTTTTGAATCTCTTGAAATGCTTGAATCATAAGTAAAATAAGCCTTTGCAAAAGTTTCATCATTTAATAGCAATTTAACAGTGTATTCTCCATCGCTTAATGATGGGATAGAAATGCTAACAGCATAAGCTCCATCTAAAAGCAAATTTTCAGGGTTGCTGAACTGGCTTACATATTGAACTCCGCTTAGTTCTGTAACACCTGATGTTGTTCCTGTTTTAAAATACACTAATTTTAACTTTGAAACCTCATAGGGGTTTCCTTGTCCTGCTTCATAGTCTATGAAGCCGTAAAGAGTTAATGAGTCTTGAGCAGTCAAAACTGAATCAAGCACATTAACGCTTGCAATGTAATTTGGCGCACTATATCCTGCAGCCAAGCCTAATAATATGATTAGGGCTAAACTAATTTTTTTCATTTTTTTTCTTAAACCTCGCGATTAATGGATAAAAAGATAAACAAATCTTTTTAAAAACATTTCTAATTAGCGTTTTTGTTAAGAAAATTTTATAAAAACAATTACTTAAGCTTTTATTGTGAATAAACAAGTTGATATTAATTTGACTTTAAGATATATGGAGTTGAAGATGCAAATACAAAACATCTATGGAGATTCAAAAATAATAGAACTTGAAGGGGAATATATTAATAAAAAAGGGTTCATGAACCTGAATGCAAAGGAAGCTAACACTGCAATGCAGGATTTGACAAGAATATATTCTAGAATGATTAAAGAAAATGAAACTTCCAAAAAAAATGATTGCTTAGATGATGCGCTTTAGGCTAGAAAAAAGATTAATCCCTGTAGTGTTTTATGCAGTCAACTACTGCCAAAGTGTATTCTTCCAAAACTTCCATTAATCTATTATTAAAATCTTCATTATTTGTAGATACAATAAACATGGGTTTGTATTCTTTTGCCAAATCTGATAATTCCGCTACCATAAAAAAACTATAAAAGAATTTATTTAAATAAGTTTCCATTGCTTCATTAGTTTTTTATTGGCAAAAAATTAACAATCAATGGAAGAATAAAAAAATAAGGG
Organism: Candidatus Nanoarchaeia archaeon; assembly: GCA_041652755.1. GTDB lineage: Archaea > Nanobdellota > Nanobdellia > Tiddalikarchaeales > Tiddalikarchaeaceae > JAQTTT01. The sequence goes on from JBAZGS010000003.1 coordinate 52,197, forward strand.
AATTGATTATTCCCTGTTTTTTATCTCTTTAAGCACTTTATTTATGAACTCTGATTTTTTCAATGAGCTTACCTTTCCGCTTGACTTATTCCTAACAGAGATTAATCCTTCTTTCTCTTCCTTATCACCTAATACTAAGATATAAGGTATTTTCATTAATTCAGCATTCCTAATCTTATTATTTATTGTTCCGTTATCTAGGTCAATATCAGCTCTTATTCCATTGCTTTTAAGCTCTTCAAGTAATTTTTGTGAACTCTTAATATTGCTTTCATTAAAGGGTATTACTCTTGCTTGAATAGGGCTAAGCCAAGTTGGCAAATTACCATTAGTGTGCTCTAAATAAACTCCCATGAATCTTTCAACAGAGCCGTAAACAACATAGTGAAGCATTGCAGGCCTATGGGGCTTGTTATCCTCACCGATGTATTCAAGCTCAAATCTATCAGGAAGATTAAAATCTAGCTGTATTGTTGAAGTTTGCCAAGTTCTGCCAAGCGAGTCTTTTGTTTTAAAATCAATCTTTGGACCATAAAATGCACCATCTCCTGCATTAATTTGATATTTTAGTTTCTTTTTCTTGAGTAATCCTTCAAGTATTGCCTCTGCCTTGTCCCAGTTAGCTTCAGAGCCGACTCTTTTTTCAGGCCTAGTTGATAATTCAACATGGTCAAATTCCAAATTTAATTTTTTATACATCTTAAATATCATTTCCATTATGTTGCTTATTTCATCTTCAATTTGGTCATCAGTGCAAAATACATGTGCGTCATCCTGAGTGAACTGTATAACCCTGAATAGTCCTCCAAGAGTTCCTGACAATTCAACCCTGTGAACTTTTCCGAGCTCTGCAACTCTTAACGGCAAATCCTTGTAAGATTTTGGCTTATTCTTGTAAACAAGCATTCCTCCAGGGCAGCTCATTGGCTTAACAAGCATGGGCATATCTTCATAATAAGTTACAAAATTATTTTCCTTATATTTATCCCAATGCCCAGAGATTTGCCATAATCTCTTATCCATTATTTGGGGAGTGGATATTTCCTGGTACCCTGCAAGATTTTTTTCTTCCCTCCAATACTTCACTAACTCGTTAAAGATTATTAATCCATTGTTATGCCAAAATACCATTCCTGGAGCAACTTCATTAAAGCTGAAAAGGTCAAGTTTTTGCCCGAGTATTCTGTGGTCATTGTCTTTTAATTTAGATGTATCTAGTCTTATTTTTGTTATTTCGCTTAATAATTTTTTAGGGTCGCATGGCTCCTCTTTAACTTCATTTTTTGATTTTTCAGAAACGCCAAACTCCCTTGACAGCTCTGACAATGGATGTCCTTTGCATGAAATTTCAAATTTTTTATACCAGCCAAATGGCGCTCTAATGACTTCATAATCTTTAGCTAGTTTCTTTTCAGCTTCCTTTAAAACTTCTACTGCAAAGTCAGGCTTTGATAGGCTGCTTGACAAATGAGCATAAGGATATAGGACTATTTTTTTAGTCTTAACCTGCTCTGCCACTTTTTTAATCTCATCAATGTATTTATTGACAATTCCTTTCAAGTCTGGCTCGTCAATTTTTTCAACTGCTGAAAAAACCACTAAGCAGTCTTTCATTTCCTCTTTTTTTTTCTCTATCTCTTCAGCGCTTTTTATTGCTTTCTTTGTTGGCTCAAAATTAATGTAATCTGAGTGTATAGTCAATATCTTCATTTAATATTCATCTCCGTTAATTGTTTTTAGAATAAAGCAAGTATTAAAAAGTATTTCACTCGAATGTGGGATACTCAACTCGCTTCATAGTAATAAAATTAATAGGAGTTATTATTTAAAAAACTATTTAATTTTTGAAAAAATCAATTGCTGAAAAATTATTAAAAAAAGCAGCAAGTTAGAAAAAGAGTTAAATTAAGAGGTATGAAAAAACAACAACTCCTGCCAAGCTTATTAATAAGTAAGCAGTTGCTGCTTTTTTTGAAAAAATCTTGTCAAGCATTGACAACTCATTAATGTCAGTTATTACTCCTGCAATTATTATTGAAAAAACCACACCTAAATTAGCGCCTAATAAGTACAGTTCTCCTGCAAAGATGCTGAATCCTTCGCCAATTATTTCAATCAATGTTGCCAAAGGTATTGCGTAAAGAACTGAATAATTGTTTGAAAAATAAGTTGATACGAACTCATTAGAGAAGATTAGCTGGAAAAATGCAGTGAAAAGTATTGCTATGAAAACGTTTTTTAAAAGCTCTGAAATTGAGATTGAAATCTCCTTAAGCCCTGTTTTTCTACTTAAATAATTTTCAAAATCATGGTACTTGTTTATGCTCAAATATTCTTTTTCAATAACTGCCCTTGATTTAAGCAAATTAAACTTTTCAAGCATTGAAATGATTAAACCAACCATTATTGACAGAAGAAAAGAGCAGCCTAAAAGAATCATGAGATTCCAAAATCCAACATATGAGCCAACAATCATTAAGCCTAAAGCTCCAGTCCAAGGGGTGAAAGCCAGCATTGCAGCGCATGCTGGAAATGAAGCCCCGTTCTTCCTTAAAGAAACAATTAACGGAATGACTCCAAAGGATAATCCGCTAATGAGCAGCCCTGAAAATGATGCCCTGATTATTGTCAAAAAATCTTTCTTGTGGAATCCTGAAAGAATTAGTTTTTTTGGAATGAAAATCTCAATCAATACATTAATGATTAATCCTAATAATATTGGTGCCCAAGCATTTTTTAGCACTGAAAAAATGCCGACTAAATAATTTGAAAGCAACATATTTTTTATTACATTTAGCTTAATTAAAAAACTTAGTATGTAATAATAAATTAAAAAAAATTGGCGCCGAGAGGATTTAGGAACCCACCCTTTGCTTTGCAAAGCGTGGGCGGAAAATCAACTTAACAAAAAAAGAATGGGGCCGCAGGGATTTAGGAACCCACCCTTTGCTTTGCAAAGCGTGGGCGGAAAATCAACTTAACAAAAAAAGAATGGGGCCGCAGGGATTTGAACCCCGATTTGCTGGTTTCTTCAACGGCGCAATTAATGCGCCTCAGCGCTCCAAAAAAAGCGATTTCTGGAGCCAGCTGCTCTGCCAAGTTAAACTACAGCCCCTTAAGTATATTATTAATTAATTTTTTTTAATTAAAAAGGTTTTTAAAAAACAAATTATTGCATAATTATTTAATGATGACAAGCTTGCTCTTACGTTAAATTGCATGCAGTGGTTTTGTTATTCATTATTTTTCTAAAAATTTTAAAATGTGATTAAGTGATGTTTGATATAACTATAAAAATGGAATACCCAAAAATTGCTGGGCTAGAAGAGATAGTAATGCCTGTCAATGGTTCAATGAGGTTTTGCTACTCTAATGAAAGAGTGCTTTTGGAAAGGGATGAAATATCAATAAATGTTTATGTTTTAAGCAGGGGAATGCTTGCAACAGCAATGCCTTATTTTCATAAAAGATACGGGATTAACAGCACAAAAGGCGAAATATTGAAAGATTTAGAGGAGTATTTTATTAATAAAAACATTAATAAAAAATGAAATTAAAGGATTGATTAATATGGAAATAAACGAGATAGAAAAGAAATGGCAGAATATTTGGAAGGAAAGGAAGGCTTTTGAGCCAATCATTGATGACAAGAAGGAAAAATTCTTTTTCACAGTGCCATTCCCTTACACTTCAGGGCCTTTGCATGTTGGGCACGGACGAACTTACTGCATTGCGGATTTTGTTGCAAGGTTCAAAAGAAAGCAGGGATTCAACGTTTTATGGCCTATGGCTTTCCATATTTCAGGCACTCCAATACTTGCAATCAGTGACAGGATTAAAAAAGGTGACACTAAATATATTAAATTATTCAAAAGTTATGTTGAAATCTATGAAGATAATAAATCTGAAGTTGACAAAATAATAGAATCATTCAAGGAGCCGATTAATGTTGCGAACTATTTTGCAAGCGTTATAAGCAATGATTTTGACAGCATCGGTTTAAGCATTGACTGGACTAGGAAATTCTCAACTGGTGATAAAGAATATAACAAGTTCATTGAGTGGCAGTATGACAAATTTATGGAGAGCAAGGTATTAGTTAAGAATAAGCATCCTGTTATTTTCTGCTTAGAATGCAATAATGCTGTGGGAGAGGATGATGTGAAAGATGGAGACACTGACAAGGTTAAGATTAACGAGTTTTCTGCAATAAAATTCAAATTAAATGATTCTTTCATTGTGGCTTCAACTTTAAGGCCTGAAACAATTTTTGGAATAACTAATCTATGGATTAATCCTGCTGAATCTTATGCTAAAATAAAATCAGGCAAAGAGTTTTTCATAATGAGCTCTTTGGCTTATGAGAAGTTCAAATACCAGCATGGCAATGCTGAAAAAATTGAGGAATTCAAGGGAGAAAAATTGGTGGGCAAGAAAGTAACAACCCCTATTGGCTCAGAGGTTATGGTTTTGCCAGCATCCTTTGTTGACCCTGACACTGCATCAGGAGTTGTTTATTCAGTGCCTGCGCACGCGCCTTTTGATTACATGGCATTGTTAAGCCTGCAAAATGATGAAGCTTTGATGAAAAAATACCACCTTAATGCTTCAGAGATTAGAAAAATAAAGCCTGCCAAAATAATTGAAATCAAAGGTTACGCAAAAGATTCAGCTGCCCAAGCAGTTGAAGCCCTTAGGATTAAATCAATTGACCAAAAAGACTTACTTGAAGAGGCAACAAAGAATGTCTACAAAGACGAATTCTATCAAGGAATACTTAATAATGCTTGCGGAGAGTTTTCTGGCAAAAAAATCAGCGAAATAAAGGACTCTGTTTACAAATACTTGGAGGGAAAAAAATTAGCATTCAAGTTTTATGAAACAACCAGGAAAGCTGAATGCAGATGCAACGGGAAAGTCATAGTTGCAGTATTGAAGGACCAATGGTTCCTTGATTACAGAAGTGAGGAATGGAAGAACCAAACAAGGGAATTAATAAAGTCTATGAAGATTTATCCTGAAAAATACAGGAAAATGTTTTTTGACGTTATTGACTGGATTGAAATGAGGCCTTGCGCAAGAAAAAGAGGGCTTGGAACTAAGCTTCCTTATGACACTAATTGGGTTATTGAAAGCCTTAGCGACTCAACAATTTACATGGCATTTTATTTGCTGAAAAATATCATTGAAAAGGAAAAAATCACTCCTGAACAACTGACTAAGGAATTTTTTGATTATGTTTTATTGAAAAAAGGGGATGCTGAAAAAGTAAGCAGAAGCACTAAAATCTCCCAAAAAATAATGAATGAATTGGTTAAAAGCTTTGAGTACTGGTACCCTATTGACCAAAGGCATACTAATCCTGGCCACATAAGCAATCATTTAATATTTTTCATAATGCACCATATCAAAATATTCCCTAAAAAATATTGGCCAAAAGCAATGACTTTTAATGAATACTTAACTGGCAGGGAAGGGGTGAAGATGTCTAAAAGCAGAGGAAATGTTATTCCATTGATTGATATTTCAAGGAAGTACTCAGCTGACCTTTACAGATTATATGTTGTGAGCTCAACAGAGATAGACAGCCAAGCTGATTGGAAAGATGCTGAAGTTGAGAGAACAAAGAATAAGATTGAGTATTTTCAAAAAATAATGGAATCAGCGGTTATAAGCAAATCAGCCAAAAAAGCAAGCGAGCTTGGCAGTTGGATGCTTAGCAGGTTTTATTCAAGATTAAAGGAAGCATATTTGCAGGGAGATAAGATGCAGTTAAGAGATTATTCCCTTAACATGTTTTTTGAACTTCTAAATGAGGTTAGTTATTTTAAATCCAAAGTTGATGATTTGGAATTCGGTTCAGTTATGAAAATGATTGCAGCGGATTGGCTTATTGCTCTTGAGCCAATAATGCCTCATGTTTGCGAGGAATATTACAGCAGATTAAGCAATAAATTAGTCTCTTTGCAGCTTTTCCCGAAAATACAAGAGGAATTAATAAATAAGTCTGTTGAGAATTCGCAAAAAACAGTGATTAACACTTCAAAAGACATTCATGAATTACTCAGTATTATAAAAAAATCACCTAAGAGAATCAAAATATTCATACCTGATGAATGGAAATATGAACTGTTTAAGGAAATAATTAATTCGGGCAAGAACTTGGACATAAAAAAAATATTGTCAAATCCTGAGATTAAAAAGCATGCAGAGCAGGCTTCAAAAATAATAATTTCAATGCAGAAAAATCCTTCAAAAAGGCCTGAGGAATTGAGCAGCAGAAAAAACGAGCATGATGCCCTGCTTAATTCATCAAAATTTATCGAGAAAGAGTTTAACTGCAAAGTTGAAATAGTTGCAAGATCAGCAGATGATAAAGCTAAATCAGCATTGCCCGGAAAGCCTGGAATCTTGATAGAATAGTTAAGTCATTTACTAGAAAATTATTTAAACCTTAAAAATTCAATTTTTATAATTATGGAAACTAACTACCAACACATAGGATTAGATTTTAAGTATATTGAAAAAAACAAGAATGATAAAATAATAGATTTGGAAATGATGCCTTTTTTAAGGGTTTTGAACTATTGCTATAAAATTAAGACTTTCGCTTCATGCTCAGGGCATAATCACAAACCCTCTTATGTTATAGTATTGCTTCCTGACAAGAACGTTTCAGTATTTGAGCAAGCATTAAAACCCTATGGTTTAGCAAAAGTAAAATCTATAGGTTTTGAAATAAACGAAGAGGGCATAGGGACTGATAAGCCTGATTTCATGGGTTATGAGTACATAACAAAAGATTTAATGATATGCATTAAAGACAAGAAAATGTATAGTAATAATGCTTCATTAAAAAAATTAACACAAGTATATGTTAGGTCAAGAATGCAAAACATATCATTAGATTATGAACTCGAATTAGCAAAGCTTTCTGAGGATTACTTTGACAAGTACATAAAATTAGAGGGCAATATGCAGAGGCTATTAAGAACTAGGGAATATTTCTTGCTTGAACATAAGAGAAACTCTGAAGAATTCATGGAGATGAAAAGGAATATAAAAATCCTTTCTTTGGATGATTTCTGCGAAAACACACTGAAAATAATTGAAGATTATGTAAGATTAATAAAAATGAAATAAGATTATTATTTTATTCTACTTTTTTAAGGCTTATTCCTTTCTTTTTAATGAATGTGAAAAAACCAGCAACCCTATTCCTAATCTTCTTGCTAGCAAAGTCAGCTTTTGATTTCAAAGAAACCTTGTTCTCTTCAAAAGTTTTTGCTGCTGCATCAGGATATTTTTCAAGTATTTTCCTGGCATTTCTCTTAATGAAAGTGTTTCTAACTCTACCCATAGTTAATATTAATTAAAAGAGTATTTTAAAAGCTTTACTATTAAATTAGTTTTTTATTCAATATTTATAAGATAGTTTTTTAAAACTAATTTATCAATTAAAACTTGAGTTGGCATAAAACTTTGAGCCTGTTCATCAAATTCTATAAAGTTATCTTTTTGGGCTTTATACACCATGCCTCCGATTCCACCAACCATTGCCATTGTAAAACCTAAAGTTTTTGATAAATCTATAGGTAATTTGTCTAAATATTGCTCTAATACAGTACAAATTTCATCTTTGCTTGTATAAAGCTCATTTCTGCTGAACTCATTCATGCCTTTATTTTTTACAGCTTGGAGCATTATTGCAGTCAAGAATTCAGTTTCCATATTTTTTACTCCTGAAAAGAAAAAAGGAGTTAATGGAGTTTCTGATTTAACATTTAAAATATATTTTTGTTCCATGAATTATTTTAAGAATTAATTGTATTTAAAAAACTATTGCACTGTGAAAATTTTCCTGTCTTTTAATACTTCAATGGCTCTGAGCAGTTTTTCTCTTGATTCTGAATGAATAACCATTAATGTGTCATTTTCATTGATTAATTCTGATAATTTTGATTTCACAAACACTCCTGCTCCCTTATTGTAAGGCGCTCCTGCTGCTCTCGCAACTTCAGCAATTGCCTTGTTGTTAATCATTGTGATTACTCCTTTAGAGTCGGATTTATATTCATAAACAAAGCTTCCGACTTTAATGTCTGAGATTTTAACATTAGGGTTTCCTCCTTGCGCTTTTATGATTTTTTTAAAGTGAATATAAGCTTGACCTGAATCTAGGATTTTGGATGCTAACTCCATTCCTTTTCCTTTTCTTACAATGCCGCTCATTTCAAAGATTTTGGCAGCGAAGATTAGGCTTTTTTCCCTTAAATCCCTTGGCTGGGTAGGGTCATTTGTCAAGATTTTCAAAACATCAATAGCTTCTAAGGCTGGACCTACTCCATTGCCGCATGGCTGGCTTCCGTTGCTTTCAATGCACTCAATTTTCACGCCTAATTTTTTGCCTAAATTAACGAACATTTCAGTCAAATGCTCTGATTTTTCATGTGTTGGAAGCTTTGTTCCTGGGCCTATTGGCAAATCAATGATTATGTGATTAGAGCCTACGCTTATTTTTTTTGCCAAGATGCTTGCAAGCATTTGGCCTTCAGCGTCAATGCTTAAAGGCTTTTCAACCCTGATAATTTTGTCATCTGCTGGGGCTAAATTAAAGCTTCCTCCCCAAACCATGCAGCCATTAAATTTGTCAACTATTGATTTGATTTTTTCCTTGGATAAAGTGACTGGGCACAGTACTTCAACAGTGTCAGCTGTTCCGCTAGGGCTAGTAATTGCTCTTGATGAAGTTTTTGGAATCTTTATGCCTTGGCTTGCAACAATTGGAATCAATACCATCGTAACCCTGTTGCCTGGAACGCCTCCAATTGAGTGCTTGTCAAAAACTGGGCCTTTGCCAAAATTTAGAACTTCGCCAGTTTCAACCATTGCTTTTGTAAGATTGTATGTTTCTTCAAAGCTTAATCCTTTGCAATAAGAAGCAGTAATAAAAGCTGTTAGCTCAACATCGCTTAGTTCATCATCAACAATGTTTTTGACAATGTCATACAAATCTTCTTTGTTTAACTCCTTGCCATCAAGCTTTTCCCTTATTGCGCTTAATCCTTTGGGTTTAGGGACGCTTTCAATTAATAATTCATCACCATCTTTGAATCCTAGATGAATTTCAGGCTCAACAAATAATCCAATCTCTCCTCTTTTAACTGCTACTCTAGTGATATCAACACTGCAAATAATGCTTTTTTTATGGTTATAAACTCTAACCCTATCCAAGTGCTTTAAATCCAAATCTTTGGCTTGCTCAGAGTTAAGCACAACAATGCTAATGCTTCCAGTTTCAATATGCAATAATTTAACCTTTAAAGAAGTTTTAACCATTATTAAAAGAATAATTAACAATCATTTTTATAGTTTTTTAATTACTTTTAAAAGTTATTAATAATTAATTTTTATTTAATGGAATTAAAGGAATTATTAAAAAATGGAGAATATACCTTATCTGAGTTGTCCAAAGAGTTGGATATTGAAAAAGATAAAATAAAAAAATTAATAAAAAAATTAAACAATGTTGAAAAAAAAGAAATTAACAACAATACTTATTATTATATAGCCAAAAAAATAGCCAAAAAAAAGGATTATACATTGTTTTTTATTGCATTAATATTCGCTTTATCAATGCTTTTGAGGATTATAAATCTAGAGAAACCCTACGTTACTTGGGATGAGCATGCAAACATGTATTCTGGAATCCAGCAGGTTACAGCATTGCTTAACATAGATTATGATAGTGATGTATGGACTGATAGTAATATAGTTTATTATGACCATCCTCCTCTAGGAAAATATTTTTATGGCTGGATAAGTATTATTTGTGAAAATATTACTCAAAATAACAGTTATTTAAATCTTATTTATTGGTCAAGAATTATGAGCGCAATTCTTGGAAGCATCACCTGCATAATTGTTTTTTTGATAGGCAAAAAAATTCATTCAACTAGGGTTGGAATAATCTCTGCTTTACTGCTTTCTTTTTCTCCAACATTCCTAGCTTATACTAAAGTATCAACTCTTGAAAGTTCTTATCTTTTGTTTTTCACTTTGGCAATATATGGATATTTGAGAATGAATAAAAAAAATATCATATTAATAGGAATATTATGCGGATTGGCAATATCTACAAGAATGAATGGAATATTCATAATACCTATCTTAAGTATAATGTTATCTTTAAATTCAAATAAAAAACATTTAATAAGCTTTAAAGAAAAACAAGTAAATATTGGATTTTTATTGGATTTTTTTAAGTATTGCTTTATTCTTTTAATAATAGCTTTATTGACATTGATTATTATATGGCCTTATTTATGGCATGACTTATTTAGCAATTTAATGAAAACTTTAGGCAATACTAACAGAAGAAGTGGTTTTAGTTTCATGTGGTTAATGGAATTAATGATTAATTTTCTTACAAAAACTCCATTATTAATAATAATATTAGCAATTTATTCAGTCACAAAAAAAAGAGAAAAAATATTGTTATTATGGCTATTATTGCCTTTCGTTTCGTTTTTGAACACAAATGTTTTTAGGTACATACTTGTCACCATTATCCCATTATCATTGATGGCAGGCATAGGTGCCAGCTATTTAAGCAAAAAAATTTACATTCCCTTAATTATTTACCTGTTGCTGAATATAATATTTATTCATCCTTTTTATTTAAGCTATTATAATGAATTAACAGGATTCTCTGTTGGAGCTTATACTGTTAATTATTTGAAAGTCGGTATTTGGGGAGAAGGTGTTGGTGAAGCTGTTGAATATGTTAACAAGATAGCTGAACAGAATTCATCAGTCCAGCTATTCCTTATGCCAAATCCTTCATATTATCCTTTGAGGAGTGATTTAAAATTAGTTTATCCTTCAATTAATTTATCAGGAGATTATGTTTTAATGAATGTTTTATGTTACTCTGGAGAAATGGCCTATGATTGGAGCAATAATATTACCCCTAACATTACTGATTCGGAAATCGAAGAAAGTGGCTATTCATTAATTTATGAAATAAAAGCCATGGGTGCGCCTCTTGCAAAGATATACAAAAAAGATTAATCAAAGTTTTTTAAAATCAATGCACCACCTGTAAGTTCCTGGCCCTATGTCTCCGCATTTCGTTTTTTTTAATATTCTGGCTTTGCCTGCTTTCTTTATCTCTTTTACCCTTTCATTTAGCTCTTTGTCATTTGCGAAGCAGTAATAAAAAACTCTTCCCCCAGTTTTGCAGTTGTCAAATGCGCATTTCAAAAAAGACTCAGAAAATTTTGGGATGTTCATTATTACTTTGTCGGCGTTCAATTTATGAAAACTTCTTGCATCCTTGTTATAGCATTCCATTATTGCCTTGTTTTTCTTGGCGTTTTCAATCAAGTATTTGTAAGCGTCAGGGTTTAAGTCATTGGCTAATACTTTTTTGGCTTTTGAGAATTTAGCAATCAGTATTGCATAAGGCCCCACTCCGCAGAATAAGTCAGCAACAAAGTCATTCTTTTTTATTGAATCCAGCACTCTAAGCCTTTCTCCTGACAATCGCGGGGTGAAAAATACTTTGTTTAAATCCAGGTTCATTAAGATGCCATTTTCTTTGTGTAAAGTAGTTGTAGTTTGTTCGCCTGCCAATATCTTCACTGGCCTGATTCTGTATTCTCCTAATGTTATATCCTCTTTTTTTACAACTGTCTTTATATTCTTGTAAGTTTCAATTATTTTTTCAGCAATTAATTTCACTTTAGATTCTAGCTCTTTTGGAATCTCTAATTGCGCTATGCTGCCAATTTGGTCAAAGCTTCTTTTAAGCAAACCTACTTCTTGGATAGTTAAGTCATTCTTCATTAATTCTTTCAGGTTCATTTTCAGTCAAACCTCTTGTTGAATGTTAAATTCTTGTCTAAGTAATAATTAACTGACACCCCTAAAAATACAACGATTACTTTTGTGATATAGAAAGGTATTTTTAAAATATTTGACAGCAAATAAACTAATGTGCTTGTGAATATTAAGTAAAATCCCATGACAACGAAGGACATCATTAGTTGCTCTTTTGCTTTTTTGCTTGTGTTTTTAAAGGTAAATTTCTTGTTGATAAAAAACTTCATCACTGATACTATGAATACTGACAAAGAATTTGACAAAACTTCCGTGAATGACAAAAATATGAAAAAAAACATGCTTAATGAGTAATCCATTATGAATGCCAGTCCTCCAACTAAGAAATATTTGATGAATTTTTTTGGCAATTTCTCAAACATGATATTAAGATTAATATTTAATAGATTAAAAAATGTTTACTTCCAGTATTTTGAGTTCTTTATTCTTGGCTCAAATTTAATGTAATCTAATTCGTAGTTGATTGTTCCGTTTATTGTTGAGTTATTGCCTATTGTCAGAAAGGGCCAGAGTTTAGTGTTGTATAATATTTGGGAGTCTTTTTCTATTGTGCAGGAGTAGCCTATTGTTGCTTGCTCCTCAATCTTATTGTTTTCCTGTATCTCGCAACCCCCATCTATTAATGCTCGGGTTATTTTCACGTTCTCTTTTGTTTTAATTTTTTCAAACAGTATTGAGCCGTTGATGAAATTGTCTTTTCCTATTACTGTGTCATGAAGTATTGTTGTATACGGCCCTACCATTGAGTTTTCTCCTATGGTCACTTTTTCATCTATGAAGCATGGCCCTATTATTATTGTGTTGTCTTTTATTTTGCAGCCTTTTTTTATGATTACGTTTCCTGATATTTTCACATTTGAGCCGTACTCTGATTCCCTGCTTATGTCCCTTTTTATTGAGTTTAATGCTTTATGGTTTATTTCAATGTATGGCAGAGGCTTTCCTAAATCTCCCCATTCTCCGCAAAATTCGAAGCCGTGGATTTTTGAGTTTTCTAAGTAGTATTCCCATAAATCCCCTACATTGTCTGGTTTTTTTCCTTCTTTTAATTTCATTGCAACATAGTCTAGGATTTTTTTGCTGAAATTCTTTGTTATGAAATAATTAAATGTTGATGCTAGTTTTGAATTCGCCTCTTCAACTTTTGGCTTTTCCTGGAATCTTGTTATGCTTTTTTCATTGTTTAGCACAGCTATTCCATAATATGACACTTTTGACATGTCATTTAATTCATATAATGCTATTGTTGCATCTGATTTTTTTTCCTTGTGCTGCTGTAGCATTTTTTGGTAATCCAACCCTTTAATGTAGTTATCTGAGCCTAATATTATGTAGTCATCTTGGCCGAATTTTTTAATAATATAAGCTAGGGCTCCTATTGCCCCTAATTTATCTGAGTCTTTTTTTGAATCTTCAAAAACATATTCTATCTTTATTCCTTTGTATCTTTCATCAAGCAAGTCTTTCACTTTTGATTGGTTCTTGTTAAGTGATAGTATTACTTTTTCAATTTTTAATTTCTCCAGCTCTTTTAGGGTCATTTCAATTATTGTTGAATCGGCAACTGGAAGTATTCCTTTTGGTGTTCTAAGTGTTAAGGGCTGCAGCCTTTTCCCGTATCCTCCTGCTAATATTACTGCTTTCATTATTTTTACCTTATTTTTCATTGTTTATAAATTTCTTTATTAAATCTTCAAAGTAATTAAATAAATCATCTAACTCTTTTTGCTTTGATGCTTCAACTGTCAGCCTTATTAATGGTTCAGTGTTGCTTGGCCTGATTAAAACCCAGTCTGTTTGGTTTAGGAAGAATTTTATTCCATCGCAATCGTTGACTTCGTAATTTCTTTTTAGTTCTTTTTTTATTTTTTCAAAGATTTCAAATTTTTTCTCATGATTAATGCATGAATATTTTGAGTGCTTTATTGAATACTCTGGCAGCTCATTGATTAAGTCTGAAAACTTTTTTTCATTTTTGCTTAAAAGTTGTGCCATTTTCGCGCAAGCGAGCATTCCGTCGCTGAATGGGTAAAAATCGTTTAAATAAAAATGGCTGCTTACTTCTCCTGCCATCATTCCTTTGTTGTCAACTAAGCCTTTTTCTATGTTTTTCATGCCAACTGGGCACCAGACTATTATTCCATTATTGTCTTCCACTACTTTTTTCACAACGCTACTCATGTCAATGCTTGCAACAATATAGGCATTCTTGTTTTTATCCAAGTAGTGCTTTGCAAAGATTGCTGTCATTTTGCTTCCGTCAATCACTCTTCCTGAATCATCTACGAATACGCTTCTGTCTGCGTCTCCGTCAAATGCACATCCAAAATCTGCTTTTTCTTCTACTACTCTTTTTTGCAGAAAGCTCAAATTGTTGACTTTTGGCTCTGGCTCCCTGTTTGGAAATAATCCATCAGGCTCTAAGCTGATGTTTATGATTTTGCAGCCTAGCTCTTTCATTAGCTCTGGAGCCACTAATCCGCTTGTTCCGTTGCCATGGTCTAGCACTACTTTCAAGTTTCGTTCTAGTTTTATTTTTGATTTAATATTTTCAATGTATTCATTTATTGCATTATTGTCCTCTGATTTCTTGCCTAACTCCTCAAAGTTTGACCTTTTAAAGTCGCTTTCTAAGTATTTTTTTTCTATTGTTTTCAGCCTGTCATTGTAGACTACTCCTCTTTTGTCAAAGAATTTTATTCCATTGTATTCTTTTGGAGTGTGGCTTCCAGTAATCATCACGCACTCTATCTTATGATTTAGGGCATAATAGTTTGATACTGGCGTTGGAAGCATTCCTAAGTCAATTATGTCATTGCCTCCTGAGATGAATCCATTGATGAATGACTCTTTCAGTATTGGGGATGAAGTTCTTGAGTCATATGCTATGCATGATTTCTGCTTGATCAAGTCGGAATAAGCCAGTGCTATTTTGAAAAAATCCTCTGCAAAGAACTCTTTGTTGAATATTCCTCTTACATCATAGGCTTTGAAAGGGTTGTTCATAACTTAATTTAAAACAAAATATTATTAAAAATATAACTATATCCTATTTGTTTGATTAAAAAGGATATTTTAAATAGAATTAAGTTGTATAAAAAAAATATGGCTACACATAAATTGCAGAAAAGCGGGAGAAGTTTTTATGTTTATGTACCAACAAAATGGGTTAATGATAATTGTTTAAAAAAAGGAAATGAACTGAATGTTGCCATAAACTCTGAAGGGGTTTTAATAAAAAATATTAAAAACAAGAAAAACATTAAAAAAATTAGCTTAAAGATAAAAACTTCTAACCCTAAAGTTATTTCCAATGCAATAATGAATTTGTTTGTAATAGGTTATGATGAATTTGAATTAATTCTTGACAAAAAAATCGAAAAAAATGATTACAAAAAACTAAAAGAATTTATTGTATTATTCGGTTTGAACATAGTTGATTTGACTGATAAAATAATAAAATTATATACCAATGTTGAAATTAATGACCTTAAAAGATATGTAAAGGAATATTTATATAAATCATTAAATGTTTCAAGAATGCTACTTGAAAATACTTCTAAAGAGCTTTTAGAAGAACAATACTCCTCATTTTATTATTTTAGGTTCTTGGTCCAAAGAACAATTAACAGGCATAATTTAGGTTTGATTAATCTTGATTTTAATAATTTTTGGGCGCATTATTATGAAAATGTTGCGTTATGTTTAAGCAAAATAATTAATTATATGATTCAAATCAAAGATAAAAAATTTATTGAAAAATGCAAGTTTTTATTTGAAAAGCTATTAATTCAATATTCAGAATTAAACTTTGAAAAAATAAATGATTTATTTTCATTTGTTGAAGCTCTAAGCAATAACAATGTTGAAAATTACCAAGATTATTATAAAAGAAGGATTTACAAGCATTTTATGTTAATTTTAAAAGAATTTAACAAGGTTAGCATTTTAGTTCGAGATAATTAGTGGGCTTATTATTAATTTCTTTGATTTATTTTTGTAGTATTTTTCTTTTTCGTTAATTAAGAATTCTTTTTCAAAAGGTATTTCAATTTTTTTGACTTCTTTGAAGTAGCTAATATTGCTTAATTTTAATTTTGTCATATAAGGATAATGATAAAATTCTTGCTTTATTTTTTTGTTTATTTTGTTAAAATAATATTTATTAAAGCTATGGCTTGCCTGAAAGCTCAAGTCTTTTATTTTTTTTATCTGCTCAAAATCTATATCTTGAATTTCGTTTTCAGTTTTAGCTTTTGCATTTGAACTGTTTAGGTCTTCATTGCAGTTAAAATGATAAATTCTTTGCCAGTCAATTTCTAAAGTATCTTGATCAAAATAATCATAATCTATTGAAGGATTTGCCTTTAGCATGCCATCTGTGTCTATTAAATTAATCATTAATTTATTGTTTTTAGTTTTTGATATTACTATATTTCTTGTTCTTAAATCCCCTAAGGAAATCACTGAAACATTTGGAGGATTATTTTTTTTTATTTCTTCAATCTCATCTTCTCTAGCAAAATTTTTTAGCCTTCTTAAATGCTCAGAGTAATATTCATCGTTGCTTTCAAATTCAATTGTTTTATTATGAAATCCTGATATTATCTCTCCAAGGGTGTTAAATATTATGGATTTTTTTTTATCAAAGTTGTAGTAGGTTTTATCAATTTTGAGCAATTCAAAAACATATTCATCAAAATCTTTGTTATTGGATTTTAGAAATCCCCCTATTAATTCTTCTAAATCATAGCCTTCAACCCATTCCCTTAATAACCAATCGTTTTCAGCATCTTCAAAGCCAGTTTTTCCTTCAAGAGTTTTATAGTATTTTGGTGTGCTTGCGTTGCTGGAACTTACGCAATATTCTAGCAAAAGATTATTTCTTTCAAAGAATCTTTTTTTTGCCTCTTGCTTGGAGATTTGGTCATTTGATTTTTTCATATTTCCATATTTTGTTTTTGTTAGATTGTAAGTTTTATTTGTATTTTTATTGTAAACTTTGAAAACCTTATTTCTTGCTTCATAAATGCATGAAACTTCAAATTGGCTGTCTTTAAAATAATTGGACAGAACTAGATTCAGGGTTTTATATTCTTCTTCGTTGATGTTCTTAACTACTAGTTCCATTATTAAAAAAGGAAAAAATCTTATTTTAAACATTTCTATTTAAAAAGAATGCCATATGAATTAGGTGTTTTATAGGGCTTTAATTGATTAATAAAAATTTTTAATTAATTTTTATGAAAAGCAGAGTAAAAGCTGAATATGAACTAAGTGGCAAAAAATTATTTTTAAAGAATCTTGCCACTCAAACTGATGAAACTTTGAATCAGTTCAATATTGGTCTTGGAACAATGATGTATATTGGAAAAAATCATTCCGTTTTTATGTATAGAGGAATGGATTTTTACAAAATTGCTAAACTTGGCTGCCTTGATGCAGGCTCTTTTGGAGTAATGGAATCTGAAGAAGAAAAGGTTTCTGCAAACCAAGTTATAATACAAGCATTTGAGGAAGGTTTTGGTGAATCATTAATGGTTTACAAAACTAAAAATAACGGGCTTGAATTACTGATTCCTGAGTTTAAAAAAGATTTCCAAGAGTACAATGAAACAATTTTGAATATTATTGAAAAAGAATATGAAAAATTAAGGCAAAAAGACTTAATTCCTGAAATTGAAAATCGTAAAAGTGTTAATGCTAATATTTTTGGCCATCCTGAAATGTATAAATTAATTATTGATGGAAAAAAATATGTTAATAATATTTTATTCACTTCAGAGCCTTCAAATAAGACTTTAGAGTTAATGTTTCCAGTAATGATTACTTCAAATGAAGTTAGGTTAGTGCCTGGCAAGAACTTGTCATTTTATGATGGAGAAGGTTATAATAGGGCTTTTGTAATACAGAATAATAAAACAGGATTATTTGATATACAAAGCAAAAAGTACGGATTTAATGAATTGGAAAACAAATTCATTGAAATTAACCTGCCTGGAGAGACAGTTTATAGTAATTTAACTGCAAAAGATGTGAATACTCTTTTTGAAACCAATAAAAAATATTTCATTAAGGCCAATTTATCTAAAGATTGGATTGGAAAAGTTAATGGTTTGACTGAAGTTCTTAATGAAAAAGGTAAAATGAGAATAGATTTTGACAGCAAATTTAGGAATTTTCCAAACAATGAAGAGCTGCAAACTGAAAGCAAAAAACTATTGGAGTTTTTAAGCCTTAATAAATAAGGCTTAAGACTTCTTTTACTTTTGTTTCCATTTTTTCTTTTGTGTCTGCTTCAACTGTCAGCCTTATTAAGGGTTCAGTGTTTGAGGCTCTTACATTGAACCAGTAATCTTTGTCCTGGAAGGTTAATCCATCTATTGTTAAAAAATTGAGATTACCATATTTTTCTTTTAGTCTTTCAAATATTTCATCTTTGTTTTGTACCTCTTTGTTTATCTCTCCTGAATGGTAATATTTTTTTATCTCTTTTATTAATTCTGAAATATTTTTTTCTTGTTTTGAAAGCAAGCTTAATACTTTTAGCATTGCCAAATCCGCTGAATCTGTGAAAAAGTTTTCTCTGAAGAAAAAATGCCCTGATAATTCTCCTGCAAAGCAGATGTTTTCATTTCTCATCCTTTCCTTTATGAATGAATGGCCAACTCTTGTAAGCAGGGGTGTTCCTCCGTTTTTTGCTATTAATTCTGTTACTGCTTTTGAGCTTCTTAGGTCGAACAATATTTTTTCTTTTGAATGGTTAAGTATTTCTTTTGAAATAAGTGCTGTTGTCATATCTCCGCTTATTATCCCTCCCGCTTCATCAATTATTACCATTCTGTCTCCATCTCCGTCAAATGCAAGCCCTAAGTCTGCTTTTTCTGCAATTACTCGTTTTTGCAAATCAACCAGTGTTTCTTCTTTTAAGGGGTTTGCCTCATGGTTTGGGAATGTTCCGTCAATTAAATCATACATGTTTATTAGTTCAATATTCATTGACTGCAGTAATTTTTTTGTTGTGACTGCATTCATGCCGTTGCCGTAGTCAGCAACTATTTTGAAGCTCTTAATCTTTTTTGGAGCTAAATTTTTAATGTAATCTAAATAGTCTTTTTCAATGTCTGTTTTGATTTCTATGCCTTTAAGTTTTGATTCAATAAATTCATTTTTTTGGACTAATCCTTCTATTTCATTTATTCCGTTGTCATAATGTATTGGCTTTGCTTGTTCTTTCACTAATTTTAAGCCATTGTAATCTTTCGGGTTATGCGAGGCAGTTATCATTAATCCTGCATCTGCTTTGAAGTGGTTTACTGCAAAGTAAAACATTGGAGTGCTGACTAATCCTATATTTATTACTTTTATTCCTTGGCTTATTAATGAGCTGATTAGTTCATCTTTAATGCTTTCTGAGCTAAGCCTCATGTCCCTTCCTATTACTATTGTTTTTGGTTTTAGAAATTGGCAGAATGCTTTTGCTATTTTTCCTGAGATTTCTTCATTTATTTCGCTTGGATATTTTCCCCTGATATCATAGGCTTTGAAAATGCTCATATCTCTTTCCACTCCCTAATTGCTTGCTCGTATTCTTCAAGCGTGCCTGCAGGAAGCCACTGTCCCTCCATGACATAGCCATAGAATTGATCATCCTTTATCAAATTTGGAAAGACTTCAGTCTCTATCATTGAAAATTCCTTGTCAGTAGGTATATAATCAAAAACTTTAGGTGTGAGAACATAAATTCCTGCATTAATTAAATTTGAAGGAGCTTCTTCTTTTTTTGGATAACTCACAAAGTCTATAATCTTAGTGCCTTTCATTTTTACCACCCCAAACTTGCTCGGGTCAGCTACTGTTGTTAAGGCAATTGTTGCAATTGCTGCATTGCTTAGTGAATTTTGTATTAATTCAGCATAATCAATATTGTAAAGATTGTCTCCATTTATCATTATGAAATTGCAATTGTCTAATAAGGGCTTTGCCAATCTTAATGCTCCTGCTGTTCCTTTTGGTTCATTTTCTTCAACATAAGTGATTTTTACCCCAAATTTTGAGCCATTTCCAAAGTATTCCTTGATTTTTTCACCCATGTAACCTATTGAAAGTATTATATCCCTGATGTCATATTTTTTCAGTAAATCAATAGTGTGCTCTAATAGCGGCCTTCCGTGGATTAAAACCATTGGTTTTGGAATCTCATAAGTAATTGGCCTTAATCTAGTTCCTTTTCCGCCAGCCAAGATAAAGGCTTTTTTTACCTTTTTTGTATCAATAACTCTAGAAAGCAGAACTTCTATTGCATGGCTTCTGTTTCTGATATTATTGCCATCTATTAGTTTGTCAACTTCTGAGAGAATTGATTTATCAAGAGTTAACGAGATATGCTCACGATTTATCATAACGTAATACTTAGTAATATTTATTTATAAATGTTATTATTCTATATTTTTCCATTCTCCTGCAAAAATGAATCCTCCTGCAAAGTTAAGTTCAATTAATTTTGGAATCAATTCCTTTTCAATACTTTTATAATCATAAAATAATATTTCCGGCTCACACATCATTATTCCGCTCCAAACCAAATAATTTTTTGATTTTTGTGGTTTTTGTATAAATCCAATTATTTTTTCGCCAGTTAATTCAACAACACCTAATTTTGAAGGAGTATTCGAAGTGGTGATTGCTAAAGTTGCTAAATTATTGTTTTTTGAATGAAATTTCCAGAATGAATCAATATCGAATTCGAAATAATTATCAGCAGGGATAACTAAAAAGCTTGAATTAATTTTATTTTTTAATAATGATAATGATTTAAGACTTCCTTTGGGATTATAATCCTCAACATATTCAATGCCCAAATAATAATCATTGCCCGAACCGATTGTTTCAAAGATTTTTGACAAAACCTCTTTTTCGCCTATAACAAATGATTTTTTAAACCCATAATTTTGAAGTTTCTTGAAAAGTTGAATAATTGCTTTTTGCCCTTTTACCTCTTTATTGAACCTGTAATCCTTCATTTTTGAAGCCAATATTACTGCTATTTTTGTTTGGCTTAGATTCTTTGAAAGTATTTTTTCAATTGCTTGCGAGCGATTCCTGACATTGAATCCATCAATGTAGGCATCTAAATTTTTAAGCAATTTTTCATCAAGAGTGATTGATATTTTAGATTTCATTACTGTTTTAATAATTTTTAATATTTATAAATTATCCTATAAAGTAGGATAAAGGTAAGACTTTTTAAGTGCTACATTTTAAAATAAAACTATGAAAATTTTAGTCACTGGCGGAGCCGGATTCTTAGGAAGCCACTTATGCAAGAAATTCCTAGAAAAAAACTATGAAGTCATATGCTTAGACAATTTAGGGAGCGGAAGAAAAGAAAATATTGCTGAATTCATGAATAACTCTAAATTCAAATTTATACATGCAGATGTTACAAAAGATTTAAGCAAAATGGAAAAAGTTGACATAATCCTGCATTTTGCAAGCAGAGCAAGCCCTTATGATTACCAAGAAAATAGCTTTGAAACGATTGAAGCTAACACTAGTGGCACAATGAATTGCCTAGAAAAAGCAAAAAAAGACAATGCTGTAATTTTGTATGCAAGCACTAGCGAAATCTATGGCCAAGCCCAAATAATACCAACTCCTGAAAGTTACTTAGGGTATGTTAACAGTTTTGGCCCCAGAAGCTGCTATGATGAAAGCAAAAGACTGGGGGAAACTTATTGCTATGAATATTTAAAAAAATTCAACGTTGATGCAAGAATTGTGAGAATATTTAACACTTATGGGCCTAAAATGAGATTTGATGATGGCAGGGTTGTGACAAATTTTATAGACCAGGCAGTTAACAATAAACCTATTACTATTTTTGGAAAAGGCACTCAGACAAGATGCTTTTGCTATGTTGATGATTTAATAAATGGTATCTACACTTTTGCAACAAAGCAAGGATTAAAAGGAGAAGTGATTAATTTAGGGAACACTGAAGAGCATACAATGATTGAACTTGCAGAAATTTTAATAAAATTAACAAAATCTAATTCAAAAATAATCTATTCAGAATTGCCTAAAGATGACCCTGTGAGAAGAGTGCCAGATATTTCTAAAGCAAAAAAACTGCTTAATTGGGAATTTAATTATTCTTTTGAAAATGGCTTAAAAAAATTTTTGGAGGAAATACAAAAATGATTGGCTTAATTCCAGCAGCAGGCTCAGGAACAAGAATGATGCCTTTTACTAGAGCAATCCCTAAAGAATTGTTTCATATAAAAAGAAAGGCAGTAATTGACCACGTAATAGAAACTCTTCATGATTATGCAAATATTGACAAAATATTCGTAGTAGTAGGAACGCATAAAGGCGCAATAATTGACCATGTGGGCGATGGAAGCATTCAAAATAAGGAAAAATTAAAAGTTGCTTATTTGTTTCAAGAAGAAAGAAAAGGGCTAGCTCATGCAATATATCAAGCAAAGCAATTCATAGATGAAGATTTTATTGTGCACGCTGGCGACACATTCATTCACCCAAAAGATGAAATAAAGGAAGCTATAAAAAAATTTGAAGAAAAAAAGCCCTTTGCAGTAATATTAGCAAAAGAAGTTGATGACCCTACAAAATATGGAATATTAAAAGTTGATGAAAAGGGCTATCTGATTGATGCTGTTGAGAAGCCAACAATGGCGCAGGCAGAGTCATTCAAAACAAAGAATGGAAAATATTTATGCATTTCGCCAATATACTTATTTAGAAAAGAAATATTTGATTATATTGAAAAAACTCCTATTGGCGCAAAGAATGAATACCAAATAACTGATTCAATAAAATTAGCGCTAAAAGATGGCAAAAAAATAATAATACATAATCTTAAGGGCTACTCCTTTGATATTGGCAATTGGGAAGATGCAGAAAATGCACAGGAAAAGATTAAATAAAGAGATGTTTTAATAATTATTATGATTGGCTTAATTCCAGCAGCAGGCTCAGGAACAAGAATGTACCCTTTCACTAGGGCTAATCCAAAAGAATTGTTTCCTATAAAACGAAAAGCAGTAATAGACCATGTAATAGAAACAATGCATTCTTATGGAAAAATAGACAAAATCTTCGTTGTTGTTGGAACTCATAAAGGAGCAATAATAGACCATTTAGGGAATGGAACTGATTTAAAAAAAGGCAATCTGAATCTTGCTTACTTATTTCAAGAAGAGCTGAAAGGACTAGCTCATGCAATATATCAAGGAAAAGCTTGGATTAATGAAGACTTTTTAGTTCATGTTGGAGATGCTTTTATTGAGCCAAAAGATGAAATAATAAAAGCAATCAAACTTCATAGCAAAGAAAAGCCATTTGCAACAATTCTTGCAAGGGAAATTGCTGACCCAACAAAGTATGGGATACTAAAAATTGATAATAATAATAATCTTATTGATTCTATTGAAAAGCCAACACTTAGTCAAGCAGAGGCATTCAAAGTAAAAAACGGAAAATATTTGGTTAATTTGGGAATCTACATTTTTAGCCCTAAATTTTTTGAATATTTTGAAAAAACGCCTGTTGGAGTAAAAAATGAATACCAAGTTCCTGACGTTCTGAAAACTGCATTAAAAAATGGAGAAAAAATCAAAATAGTGACAATAAAAGGAAAATACCTAGATTTGGGCAACTGGGAAGACGCAGAGAAAGCTTGGAAAAATTAAGTATTTAAATAACAATCCCATATAAATAATTCATGTGCGGAATTAATGGATTTAATTTTTCTAATAACAAAATAATAAATAATATGAATTTATCCTTAAAGCACAGAGGACCTAATGGAAAAGGAATATATGTTGATAAAAATGTTAGTTTAGGACAAGTTAGACTTTCGATACTTGATTTATCAAATGCTGGAAAGCAACCAATGAATTATAAACATAAAAATATTGAATTAGAGATAGTTTTTAATGGAGAAATATATAATTATGTTGAAATTAAGGATGAACTTTTAAAAAAAGGATATTTATTTAAATCAAACTCGGACACGGAAGTAATAACTGCTGCATATATTGAATACGGAGAAGATTGTGTTAAAAAGTTTAATGGTATGTGGGCTTTTGTTATTTATGATAAAAATAAAAAATTGCTTTTCTGTTCAAGAGACAGATTTGGAGTAAAACCTTTTTATTATTATTTTAAAGATAAAAAATTTATATTTAGCTCCGAATTAAAAGGAATTTTGGAACATAAACAATGCAATATAAATAGATTCGAAAATATAAATAAAAAAGCTTTGGATTTGTATTTCACTTTGGGGTTTATTCCTTCACCTTACACAATATACAATTCAGTTTTCAAACTTTCCCAAGGAAATAATCTCATATTTGATATAAAAAAAAATAATATTGTTATAAAAAAATTTTATGATTTGCCAAAATATAAACCTATAAAAAATAAAAATCAATTATTAAATGAGGGAAAAAGTCTTCTTGAAAATGCTGTTAAAATAAGAATGAGATCTGATGTTCCTATTGGAGCATTTTTAAGTGGAGGATTAGATTCTAGTTCAGTTGTAGGTTTAATGAGAAATTTTACAGAACTAAAAAAATTAAACACTTTTTCAATTGGATTTGAAAATGAGTTTGATGAAACAAAATATATCAATATTGTAAAAAATTTTTACAAAACAAAACATCATAATTATAGTTTTAAAAACAATGATTTTGAAAAATGGATTGATAAATTTACATTTCATTTTGATGAACCTTTTGCGGATTATTCTTTGTTTCCCACTTTTCAAGTTTCAGAACTTGCCAAGAAAAAAGTTACTGTTGTTTTAAGCGGAGATGGCGGAGATGAAATATTTGGAGGTTATAATATATATAAAGCTCCGTTAATTATTAATTTATTAAAAATTATTCCTATTAATTTAAGAAAAAAGCTTGAAAAAATTATTAATATAAAAAAAATAAAGAATATGATTCAAAAATCAATCGAAAAAAAGGAAGATTTTTACAGCAACAAATTTGATAATGAAAATTACATGTATTGGACTTCAAAAAATTTAAGATACTGCTTAAAAAAAGCAGATAATAATCTTGTTGAAGCATTAAGAATATATGATATTTTATTTAATACTTTAGGGGACAATTATTGTACAAAGGTTGACAGAGCTTCTATGGCTTATGCAATTGAAGTCAGAAGCCCTTTTTTAGATTATAGACTTATTGAATATAGCCAAAAAATACCCTCTAGATTAAAAGTTAATTTCAATCAGACAAAAATCTTTATGAGAGAACTCGTAAAAGATATTGTTCCAAAAGAAATTATAAATTTAAAAAAACACGGATTTGGAGCACCAATATCTTATTGGTTTAAAAATTTAAAATTTGATTCAAAATCAGAAAAAGAACTTAAAAGTATTAAAAAAATAAGTAAATATTGGTATACTTTTTTTAAAAATACTGAAAATAATGAAGAATTAAACATTAGACTTTTCTTTTTTAATAAATGGGGTAAAAAATGGATAAAAAAGTATTTTTAAAAAGAAAAAGATTTAAAAATATTGAATTTAGCTTTATAATTAATTCATAATAAAGGAAAAGCTAATGGTAAAAAATATTAAAATTTTGTTTGTAAACATTGTTAATACTAAAAATGATAATGAAATTATTTATCCCCCTTTAGGATTAGCTTATCTTGTGTCTTACGCTAAAAAATATTTAAAAAATAAAAATGTGATATTTAAGGTTATAAGCAATAATTATGAAGAAAATATTAAACAAATTAAACCCGACATTATTGGATTAACATGCGTTTCACAAAATTATGAAAAAGCAAAAAACATTGCAAAGTTTTCAAAAGAAAATTCTTCAGCATTAATACTTATAGGTGGAAGCCATATATCTTTGTGTCCTACTTCTCTTGATAAAAATATGGATATAGGTGTGCTTGGTGAAGGAGAAGAAACATTTACTAAACTAATTGATTTATTTATAAAAAAAAAGAAAAAAATACTTGTCGAGGATTTAGCAAAAATTCAGGGTATAATCTATTGGAATAAAAATAATATAATTTTTACAAAAAAAAGAGATTTTATCATGCAGCTTGATAAAATACCTTTTCCTGACAGAAGCTTATTTAAAATTAATCCCAATGATGCATATATGTTTTCTTCAAGAGGATGCCCATATAATTGTATATTCTGTGCAGCTTCAAAATTATGGAAAAATATAAGATTTCATTCAGCAGAATATGTTGTTAATGAAATTAAAGAATTAATAACTAAATATAAAGTTAAAAATATTAAATTTCATGATGATTTATTTATAGCAAATAAAGCTAGAATTAAAGAAATTGCAAGGCTTATGAAAAAAGAAAAATTAACTGGTAAGGTTGAATTTGATGTTTCAGCAAGGGCAAATTTAATTACTGATGAATTATGTATTTTATTAAAAAAAATGAATGTAAAAAGTATATTTATGGGTCTTGAATCGGGTTCACCCAAAATTTTAAAATATTTAAAAGGTGATTCTGTAAGTATACAAGATAATATTAGGGCAATTAAAACAATCAAAAAACACGGATTTAAGTGTACAGGATCTTTTATTATAGGAACACCTTTGGATACAAAAGAAACAATATTAGATACATTAAGGTTCATAAAAAAAGTTAAGCTTGATAATTTTGATGTTTTTGTTTTGATACCTATGCCTGGCACATCCATGTGGGATTATGCACAAAAAAATGGCTTAATAACTACAAATTTAGAAAAATTTGATTGGCTTAGTTTAGATGAAGATTATAAAAAGTCTCATAAACGCAATATTCATCTTGCTAAAAATTTAACTCCTAAAGAACTATATTCTCTTTTTTTAAAATTTAATTTTGAAAAAAACAAAATGGTTTTTTTTAATAGATTAAAAAGAGTTATAAGAAACCCTATGAGATTAATTAATTATATTAAAAGAAAGTTATTCAAGAATAATATTACTTTTAGTAAATGGACTTAATCTAAAGATTGTAAATAAAAAAAAATGAATATTATGGGAAAAAAAGTAAGTATAATAATGATAGGAAAAGAATTTGATAATGGAGTTCTAACTACCATTAAATACTGGAAGAACCAATCATATAAAAATAAGGAATTAATTTTTGTAATTCCTGAGGATAATTTAAAAATAAATGGTGTTAAAATAATAAAAGATCCAAAAAAAGGCCCAAGTTATGCTAGGAATATTGGAGTAAAAAATTCTACAGGTCAAATAATTATTTTTAGTGATTCTGATAAAAATAGGACATTTATTAATGAAAAAGATTTTATAAAACAAATTATGGAAATATTTAACAAAAAAGATGTTGATTATGTTTTTGCAGATTATTTACCTTATTTAAACAAAAATATTTTTAGAAATAGTATAAATATAAAAGATTTTGGTTCAAGGAGTTCTGCAGTAAAACATTTACCTGAAGCTTATAGTAAAAAAATTTTAGGAAATACTCCATTTAATGATAAACTTGAATATGGTGAAGACAAATTCTTATTTGAAAAGGTCAAAAAAAGGTCAAAAAAATATGGAAGTATAAAAATGCCTATACTTAAAGATTCATGCTTAATTGATATTTCCTCTTTTATTTCAAGATACAAATGGTATGGAAAAACTATAAAAAAATATATGAAAGAAAAAAAAGATTATAAACCTATTATAAATATATTATTTGGATTTGTTTTTATTGCATCATTTTTTGTTAATCTTTGGATAATTCCAATTTCTTTTGTATTATTTGTTTATTATAAACAAAGAAAAATATTAAAATATTGTATAAAAAAAAAGGCTTTTATTTCGTTTCTGGTTAGTCCTTTTATTTCAATAATATCTTATTTAATAATAGCAATCTTTTTTATACAAAGTCTTTTTATTTGAATATATGAAAATATTACATTTTGCATGGGATACACCCATTCCTGGAGCAGGAGGAAGCACTCATGAATGGAATATTTCATATGCTTTTAAAAAATTAGGAAATGATGTTGTTTTAGTATGTGATAGAGGGAATGAAAAAGAAAAAAACAATATTATTAATGGAATTAAAATAAAAAGATTTTCTTGGAGAAATAAAAAATTAAAACATTTTTTTCTTTTTTTTGGAGGTTTTATTAAATCCTTAATAGAAATCAAAAAAAATAATCCTAATATTATATATGAAAGATATAGAATACTTGGAGGACAAGGAATAATGATAGGAAAACTTTTTGGTAAAAAAACTATTTTAGAAGTTAATGATCCAACAATTGATGCACCATTTATTGAAGGAAAAATAGGATTATTTAAAAAACTTCTTGCAAGTATTTGGGAAAGAATTGTTTTTAGTAATTGTGATGAAATTATTAGCCACAGTAAAATAATGGTTAAAAGAGCAAATTTAAAAAAAGTTAAAATAATCACAAATGGAGTAAATGTTGAGGTTTTTAATCCCAAAAAGTTCAGTAGAAACAAATGGAAAAACAAATATGTTTGTCTTTTTGTTGGAACTTTTTGTAAATGGCAAGGCCTTAAAGCAATGATTAAAACTGCAAATATTTTAAAAAAAGAAAAAAAAATACTTTTTGTGTTTGTGGGAGCAAAGGGTAAAAATACAAAAAATTCTATTTTTTTAGGAAAAATAGATTACAAAAAAATACCTGAAATAATAAGTCAAAGTGATTTATGTATATATATCCCAGATACTGAAAATTATTTACCTATGAAAAAATTAGGATTTTATTTTTCTCCCTTAAAATTGTTCGAATATATGAGTATGGCTAAGCCAATTATAGTAAGTGATGTTGAAAATTTAAATATTCTGGTAAAAAACAGAATTAATGGGTTTAGAATAAACCCAAATGATTCGAAAAGTTTGGCTGAAAAAATAATTTTTTTAAAAAATAACAAAAAATTATCAGAATCAATGGGAAAAAATAACAGGAATGAATGTATAAAAAAATATAATTGGATAATAATTGCTAAAAAAATAGTTGATGGGCTGAAAAAATGAAAAAAATTAATTTTGTTTCAAGAAACTATTTTCCTGATAGCCCCGGGGGTGCTGAGAAAGTTTTTTATGAAATATATAAGAAAGCAAACAAAGATTTTGATTGTAAAATTATAAGTAGTTATTATGATAAATCCTTTTTTCCAAAAAAATCCAGCATTTTCAGCAAATTAAAAACAAATAATAAGATTTTGAATTACTTATATTACCTCAAAAATATGAGTTTAAAGGCAAATTTTGGATGTGATTTAGTGCATGCAAATAATATTGAATGCTTAAGATTGACCAAAAAACCTTTCGTATTGACAATTCATCATGTTGGGCATTTTATTGATGAAAATATCAGGCATCAATCTTGGTTTAATAAGTTAATGGCTAAAATTTTGGTTTGGCAAGCAAATAATGCTTCAATTATTACAACTGTCAGTGAAAATACTAAAAAAGATTTAATTAAAATGGGGGTTAAAAATAAAATAGTTGTAATACCTAATGGTATTGATTTAAATGAATTTAAAACCCTTAAAAATAAAAATAATAAAAAATTCATAATTAGTCATGTTTCTAGAATCAGCCCTGAAAAAGGGCAGGATTTTACAATAAAATGTTTTGAAAAATTGCCAAACATTATCAAAGAAAAATGCGAGCTGAGAATAATTGGTCACATAAGTAATATTAATTATTTTAGTTCTCTTAAAAAAGATAAAATAAAATATTTTACAAATCTTTCAAATCAAGAGTATTCTGAAAGAATAGCTGAAAGTGATTTAGTTGTTTTTCCAACATTTATGGCAGAAGGTTTTGGATTAGTTGTTTTGGAAGCAATGGCTTGTGGAATTCCTATATTAGCCTCTGACCAGCCAGCAATTAGAGAAGCTGGCGGAAAAATTTGCCAGTATTTTAAGCAAGGAGACAGTTCAGAATTTATCAAAAAACTGATTAAATTATATAAAAGCAAAAAATTAAGAATTGGTTTATCTGCCCAAGGATTAAAATGGGTTAAAAAATTTAGTTGGGATAAAGTATATAAAGAATATAAAAAAGTATACTTAGAGATGCTAAAATGAAACTATCAATTATTATACCCTCTTATGGCAGAGCAAAAGTATTGGATGATTGCTTAAATTCAATTAATAAAATAAAAAATGAATTAAAAAATTATGAAATAATAGTTGTGAATAATAATAATGACTTAACTATTGAAAAAGAAACCAGTAAATTTTGCAAGAAATATGATTTAAATATTATTGAAATAACTCCACATAAAGGTGTTGGAAGTATTGGTGCAAGAAACTTGGGGATTAAAAAATCTAGAGGAGATATATTGATTTTTTTTGATGATGATACCCTTATTCAGAAAAATTATTTTTTTGAATTGATTAAAACTTATAAAGATAAACATGTTGGGGCTGTTGGAGGTGCTGAAATAAAAGAGCAAAAAGATTCAATATTTCATAAAATATTGTTTAAATTTAGAAAAACAGGAGATGTCACTTGGAGCGGAGAAATAATCTCAAATTTTTCTCCAAATATAAAAAATTCTCTTAAAGTGAAGCATTTGCATGGCTCAAATTTTAGCATAAGAAGAGATATTATAAAAAAAATTGGATTAATGGATGAAAAAATGATGGGACATTACAGGGATGAAACTGAATTTATATACAGGGTTTATGAACTAGGATATGATGTGATTTTTAACCCTGAATGCAGGGTAATACACACTGCAACAAATGTTGGGGGAAATATCAGCCCTGACAAAAAAAAGGAGTGGGCGTATTGGTATCACAGAAACACTTCATATTTTTTTTTCAAGCATTTGTATAAGGCTAATAAATTAAAATTGTTTTGTTATTTAATTAGAGAATTTTTCAATTCAATTATAAGAACTATTATTTACAAAAATCCCTATTACATTACTCAAATATCCCAAATAAGAGTTAATTATTTAAATTTAAAACAATAAGATACCTTATGGTTTCAAAAGAAAAATTATATGTAACTGTTTTTTTTGCAGCATTTTTATTACTTGGAATATTAATATATAAAGATTATGGGATGGGTCCTGATGAAAGAACTCAACGGGAATATGGATTAATTGTTTACAATTATATCTTCAATGGAAATGATTCCCTTTTAAGTTATAAAGATAGGGATTACGGACCTTTTTTTGAAGTTTCACTAATAGTCATTGAAAAAACTTTGAATCTTACCGATTCTGAAGACATATTTTATATGAGACACCTAGTAAATTACTTGTTTTTTTATATAAGTGCAATATTTTTTTATTTACTTTTAAAAAAGTATATAATAAAAAATTGGAAAATAAGTTTACTTGGAACTCTTTTTTTCTTTCTTAGCCCGAGAATGTTTGCAGAATCATTCTATAATTCAAAAGATATAATATTTATGTCTTCATTTTTAATCTCAATATATACATTAATCAGATTTAAGAATAAATTAAGCATAAAAAACGCATTATTTCATGCTATTGCTTGCGCAATATGTATAGATATTAGAGTTCTTGGAGTATTAATACCTTTTATTACTTTTATTATTTTGGTTGATTATAATAAAAATATTAAAATAGTAATTTCAAGATTTAAGTACATTATTGTATTTATTGTTTTTTTAATTCCTATTATCATATTATTTTGGCCTACGTTATGGACTAATCCTTTGTTTATTATTGATTCTTTTAAAAGAATGTCAAATTTTACCCATGGAAGCCTTGAATTCTTTTTTGGAGTAAAATACGAATTAACAAACCTTCCATGGTATTTTGTTCCAACATGGATTTTCA
>JBAZGS010000004.1:0-83885 GCA_041652755.1 Candidatus Nanoarchaeia archaeon
AATTGGTTCATATATTTTTCTTGAATTTTTTTAATAGTTTGAGAATGCTGTGGTAGAGCTTTTAGTAAGATTTTATTAAAAAAACTGCCTTTTTTAAAATAATCCCTCACAGAACACCATAATCTTTTTTTGCTTGAGTTTGTTGATTTAACAAAATTATTATATTCTTTTTCAAATAATTTATCATCATTAATTATATTGTTATTTTCTTCATCCAAATTTATTTTCTTTTTAATTTTATATGTTAATAAAAATAAAGCACAAGATATTTTAAGAACTATTTTTTCATCATCTTTAAATTTTTTTAAAAATGTATCCAAGAATTTCAAGAAACTAAAATTATATTTTTCTAAAATTTTAAGTGTTTGTTTAATATAATCAATATCATCTTTTCCATATCTTGAAGCAAATTCTCTATTTTTGTAAAAAAATGTTTTTTTATCTTCCTTTAAATATTGTTTCAGTAAAGTTTCAATAGGTATTTTATTTTTAATAAAATCACTAATAATTGAGGAATATACATATCCTCCATTTATCCATATTTTTTCAAAAGGCATTTGTCTATCAACAATATAACATACCCAGTGAGTTAAAAGCATCTCATCAAAATCAGATTGAGAATTGATTTTTTCGCAATAGTGAATAAAATTGTAATTTTCAGTAGATTCCCATCTTTTCAAATCAATCCAGCTGATAATTTTGAAAAGTTTTGAAACATCATCCATACTAATTTTACATATCTCTTGTTTATATAAATAATTAATTTAATCAATATAAGAATTTTTTAATTAAATATAAGATTATATTATTTTTCATTTAAATAATACTTTGCATCCAATTATTTTTATGATTTGGTTTACTCATTTAAACTTTGGAATAATGTTGTCTTTCTTGTTTGGATTAAAGGCTAATATGTGGTTATTAATTTTTTCTTTAATACCTGATATTGACAATCCAAACACTTTACTTGGCAAGTTTTTGCCTGGAATCAGTGATTATTTATACAAAACTTTCGGCCACAGAGGCTTATTTCATAGTATTTATTGGTCTCTACTGCTAGGATTACTGTCATTTGTAGAGACCAATTGCTTGTTTATGTTCGTTGGATACACTTCCCACATAGTTTTAGACCTATTTACACCTTCAGGAGTGCAGTTATTCTATCCAAATAAGGCTAGATTCGTGATTTTTGATGGTCCAGTAGAGACTAGTTCCGCTAAAGATGTAATAATTGGCTTCATTTTTATGGTATTGACCTGCGTGATAGTTGAGCTAGGTTTTAGTCTCAAATGGTGAGAATGAAGCGAATAGTGTATATTATTTATATAAAATAAAATTATTATTCTTTTTATACAACTTTAATTCTAATATTTTTCATGTGGTCAAAGCTTGTGCAGTTGTGTTCTAAAACAAAGAATCATCAGTTAATACTTGAAGAGTTGTTTGATAAATCTAAAACTTTTAATGAAATCAAGAATGTAAACAAAAAGACTTTCTACAGAATTATAAACACTTACTTAATAAATGGAATAGTTGACAAAACGGAAAACAAATATTCTTTAACTTCTAAAGGCAAGCTTTTAGCTTTGACGGTTCTAGGAAAATTTGAATCAATTAATACAGAATTAAAACAAGATTTAGTTTTTGATTCTAAAGACTTATTTATAGAAAACAAGGAAGTCATTACTGAAATTCTTTACAATATTGAAAGGAAGAAAAATGTTCTCTTATTAGGTGAGAGCGGATTTGGCAAAACTGCTTTACTCAAAAGGTTAAACGAGAAATATTTGAAAGGCAGCGTTTACTGCGAGATTAAGCCTAGAAAACATCTGCAAAGCCAAAGGAATTATAACTAGCAAGTCAGCTAATAAGCAGGAATTGATGAATAAATTACGCCAAGACAACAACCCGATAATTGTCTTACTTGATTGCTTAGAATCAGCCACTATTAATGACAAGAAAATAATTAAGGATTTAATGAGAAATAACTACCAATTTATTGGTGCAGGCATTAATAACAAAGCTTACATTGAATTTGACCACACAATTAAGCTTAAATCCTTGACTAATCAGGAAGCTAACCAGTTAGTTATGAAACTATTAGAAGGCAAATGCGAAAACACTAATGAAGTAATAAGAATAGTCCAAAACAGCACTAACAACTCACCAGAGCAGATAAAGAAAGTCTGCGAGCAAAATTTAGCATTAAAGGAATTGAATGAAGAAAACAATCTAGTAGAACATGTCAAACCCTCAACTAAAAGAATAAACCTAATCAGCTCAAACAATGTAGTAAACATAGCCTACCTAATGATAACACTAAGATACTTATTCTACGGCCAAAAGCAGTATGAAATAGGGTACTGGCTCTCAACAGTAGCTTATCTGATATTCTTCCTATTCAGAAGAAGAAAAAAGTAAATTAATAATTAAAATAATTATTTAAATTAATAATTTAATGATTATATCATGAGTTTAATATCATTTATTAATGAATCTGATGTAAAGAAAAAATTTGCAGAAACATTTAATTTACCAAAAATTGAACTAAAAGTTGAACTAAAAGCTCCACCAATTACAAAAAATTATAGTTTAGTTGGCACTGCTTTTGATTATTTATTAAGATTTTATATAAAAAAACATAATCCTTATGCTAAAACTAACCCCTGGATTGCTGAATTAGCATTAAAATGTCTTAAAGATGGAGATTTAAAAACCAAATTAGAAAAAAAATTAGAAATTGCTAAATTAATTTATAAGAATTATCTAACTAATGGTATTTTGACTGATGAGGTTATAAAAACTACTTTAATTTTAGCAAAAATAGATCCTATTTATAGAGCAGGTTACATTGATAAAAATTTTGATGAAATTGACGAAGGAGATATTCAGGATTTAAGAAATTTAATTAACTTAGTTAATGAAAATTCATTTATTGCAAAAAATATTTGTTTATTAAATCCAACATTTGGAAAAGCATCTAAATTGGTTGGGGGTGCAGATGCAGATATAATCATCGATGATCAAATAATTGATATAAAAACCACAAAATTTCTTAAACTTAAAGAAGAAGATTTATATCAAATAATTGGTTATTTTATATTATTCATACTTGGAGGTATTGATGGAGGAGAAGGAATAAATATAAAAAAAATTTCTATATATTTTTCTAGGTATGGAATATTTTTTCCTTTATTAATCCCTTTAGAAAAAAACTCTTTAATAAAAATTTCTAATGAAAAATTTAAAGAATTTGTTGAATGGTTTATTAAAAGAGCTTTTAACACTTTTAATTAATGTTTTCAATAAAAAATTGGAAACATTAATATAAAGCACTTTTATAGTTAATTTTTATGGATAAAGAAGTTTTAGGCCAAAAATATTTAGAAAAACTTAGAAATGACATTAATGAGAGGTTATATGATTTATTATTAGTTCATTTAGGCAGTGTTAGGGAAAAAATAACTTATGATAGTAATAATTCCCTAGAACTTACTAAAATCTTAGATGTTGCTATTAACAATTTGACTAATAATATGGAAGTTTTGAATATTAGAGACTGCAGATATATAATTATTATTTGTAATATAATCTTATATTATAATAAAGGCAGGCAGGATCTGAAGGAATTAAAAAAAGAATTAATTGCCAGGTTTACTAATGCTGATGCTCCTGAAGAAGGAAAAATATCTTTAAGTTATCAAGTTCAAGAGGTTAGGATTACTTATGATGTAACTTATTTAACTTATTTGATTGATTCTTTTATTAAACAAAAACTTTGGGCTCAAGCACTTTATTGTTTGTTAACTGTAAGGCTTGTTGAACCGGATAATCTTAAGCTAGAAGATCAGTATAAAATAATTAATGAAAATATTGCTAATGAAAAAGTTAAGCCTTTTACTTTTCAAGACCCAGTTAATGAATTAGTGCTGCTTGATTCAAATATAGCTATTGGTTATTTAATGAAAGATATTGCTGAAATTGACTATTCTGCAAAAACAATTAATATGAAAAAATTGGAAGAAAAAAACAAAGTAATAATCAGCCATTCAGTAAAGCAAGAAGTTGCAAAATATGTGGATTATCAGCTTTCATTGCTTAAAAAAGACAAGTCAAAGCATGAAATATTTGATAAAGTTAAAGAAAAGCTTGAAAATAAGTATCAAGAAATAGTCAGAAGGTATTATTATCAGGAATTGCCAATACCTAAAGAATTAATTGAAAAAATTGAAACTTTTTATTCAAAATTCTTAGGAGTGCTTGAAAATATTGTTTTACAAAAGATTGATGATAAGAAAATAAGTGATAAATTAAGAAAATTGGCTCAAAGAGAGAGTTTATTACCTGAAATGGGAGATATGAGGCTATTAGCTGAAGCAATACTTATGCAAGAAGGATTAAAGGAAAAATTAACAATAGTCTCTGATGATAAAGATTTTACCAAATTCTCCCAAAACATTAAAGAAGAATTTAATATAACGATTTATAATGAATAAATTAGAAACTTTTTAATATACAATACATTAGTACATATTTATGCAAAAATCGGAGAATTTATTTAAAAAGGTAGTAATTCATCCAAAATTTAATTCTACATTGAATGATTTAAAAAAGTTAAATATGTCCTTTATTAAAGAAGAAACTATAACAAAAGAATCTGATTTTATTATAAATACCACTTATAGATTATCTGAAATTGAAGAAGATAAAATAAAAAATTTAGATCCTAAAAATGGCTGTGAATTTGTTAAGGATAAACAAATATTAGCTTATGACGAATCAGTTAATAAATTTTCAGGACTTGAAGGAGAATCTTATTTTGCTTCTCATTCATTAGTATTATTAGGGGAAAATGATTATTTACCTATTAATTATCTGTCTCTTTATTTTTACACAAAAGCTAAAAACATATTAAAAGAATCTAATTCAATAAAATATACTGAAAATTCTGAAGTTCAATCAAAAATAGATTTTATGAAAGATAAGATAGAGTTTTTATTAAATAACTGTCCTGAAAATTCAATTTTATTAATTGATGGACCCTTAATAGCAGGAGATGCTTATACCTATATGATAAGTGCTTTAGAAAAATTTGAATCTAAAAACATTATTCCTATATTTTTTGTAAAAAATAGCTTAAGTAATATGGTTATTGAAGGAAACACTAATTTAAGTAATATATATAATACTGATTTACATTGGGCTTACAAAACTTTAAAATTGGGCCAAAGAAGTAAATTTTTCAAATACATGGACCAAGCAAACAACAAAAATTCTAAGATATTCTGTTACCTTAAATCATTTGATTGCAGCCCGCAAAGATTGGAAATACCTGTTAATATTTATATAAAACATAAATCTATTATAAATGATTTAATAGATATGGTTTATTATCTTATACTTTCTCAGGGAGATAGTAAAAATCCACAAGTTAGGCCCATTGCAATTGCTGAAATGTATGCTAGAAATACTTTAAAACTAATAGACTTTAAAAAAATAATAAGAAGTAAAGGTATTACTCCAACAATGAATGAGGAAAGATTTGCCTGGTGATTAAAAAATGGAATGGATAGTGTTAGGTGAAAAAAATGGAAAGATACAATTAGTATCAAAAAGTCAAGTTTCAGGAATTCTTCCAAAAGGGTCATTTTTAACAATTGAAGATGAAAATAAAAAGTTTATATTACGAGTTGAAGGTAGTATTCAAGAACAACCTTACAGTCCTAATCCTATGATTATTGATATGGATTTAAGTTCTTTAATCCAAGATAGAAAATGTCAAAATATAATAGTTGCTTATAGAATTAAGGATATAACTACAAGAGAAGATGGACTTATAGATTTTATAAGACCCCAATCTTTAGCTAGAAGATCAACACAGGAAGAGATTGATTTAGCAATTGGAAGTAATAAAAAAGGACCCAGAGTATTTTTAGCAACGGTTCATTCAAATCAAAATCAATTATTAATTGATGAAAAGAATAATTTTATGACCACTCAATTACCTGAAGATATGTTTTTTTATCAATTGCTTGTTTGCGGTAAAACTGGAAGTGGTAAAACTGTTGCTTTAAAGTATCTTTCTCAATATTTTGTAGAAGAAATGGGTGGAGCAGTTTTAGCAATAAATGTCAAAGAAGCAGATTTATTAACAATGGATAAACCTTCAAATATAAAAGATATTACTATACAAAAAGAATGGAAAACATTAAATTTTATACCAAGAGGTTTAAGGAATTTTTCAATATATTATCCTGCAAGTGCAGATATATCTTCAAAAAAAATTAATAAAAAATTAGCAAAACCAGTTACTTTAAATATTAATGAAATTGATCCTGAATCTTTTACAGGATTACTCCAAAATATAACTGACATAGGCGCTCAGAATTTACCTAATATATTTAGTTATTGGAAAGAGCATGAAAAGAAAGATGATGATAAATTTAAGGATTTTATTGATTATTTCAATAATGCAAGTAATGATAATTGTATATTTAAAACATTAAATCTGAAAGGAGATATATCTGAAGTTACTCTTGCAAAATCTACATTTAATAATATTTCAAGAAATCTCGATAATGTTTCAAGCTTTTTTGATAATGATCAAGCAGTATCTTTATCAGCAAAAGATATACTTCAA
Source organism: Candidatus Nanoarchaeia archaeon (assembly GCA_041652755.1). GTDB lineage: Archaea > Nanobdellota > Nanobdellia > Tiddalikarchaeales > Tiddalikarchaeaceae > JAQTTT01. Next base: position 6,641 of record JBAZGS010000004.1, read on the forward strand.
CCAAGTACTTTTTCAGTAATAGATGTTGTTGTAAAAAATGGAACCCAATTTGGAGCAATATTATTAAGAGATTTATTACATAAGATAGTTGAAGAAAAAAATAGTGATAATAATGTTCCTATATTAATAATGATTGATGAAGTCCATACTTTTTATAATTCTCAATCAATGAGCAACGCTTTAGGAGATTTAGATACTATTTGCAGAACTGGCAGAAGTAAAAAAATAGGAGTAGTTTTCTCTTCTCAAAATCCTCAAGATTTACCTAAAGGTTTATCCAGTGTAATTAATACTAAAATATTCTTTAAAACGGAAGCAACAAGTGCAAAGTTATTAGGAATGACTGTTAATACAAATGAAGTTGAAAATCTAAAAGCCGGATTTTGTGTTTGTTCAATACATGATGTACCTCAAATAAAAACAATAAAGTTCCCATTATCTTTAGCAGGAGTGATAAATGATGGAAAGTAAAAATCCTTTAAAAGAATTTTATGATGATCTACTAAAAGACGAATTACACAAAAAAATTGTTAGTTTAATTATTGATGAAAAAAGTGAAGAAGAAATAATAAATATCTTATTAAATGAAGAAAAATGATAAAAGTTAATTATTTAATCGAAAGAGAAGATAATGGTAAAATACGAACATTTTTACCTTTTTGTAAAGAATTAGATAACTTAAGTTTAATAGAAGCTCCTAATTCCTCAGGAAAAAGTACATTATTGCATATGATTGCATCTTCTTTTTATGGGAACAAAAATCCTAGAATTACGGATTCATTAAGAGAAAAAATGAAATGCTTAACAGATCATCAAAAATATAATTTTGAAATAGAAATCTTTGATAAAAATAAAAAATTAATATTAAAAGCAATTAATAACAATGATAATTCAAAAGTTTATGAATACGACAAGAAAGGAAAAGAACAAATTTTGAGTTATGATTCATTTAATAGAGATTATGCTTTGATTTATGATATACCTCAAAATCCTATTGATAGATTAAAGCATGTTTTTGATACTTTTAATCAAGACCAAGATAAAATAAAAACAGGAATTCAGAAATTAAAATCAAAAGTAAATACTACACTAAGGCTCATAAAAGATCAAAAGAATCCTGAAAAAATTACTGAAAAGAAAAAAGAGCAGTCAGAAACAAAACAAAAGATAGAAAATTTTGTTAAAGATAAAGAAGAAGTTAAAAAAAAATTATCTAGTTTAGGTAGATATATTGGCGCAAAATTTTTTGATGAAACTAGAGAAGTATTAAGTAAAATAAAATCACAAATTAAAGAAGAACAAAATAAATTAAATGATATTAATAAATCCATTAATAAGAAGAATAATTTAAGCAGTTCATTTTCTAAAAAAATAGAAAAAATAAAAAGTTTACATAATGAAATTTTTCAAGGTATGGATAACTTAAAATATAAAGATTTCAAATTATGGAATGTCATTTCTTTCAACCGAATCTATGAATTAAAAACATTTGATAAAGATTTAAGCAAAATAGGTGAAGAATTTAAAAAATATTTGCATGATGAAATAGTAAAAATACCTAAACAGGAAACAACAAAATATGAGTTTTTTGAGAAATTAATTGAAATAATTAAACAATACGAATCAGACAATATTGAAATACCTAATATTAATACCAATATATATGATTTTATTAAAATATTAGAAACTGAAAAAGATAAATCTAAAACTAATTCAAGAAGATATTCGTATTTAAGAGAATTAAGAAATAAAGTAGAAGATTTATTAACAGAAGTAAGTAATTTTAATTTTAAAGAAATAGAAAATATAGATAATGTTGATATAACTGAAATAAAATACGAATCAGAATTAAGATCATATATATCTTCATTGGAAACTGAAAAAGAAAGAATACAGAAAAAATTACAATATTATGATAACTTAGATAAAGAATATAGTTACTTAAAATTATCTCAAATTCCTAAAGATGATTTTGAAGTGTATAGTTACTTAAAAGAAGAAGAATTAACATTAGAATATAATAAATTAGAAGATAAAAAGAAAGATTTAAATGATAAAATTAACAAAAGTAATTCATATATAGCAATTTTAGATGAAGAAATAAAAAAATTAGAAGATATAGAAGAACATCCTTTATTTAACAAATTTGATCAACTAAAAAAATTAAATAATGAAACTTTAGAATCATTAAATTTGTTGTTTGTTAATGATTATTCTGATTATATAACAAGTATATCAAAAAAAGAAAATCCAAAAAAATCAGAACAAAAAATATTCAATAAATTATTATTTAACTTATTAGCAAAACAAGTAGATATAATTTATCATATAGACAAATTATATCATACAAAAGAGATAGATTTAATTGAAAATACTATATTAACTGAAGAAGGAGATTTAATAAGATTAAGTCATATGGGTACTGGCCAAAGTCAAAGTGCATATTTAAATAGTATTTTAAACTCAGTTAGTAACAAAAAATTATTAATTTTATTTGATGAAATTTCTATGATGGATAAAAAATCAATTTCTTTAATATTTGAAAAAATGAATGATCTTTATAATAAAGAAAAATTACTACTTGGATTTGTTGTAAAATCAATTGATGGAAAAATAAAAATACAAACAATAGGGGATATAATTGGAAAAAATAATTGAATTAGGAAAATTTTATGATATTCTAAAACAGTCATACATAAAATTTTTTAAAAAAAATGTAAAAGGATCATTATTTTTAAAAATGATTGAAGCAAAGGGGCGTTCAAGATTTGATATATTAGAATCTGCTTCTCTTCATAATTTTGAAATAAATAAAGATATCAAAGAAGAATTACTAAAAGAAGGATATATTAGAGAAGGAAAAGATATAAATGAATATATAATAACTGGAAAAGGAACAGTTTATTATGAAACACAAAAATCTATTAGTTCAAAAGATGACATTATTGATTATTTAGATATCAAATTTTTTAATATAAGTAAAAAAACTGAAAAAAAAGTTGATTCTGTTGAAAAAGTAATATTATTAAGCTTAATTGCTGCAAGAGCATTTTCAAAAGAATCTTCTATAGATTGTACTAAATCAAATGAAGTATTAGATCTTTGGAAAAAAATATTTGAAGAATCTTATGAATTATTAAAAAATCTAAAAATTATTGATTCAGAAGAACCCTTATTTGAAGAAAATAAAGGAAATCAGCATATAATTGCAAAGACTATTAGAGCAAAAAGTGAATTGTTTGAAAAAGTTAAGAATATATATAAATTAGTTAGTGGCCAGAATTCTAGATTTTTAGATATGACTGTAGATAAAAATATAATAGAAGAAAAATTAATATTCTTATTTAATAAAATATTTGAAAAAAATCTAGATTATATTTCTATAAATAAAGTTAATGAATTTTTAATTGATATTTCTGAAAAATATTATGTTTATTTATTTGACTCAAAAACTCATGTTTTCAAAAGTATGGATTATGATGATATAATAAAAGATTGTTTAATAAAATCATGCAAATAATTTATTTAATCATTTCTTCAAGTTCTTTTCGTATTTTTTCATTTTCTATAAAGAATTCATAGAACTTTATTAATGAATTAACAGTCCATTCTTGCAATTCTTGATTTTTTAAATCATTCATATTAGTTATATTTTTGGAAGAGAATATATCTATTTTTGCCCAATTTTTTCCCCATATTTCAAATCTTACTTTTTTATCAAATAACTTTTGAAGTTCATTTTCATAATTTTTTCTTATTTTTTGAGTATATAATATATTTGAATCACGATTAGCATTTTCAAAATGTATACCTAAAGTAATATAAGATTTTGATGGTGGAAAATAAACTTCAAAATGAATTCCTTTAGTTCTAAGTTTTTTTATTAATTCATCAGAAGAATTTATTTTAGAGTAGGGGTATGCTGTATCTCCCAAAAAAATATCATGTTTTATTTTATTAAATATTAAATTAAGATTATGCCAAAATTCTTGGTAAAATTTTGATGTAGATCCTTCATTAGCAAATAAAACTTCATCTTTTGATATTTCTAAATCAGGGAGTTGTTCAGTATTTTCTCTTTTTTCTTTTAATGACTTAAGCATGTTTGAAATATCCATAAATAATAATTAATCACTATATAATAAAAACTCTTTGGGCGAGCCGAAGGCGAGCCCTATATACAAGCGAAGCTAATTTAGATATTAATAGCTAGGTAGAACCTAGCATTCTTTGGTTAGCCATCCAATGGCTTCTTTTTTTAGCTCCCAAGCCATTGGTTTGAGTAGTTCTATTTCGGTTTTGCTAAAATAGCCCCATTCTGGGAATGGTCCTGTAACGAAACCGAAGTAGATTTCGTCATCTTTGTATACTTTTCCGTCAATGACTGAGTCTTGCTTATAGGCTAGCTCAGTTGCTAGCCAGTAGATGCCTGAGAAGGATTCCCAGGCTTTTATTATCGGCTTGTCGCCAACTTTGCTGTCTTTTATGAAGGTGCTCATTGTTGAGCACCTTCTTTAACACTTTTCAGCTCTTCTCTCATTCTCCAGAGCTGTCTTGAGATTTTCCAGTCTAAGCTTAGTAGCTTGCTGATGTCTTCCAGCATACCTATTTGATTCACTTCTGGATTGGTTTCTTCCAGAACCGTTCTCGTTTTTTCGTCGATTAGCTTCTTTACCTTGAAGCTTAATCCTGTGGTTGCCCACACCCTCGTTACTAACATTTTTGTATTCATACTATTCAAACCTCCGATTTTTTCAATCAAACAACTTCGTTGAAAAAATTGGGGTTTGGGTCAGTCAAAGGAAAGAACAGTAGGCTTTTTCTTCTCGAGCGGTGCCAAACACCGTGTTATACTGTGGCAGCAAGTTTTTTAATGCTCTCTGAGCTTGAGCGAAGGAGCTTAAAATACTTGCAGAGAGAGAAGAATTAAAATTCTACAATCTTCCAATTAGAAAGATTATCTGGATTATAATCTTTACCTTCATTATATAACCATACATTGTCTTTTTCTATTACTATTCCACCTATTAGATTTTTACCTTTTTTGTTTTGAGATTGTATATATTCAAATAAACCTTTTGCTCTTGGCCCTGCTTCTTTAGCAGTCATACCCTTTTTTGTATCAAATAAACCAATTCGTCCATCTTTATATTGGATTATAAAATCAACATAAAAAGGTCTTTCAATATTTTTTTCATCAATGTATTTAACTGCAAAGAATTTAGTTTCAGATTCACCATTTTTAAACCACCACATAATTTTTTTAGATTCTGATAATTTTATCATAAAATTATTTTCTGGCATACTTGGAGATTTAAGATATAAGGGTTCCATTATAGATAATTTAAAATCAGAAGTTTGATTTTTTTTTGTATAAGTTATACTTGATGGAACTTCCCATTCTTCAGTTTTTTCTATTTCTCTTTTTTCGCTTAATTGTTTTACTTTTTCAGCATATTTATCTTTAGACTTAATAATTATATGAGATATGTCTATTACATTATCTTCACTTAAAATTATTTTTTGAACTTTTAAATCGTATTTCTCAAAATTAAATTCTTTATTAAAATAAGTATATAATGCACTTTTTAGTCTATCACTAGAATCATGAGGAGCATAAGGACTACATAATTTCTTAACAAAAGTATCAAACTTTTGAAATATATCATGTTCGCTCATTTCAATATCAAATGTTTCCTTTTCAATATCACCAGGTTTATCAATATTTTTAATAATTCCATCAGATATTAGTGGAATCATCAATTTTTTAGGTTTAAGATTTAATTTATCTTTTAATTTCTCAGCTTTGGCTACTTCTAAAAAAATCTTTATAAAATCACTTGATAATCTTGTTCTTTCTCTTTGTCTTCTAAAATGTATTGATAATAACTTAATTTTAGAATAAAGACTATCTTTTCTTTTAGATTCATATACTGTTAAATAATCTTTAACATAATCTTCTTCTAAATTTATATTTGGAAGATTAGTAAATACAAAACCTTTATTTAATTCATCATTATCATAATGTAAAAGTTCAGGCATCCTCATTATTCTACCAATAGTTTGTATAGTAAATTCAAAACTTGAATATTCTCTAAATACAACAAGGATATATGCCCTGGGGCAATCCCATCCTAAAGCAATTGCTTGTTTAAATATTAAAACTTCAACATCATTATCATATTTTTCTATGTTTGCTAATGTTTCTGACTTTTCTTCAGAAAGCCATATGGCAAGTTTTCCATTTTCTTCAGTAATCTTATACTTTTTTAAAATACTTATAACTTCATCTTTTTTATCATCAGAAACTTGAGTTTTGTCAGGCAGTTGAATAAGTAATAAAGGATTTACTTCTGATTTTTCTTTTTTAAGTGATGAAAGTAATTCTTCTCTTTTATCAAGTGCTTGTTTTATAACTATTTCATTTTCATTTTTTGATGTTATTTTTAAATTTTTAAATTCAGGATTAACGGTTACTTCTTTCTTAATCATTTCTTCTTTTATAACTTCATCTAAAGGTACTTTTATTTTTGCTGAAACATCATGTAATTGAGGAGTAGCTGATACTTCTATTGTAACTTTAGGACCAATAACTGAAATTAACTCTTTTGATTTTTCAGAACTTGCAGTATGATGACTTTCATCTATAATTAAGATTATAAGCCTTCCATCCTCTTTAGTGTTATTAATTACTGATTCTAAATAGAAATCTTGTTCATTCTCTTTTATTATTGTATTTTTATCTTTTTTATTTATACTTTCCCAATTAATAAATAAAATTTCATTTTCATTAATTTTTTTATCTATTAAATCATTAAAATAAGAGCATTTTAATGTTCCATCATCTTCATAATATTGTTCTAATTTTTCTTTACTTTGACTATGTATTTTTCTAACAGATATCCAAACAAAGGAAAAAGTTTTGTTATCACTTCTTTCTTTAACAAATCTTCTTAAAAATTCTGATACCATAAGAGTCTTACCTGATCCTGTTGGAGCCTGAAAGACACACACTTCTTGATCATTAGTATTAATTAACTCATCTACTGTATTTTTTAATTTACTTGAATATTTTTCTTGATAATCTCTTAAATTAACCATTTGAATATCCTCGCATATACATTCATTATTACTTCTGGAATAGGCTTTAAATCAACTAATTCTTTAACATCTTCAAATTCTTCTTCTTTTGCGTTATCATCAAGTGAAAATATATATACTATAAATTTCCTCTTTATTTTTTTAATTTCTTCTTTTATTGATTCAATTCCTTCGTCATCATAAATTATTCCTAAATATTTATCTTCATAATTTTTGAATATTTTAAATTCCCTACCTTTTTTGACTTCTTCAAAACAATCTTCTTTTAAGCAAAGCATTTCAGTACATTTATCAACCATTTTACATTTATTTTTATCAGTAGGTTCCGCATCAACAAAATCTGTTTTGAAATACTTAAGATTACCTCCTAAACCGTAGTATTTTTTTTTATTTAGTAAACCAATACCTCCTTTTATTACATTTTTAAGTCTTGGATAACACATATCTGTTGCTATTTTTGTCCCATCTCCATCATTATCTTCATTATTTGTACAAAGTATAAATTTTCTATTTCCTCCATCTTCTTTATTTAATTCTAATACTGCATGCCCTGTTGTTCCAGAACCTGCAAAAAAATCTAAAATAATAGAATTATTTTTATTATGAATAACTGCATTAATACAATCCTCTACGGCATAAAGAGATTTTGGAAATGGAAATTTGGCTTTAATAATATTATTTACAAGTTTGGTACCATATACATTTGCATTATATTTTGAATCTGTCCAAACAGTTTTCCATCTATAATCTTTTTTTTCTCTAATAATAACATATTCTTTTTTTATTTTACGACAAATTAACTCATCTTGAATTTCTTCTACACTTTGTCTAGAGAATCTCCATTTTCTTTCAACTCCTGAGGTATCAATAGGATATATTTCTAATATTCCATCTTTTCTCATTTTGTTGGAAATTTTAGGATGAAAATTTTCATCACATACTTCACCAAAACCTATAACTTTTTCATCTTTAACAAAAATTGGGTAAAAACAATTTTTAGCAGATTCTCTCTTTGAACTTTCTTTTCCCCAATCTCTTAATGGAGTTGGGTCAATATCAGTTCTTCTTACTTTAGAGATATACGTTCCTCCTTTTGGATAAACAAAATATGCATATTCATGACAATAAGAAAAATTTTTTCCTTGTATACCCCCAGGATTATGAATAATAGTAACACAAACAATCTCTTTATCTAAAAATAATTCTTGAAGAAGTAATCCTAATGCTGAATGCTCATTTTCATCTATAGTACATATTAATACTCCCTCTCTTTTTAATAAATTTTTAGCTAATTTTAATCTTTTTTCCATAAAAGAAAGCCATTTACTATGACGCCACATATCTAAGTCATCAACATAATTATTATTATATTTCCAATCTTTTGCTCCAGTATTATATGGAGGATCAATATATATAATATCTATTTTTCCTTTATGTGTATAATTTAATACAGATAAAGAATGATAATTATCTCCTTCAATAAGAATATTAATTGGTTTTTTTTTATCAGTTATTATTTCTTTACTTTTTTCTTCTATAAGAATAGGTAATTTTTCTTTACATAGTTCTGCTACTTGTTCAGGTTTGTTTTCCCAAACAATTCCATATTTTTTTCTTTTTTCAACCTTTTTAATTTCTTTAATTAAATCTTCCTTAGACCAAGTATTATAATTTTTAGGCATTATAATAACTTAATATGACTTTCATTTATTAATTTAACTTTTAAGTAAAAATTATTTTTTATTCCAAAAAATATCCTATAAAAACGCTTAATCCCATTATTCCGAAAGCATTCCAGACATCCATTGTCTTAGACCAGTAAACAAAGGCTATGAATAGGAAGAAATGGTGCATCATGTTTAGTGTTATTGTATCTATTTTCATTTGGCCTGCACCATTTGCTTCAATTTCTCTAAAGCTTCCGGGTTTTTTACTAAATCTGAAAGTAAGTCTTGCAGTTCTGTTCTTTTCTGTTGAACCTCCATTTGCAGTTTCAGGTCTAGTATTTGGCCGCATTTACTGCAATATTTATTGTTTGGCGTGTTTAATTGTCCGCATCTGCATTTCTTTGGAGAAAAAGTATCTTTTACATCCTCTTTTCTCTTAATACCATGCACTTCTAGTATAGCGTTATCCACATCTCGGCCTGACAAATGGACATAAACAGAGGCCATCTTGGAGGCCTGAGTCCAGCCAAAGTACATCTTCATCTGCGCTTCGGTTAATTTGGTGGCCATGTGTGTGGCGCGAGCATGCCTGAAGCTATGAGGATTAACTCTTTTGGATATACCTGCTCTTTTGGCCGTGTCTTTTAGGAATTTAACTATTGAATTATAGTTAATTAATTCATTTTGCCTGGAGCTCCAAATATAGCTTTCAGGTGAAGGGTTTGGATGGTCTGTAAACCATTGGCTTAATAGTTGAGTACTTGAGATGATTCTTACTTGTCTGACTCCTGTCTTGCCGTTAACATTCATTACGCAGCCGTATTCGTCAAAGACTACATGCTTCATTTTAAGAGTGAGTATCTCTCCTATTCTGCAGCCGCTTTCATATATTATGCTAATTAAGGCTTTATTCCTTATGCTTCTTGCAGAGGTTATGAGCTTTAATGCTTCCTGTTCCGTAAGGATATCCTGAGGTAGCAATTTGTTTAAGTTTTTCATTTCAGTCTTAAGCTTTAATACGAATTTTGGTGGCTCATCCTCATAAATCCATTTCATGAATCTTTTGAAGGCCTTCTTGTGGTCCACTTTAGTCCATTCACTGTATCTGCTTTGCTCAAGCCATCCGAAGTAATGGATTGCATCCTTTTCATTAATTTCTTTAAAATCTTTTTTTAGAACTATGTCTATTTTTTCAACTAATCTTAAGCACTTTACTATTCTTGGCACGCTTAGTCCGAGACTTAGCATGTAGTCATAGTATTCTAAGATAAATTTTTTGTTGGCCAAAGAACTTGATTGGCCTTCTTTAATGCTTTTCACCTTGCTTTCTAGGTCTTCATAGTAATGGTGCAGCGTCCATGCGTCTTTCATACTTTTACTTACCTCCAAAGTTATTTATAAAGCAAAGACTAGGGCGTTTGACCTTTCTTCCAATGCCCCTGCCGGGATTTGAACCCGGGCCTAAAGATCCGCAATCTCTTGTTCTATCCAAGCTATACTACAGGAGCTATAGTTAATTAAAGAGTTTCATGTTTTTAATAAGTTTTTTAAATAGAATAATTCAATATTAAATCATGGAAAAACTAGCTGGTTCAGGGGATTTAGGTGAATTATTGAACAATCACATTAGAAAAACCTATGAAATTGCTTTGGCTACTTGTGAGGATTTTAACCTGAAAGATGAAACTCAATTATCTAAAATTAAAGGCATAATCTCTGATTATTACACAAACATTACTCATCAAAGGCAGTATAATACTGTTGCAAACGCTGCAGTTTTTTATGTGCTAAGCCAAACAAATCCTTTGCTTTCATTTAATTATTTCCATGAAACCTTCAATGTTTACCCTAAAAGCCTTAAAGAATGCGTTAAGCAAATAAAAAAGATAGAGTCAAAAAAAGTAATAGCTTAATTCTTGTATTTTTCATAAATTTTTTTCAAAAGGCTCATATAATTAACATATTCTTTTAAAGCCCGCTTTAAAACATGCATTGCATTTGCCCTTACACCTTTCTTAATAAGCTCAAGTTCTAATAAATTGTAGCTCTGCATAGGCTGCTCATTTTTTTTCAGTTCAATATAAATATTCCTAAAAGTTTGTATTGGATTATCACTTGTTTCATAAACAGAAGCTATGACGCACTCATTTATCCCTAAATTAACTAATCTTTCTTCCAAGTTTTTTATCTTATTTTTTTTATAGTTATCACTGTTCATTTTAAAGTTTCACCTGCAATATGTTTTTTTAGAAAAGTGAAACCTAATACTCGACTAATAAGACTAAGACGTTGCTTTCTCTTATTAAACTAGTAGTTGGCTTCATATTTATAGGTTTTAATTAGCTTTTTATATTTATATAATTTTTTGTTTGAAAAAAGTATATAAGTTTTCATAAACATATAATTATATTATGGGAGAAGGCTCTGGCTTAATTGATGCGTTGAATTCCAGCTCTAATGATGATGAGACTCGTATAAAGCTTGTTTATCTAGAAGAAACAATAGAATTAATTACTAAAAACATAATAACTATGGCTGCATATTTTGATGAAAAATTCAGCAGCTTATACAATCAAATTAATTCATTAGACCAAAACATTCATTCATTAGAGAATAGATATGCTCTTATTGAAACCCAAGTTAATAGTTTAGAAACTGTTTTGCCAAAGGATAATATTTCTAATGAAAATCCTTCAGTAAGAAGCATGGCAATTGGCTTATTGACTGATTTATACAATCCAGCTAAACCTGCAAATAATTTATCAATGCCTCCTCCTCCACCAAAAGCTCCAATTACCCAAAATAACACTGAATTGCCTACTAATGATAAGCCTTCACATAATGATTTGATGAATGAATTAAAGAAAAAGTTTGAGCTGTTAAAAGGCAAGACTGATGAAGCTGATTAATTTCTTATAAAAAACATTAAGTCTCGTTTGTGAACAAAGCCGTATTTAATGAAAACTTTAATCATTGCAGTGTTTGATTCATGTGCTGATTCATACCAGTCACTTATTCCTGCTTTCATGAGCAACTCTTCAGCTTTTTTCAGCAATTCAACCGCATAATTTTTTCCCCTAAATTCATCCTTAATATAAATTAATAAAAAAGTTCCATACCCTATTTTATTATGCTCTAAAGTGAAAAAACCTATTAGCTTATTTAATTCATTGTAAGCGCATAAGTTCCATTGCTTGACAGGAGAATAAATCTCTCTAAATCCTTTGGCAGGAGCTTCTTTCCAGCTTAAAAAGTCAGCATTTTCAGTTTTTTTAAGCATTTCAAAAAACAATCCTTTGATTATTTTTTCTCAGTCTTAAAAATCAGCTTTGATTTTTCAGGAACGCTGACTTTTTTGTAAAAAACAGGCCTTTTATAATTCAGCTTAAATCCCTTGCTTAACAGTAAAGATTCTATCTCTTTATAATTTTTTAAATCGCTCCAAAGATCAGTAATCATTAATTGTTTGTCTAAACTAATCGCTTTTTTTAAATCATTTACTGATTTTTTGTACATGCAAAATTCCTTAATCATTAATAATTGAACAAGTCCCTAGATTTTATATTCTTATTTGTTGAACTCTTCTTTTAAGCGTTCAAAGAATCCTTTTCTTGTGCTGTTTTTTTTGCCTTCAAGCTCTGACAATTCCTGTATTAATTCCTTTTCTTTGCCGCTTAATTTTGTTGGGACTAAAATATTTACTTTTACTAGCAAATCTCCAAAGTCATCATTATGGTTAAGCACTGGCAGCCCTTTGTTTTTTAGCCTGAACACAGTGTTTGGCTGCGTGCCTGCTGGTATTTTCAGCATAACTTCTGAGTCAAAAGTTTTAATGCTTACTTTGTCTCCGAGTGCTGCTTGGGTGAAATTAATATCCACAGTTGTCAGAAGGTTTTCATTGTATCTTTCAAACCTGGAATGTTCCTTAATGCTTATAAATACATATAAGTCTCCTGGAGTGTTATTGTTTTTTGCAGCGTTTCCTTTTCCTTTAATTTTTATTCTTTGCCCTTCATTTATTCCTTTAGGAATTTTTACCTTAATTTTTACTTTGTCTTTTATTCTGCCTTTTCCGTCGCATTGAGTGCAGGGGTCTTTTATTGTTTTTCCTTTTCCTCTGCAACTTGGGCATACTCCTTGATTTTGCATTCTTATTGGCCCTAAATTAACCATTTGGGTTACGAATCCTTTTCCATGGCATGTGCTGCATATTTGTATTTTGGATTTGCTGCTTGCTCCTGAACCATCGCATTTTTTGCATTCTACATAAGCATAATAGTTTATTTCTTTTTCAGCTCCAAAGTAAACATCTTCTAACTCTATATCTAAATCATATCTTAAATCTTCGCCTGATTCCTCTTCTTGCCTATGGCTTCTTTGTCCAAAGAAGCTGCCAAAGATGTCCTCAAAGCCACCGAACATATCCTCAAATCCTTGGCCTTGTCCTCCTCCAAATCCTTGGAATCCTCCTTGTGCTCCTTGGCTTTGCTGGTCTCTAGTGGTGCCAAACATGTCATATTGTTGCCTTTTAGAATCATCGCCTATTACACTGAAAGCTTCGTTTAATTCCTTGAACTTATCCTCTGCCCCTTTTTCTTTATTGACATCTGGGTGGTATTTCATTGCAAGCTTTCTGTAAGCTTTTTTTATTTCTTCCTGGCTTGCATCTTTGCTAACACCCAATGTTTCGTAGTAATTTTTAGGCATAGTATTTCAGTTCACTCTCTCTTTATTTAAAAAAGTTAATAAAAAAAAATAAAAAAAAAGAAGCTTTACTTCTTTTCTTCAAAGTCTCCATCAACTACTTCATCATCTGAATCTTTTTTTGGTTTCTTTGCCTTTTCTTCATTAGGTTTCTGGGCTTGCTGTTCAGCTGCAGCATTTTGGTAAAGTTTTGTTGTGAATTCCTGAATCATTGTTTCTAATTCTTCCATTTTTTTCTTAATATCTTCAAGATTCTCGCTTGGAATAACTGCCTTTAATTCTGATGATTTTTCTTCCAATTTCTTCTTGGTTTCTTCATCCATTTTGTCTCCCATTTCTTTTATGGTTTTTTCAACAGTGTAAGTCATTGTTTCAGCTTTGTTTAATACTTCAACCTGTTCAGCTTTTTTTCTGTCATCCTCTTCGTATTGCTTTGCCTGCTCTTTCATTCTTTCAATCTCTGAGTCGCTAAGTCCTGTTGATGACTTAATGCTTATTGCTTGCTGTTTCCCTGTTCCTAAATCTTTTGCGGAGACATTTATTATTCCGTTAGCATCAATGTCAAAGGTTACTTCTATTTGGGGTATTCCTCTTGGAGCTGGAGGTATTCCAACTAAGTCAAATCTTCCAAGTGAATGGTTGTCAGCAGACATTGGCCTTTCTCCTTGAAGCACATGTATGCTTACTGCTGGCTGGTTATCTGCTGCAGTGCTGTATACTTGGCTTTTTTTGATTGGAACAGTGGTATTTCTGTCAATCATTTTTGTAAATATTCCTCCCAAGGTTTCAATTCCTAAGCTTAATGGAGTAACATCTAATAATAATACATCTTTTATTTCTCCTCCAAGCACTCCTGCTTGTATCGCAGCTCCTACTGCAACTACTTCATCAGGGTTAACTCCTTTGTTAGGCTCTTTTCCAAAAAAAGTTTTTACTTTTTCATAGATTGATGGAATTCTTGTTGGTCCTCCAACTAGTAATACTTCATCAATTTGATTTTTAGTGATTCCTGCATCCTTTATTGCTTTCTCGCAAGGACCTATAGTTTTTTCAAGCAAATCTTTCACTAAATCCTCAAATTTAGCTCTTGATAGCTGCATATTCACATGAACTGGATTGCCATCAATCATTGTAATATAAGGGATATTAATTTCAGTATTAGTTGTTGTTGAAAGCTCTATTTTCGCTTTTTCAGCAGCTTCTTTTAGCCTTTGAATAGCTGTTTTGTCCTTTGATAAATCGATGTTGTGCTTTTTTTTGTATTCTTCAACAATGTAGTCCATTATTCTTTGGTCCCAGTCAGCTCCACCTAAGTGAGTGTCACCATTTGTTGATTTTACTTCAAAGATTCCATCGCTTAATTCTAGAATGCTTATATCAAATGTTCCTCCTCCTAAGTCATAGACTGCTATTTTTTTGCTTCCTTTTTTGTCTAATCCATAGGCTAAGCTTGCGCTTGTTGGTTCGTTGATTATTCTTAAAACTTTAAGTCCTGCTATTTCTCCTGCTTGCTTTGTTGCTTGTCTTTGAGAGTCATTAAAGTATGCTGGAACAGTTATTACTGCGCTGTCAACTTCTTCAGCTAAGAATGCTTCAGCATCTTTTTTTAACTTGCTAAGTAGCATTGCGCTTATCTCTGGAGGTGAATATTGCTTTCCTTTAAGCTCAACTCTTACATCTCCATTTGGAGCTTTTACTATTTTATAAGGGGCATGTGTTAAGTCAAATTTAATTGCTGGGTCATTGTATTTTCTTCCCATGAATCTTTTAATGTGGAATACTGTGTTTTCAGCATTAATTACTGCCTGTCTTTTTGCAGGTGTTCCAATTAGTCTTTCTCCTTCTTTTGTGAACGCAACCATTGAAGGCATTATTCTGTCTCCTTCAGAGGTTGGAATTACTTGAGGCCTTCCGCCCTCAATGTATGCCATACAGCATTTAGTTGTACCTAAATCTATACCTATTGTTCTTGCCATTTTTTTATCACCATTTATTTTTTAATTGTTAGTATTAGACACCAACAATCATTGTTAGTATAAAATACCAACAGTATTTATTTATAAATGTTGTGGTAAAATACCAACATAAGATTACCTTTGATTATTAAAAAATAAATTATTTTTCTTCATCAAAAGGACTTATTACCATCATACTATATTTTTTATCATCAGTATTTTCAGGCAAATATAATCTTGCAGCTTCCCTTATGCTTTCCTGATTAATATTTTTAATAATATCAATAACATCAACTATGTCAAAATCATCATAAATGTTTGATTTCATTATATCAATATTTCCAATAGGAGATTCATAATTTTTTAAAATATCATAATTAGTCTTTTTAATATTTTTTATTAAAAAATCCTCAGGTATTAATTTATTCCTCAAATCTGAAAATATGTCAAATACTGAATTAATCACTTTTTTATATTTCTGTGCTTGAATCATTCCTGCAATGCTTAAATAATTACAACTTGGTTCTATTATAAATTTTGAATCAATATTGTAAGCTAATCCTTTTTTTGCGCTTATTTCGCTATGAAGCCTTGAATTGTAAGAATTCCCTAAGAAGTCATTTAATATTTGCATTTCATAGTAATATTTTTCATTAAAATTAGGCGCGTTTAATCTCATACTGAATTGGGCGCTGCTTAAATCAGGATTATTCTCATTCAATAAGAAAATGTCTTTGAAGTACAAGAATGATGACTTAATCTGAGGCTTTAATTTTTTAACATTAAACTCAAGCTTTTTTCCTTTAGAGTAGTTTCCAAAATAATTACTGATAAGTGAGTCTATATTATCAGGCAAGCCCCCGTAAAGAAATAGCCCCATATTATTAATATTAAAATTCCTTTTGTATATATTCATCAAGTCATTAACCGAGGCTTTTTTTATAATTTCTGCATCCCCTAATACGTCATAAATGACCCTTGAATTTCCAAAAAAGGCATCATTAAATGATTCTCCATAAATGGATTTATTAGTTTTATGGTCACATATTTCCCTTAAAACCCTTTGTTTTTCTTGATCCAGAGTGGTTTCATCAAATTTTGAGTTTAAAGCTATTTGGGATAAGAAATCCAAGCAGGATTCAACATCTTCTTTTAATAAATCTGATCTGAAATAAATTGGTATGATTGAAGTGGACGCGTTGGAATACCCGAAATTTGACTTAATATCATCCAATTGCTTTGGAGTGTATTTTGCTGTTGCTCCATTGTATATGCAGTGCTCTAATAAGTGACATAATCCTTTTTCATTATTATTCTCTGTTAATGAACCACTTCCGATGTTTAAATCAATTAAGGTAATATTGCTATCAGTCTTTCTATATGCAACATTTAATCCGTTATCCATAGTATATTTATTGAAATTAAAATATTTACCCATGTATTAATCTGATAAAAATCTCTTTAAAAAGATTATTCAAACAAGTATTTTCCGTTTGAGTTGACAAAGCTTTTATACATCTCTATTTTTACAAGCCTTTCAGGTTCAAAGCAATAGATTAGCTCTGTCAAAAAATTCCTAACCAAATAAGGCATCCTGTATTTCTTCTTATTAGTAGACACATAATTAATAATCTCTTTTTTAACATCAACATCCAATTCATTAAAAAGAACAGTATAATGAAAAGTTTGGTTATAAGAGATTATGAAATTCAAAACCTCGTAAAATTTCTTGTTAAACTTGACATGAAACTTGTCCTTTATTATAAGCAGTCCTCTGGCAAAATAGTCAAAATAAGTGTCAGCATCCTCTCCAGTTACCATATAAAAGTCATTTTCATTGGGAAAAATTCTCAAAAGTATATAATTAGAAATTAAGCAATAAAACTCCTTAAAATCCTTGTCAGTAAGCCCTAAATCAGAATGCTTTTTCTTAAAATCTTCAAAAATCATAAAAGTAACATAACTTAGTAATATTAATAAATTTATTGTTTCTTGTTCACAACCACTTTGCTTGGCTTGATTAGTTTATCATTAAAAGTGTAGCCTTTTTCTATTTCATCAATTATCATTCCATCATCTTTGGTTTCATCCGTAACAGAAACCATTGCTTCATGCAAATTAATGTCAAATTTTTCGCCAACGCATTTAATCTCTTTCAGACCTGCTTTTATAAGCACTTTCATGAAATTCTTATATATTAATTTAAATCCTTCATCCTTGCTTAAATCGCTGGCTTTTTTGAAAGCCTCTAAATCAGGCAATAAGTCAAGTATTAATTCTGTTTTTGACAAATCAGACAAGTCAAGTTTTTCTTTAATAACCCTTTTTTTGTAATTGTCAAAATCTGCCTGAAGAAGCCTTAATTGATTGGTAAGCAAAACATAATCCTTTTTTAGCTCTTCAAACTTTTTCATGTCTTCAATGCAATCTTTGCATTCTTCATTTTTTTTACTCATTATATTAGTCTATTCAATCTTTTTATTTAAATAATTTTTCTAAAAAAACGTAGTTTCTAAGGGCTTACAGGGATTTGAACCCTGATTTTCGGCTCCGAAGGCCACTGTACTATCCAAGTTATACTATAAGCCCATTAAATAATTGAACAATTGTTTATTAAAAAATTTTATAATCCCTTAATTTCATAGAATAACTTATGAATGACTTAATCATCATATTATTAGTTGCAATATATATAGCAATTGTTTACACAATCCCAATAGTTTTATATAAAAAAAATAGGATAAATAAAAGAACCGCACGAATGATTATTCATTTTTTCTCAGGATTAAGCATAATATCATTGTTCTTTGCAACAAATAAATGGCTTTATTTTATTGCCTCAGCAGTTATCACTTTAATAGTTTTTTTATCAAGAAAATCAACCCCTTTTCTAAAACACATTTTTCATTCAATGAATGATGAGCAGGAAAAAAATTACCTGCAAGGCCCAGTGCTTTATGGAGTATCCATAACTTACCTAATACTTTTTTCAATAGTAACCAATAACACTATTATTCCATTAATGAGCACCTTAATACTAATAATATCAGATCCTTTGGCTGCAATTGTAGGGAAAAACTATGGAAAAAACATTTTTTCAATATTAGGCAATAACAGAACTTTTGAAGGCTCGCTTGCAATGCTAATCTCAAACTTAATAATAATCTCATCATTTTTCGGATTTTCAATGAAAGCTTTGGCAATAAGTTTCATAATCTCAATAGTTGAACTAATAAGCCCTAGCAAAATAGATGATTTTACATTGCCATTTAGCGCTTCATTATTATTAATTAATTATTAAAAAAAAGAGTATTGCTAAAAATATCACTAAGCTTGAAAAAAAAGATTTTAAAAGCACTCGATTCGAATTTTTGTCATCTAAGAAAAAATATGCTGCAATGAATGAGAATATGAAAACGAAAACCATAAATAAGATAAATCCATCAATCATTTATTTTCACACCCTAAATAATTACTGTAATAATTTACTGGGCTGCTGCACAATATTGCAGCACTGTTTCCTTCAATATTTTTATCATAAATTTTTGCGCAATATTCATTGCTGTCAATCACTTCATTGTTGTTCAAATCAATGCTTGTGCAGCAAAAATTCTTCCTATTAACCTCTGTTTTTATAGTTGTATATAAAGAAGCAGCTCTTCCGCATTCTGCTAAAAGCTGGCTTGTGGAAATTTCCTCATTTGGTGAGAGTATATTAATGAATGCTAAAATTCCGCTGTAAACTAAAGGTATTATTATTCCGAAAATAACAATTGCCATTATTATCATTAAATAATTCTTCTTTTCCATTGTTTAATAATTAATTAGCAGTCATTTAAATATTTCACTACTTTAAAGATGTTATATAGTTTTTTAAAAACAACTCAATATGAATAAAATATGCAAAAATATATGGCTTTTAATATTGAACCTTATTTTGGAAAATCCTTCAAGACAAATAATTCTACTTGGAGTGTCTCTAAAGATGGAACTATTGGAGGAGACAGCAGGTATTTTATAAGGCATCCTGAAATGGTTGATGCAAAAATCAGGTATATTGGAGGAGCACCCCTGGAAAAACTTAGGAAAATTCAGTATAGTTCAGAGAATCAAAGCGAACTTGAAAAAAGAACCATTGAAATATTAAGCCAAATTTCTATTGGAAACCGTATAATAATTGGTGCCAGCCCACAGAATGATTTGGAAAAAATAACCCAAATATTAACCACTAGTGTTAATGAATTACTTTAATAATAAGCGAGCCCGAGGGGATTTGAACCCCCGACCTACTGCTATCTCCAAAAACTCAGTGTAGGTCAGTCTCATCATAAGTTTTTCAGTTGACCTTCTCATCATCACAATTTTTTAGGAGGCAGTCGCTCTATCCAAGCTGAGCCACGGACTCTTGACAAATAAAAATAGAAAATCAGGTTTTTTAAAACTTAACTAATTTTAATTAATTAATGCTTTCCAGTTCTTTTCATAATCCTTGAACTTTTGGCTAAACTCTTCCTTAGAAGTAATTTTTACATTAATCTCATCAAACTTTGACCTAATCACATTTTCATAATAATCCTTGTCTTTTTCTTCGCAAAGCTTTTCAATCTCAATAATATAGCCATAGCCTTTTGTGTAATCTATACAGACACTGAATTCCCCCCATTTGTATTCGCGCCTTTTCCTTAACCATTTTATCTTAACATTAAAACCTAGCTCATTAAACAATTCCTGAGCCTTGGAAAAATCCTCTTTTTTCAGCATGAGCTCAATCTCTTTTCTCTTTTCATCATGCATTTTTCCAGCCTTAAACCAAATCTTCGAATAATTACTGTTCTTTTGAATCCTCAAATCCTTATTGCAATCAAAATAATGGGTTTCCTGATCACTCTCGCTTAAAAAAACGGCATGTTTATCAAAAAAATTAGTCAACTCTAAATATTTGTCTTTAGAAATAAAGCTTCTGATTTCAACCTCATAAACCATACATTATTCTATTATTCTGGGTTTTATA
Organism: Candidatus Nanoarchaeia archaeon; assembly: GCA_041652755.1. Lineage (GTDB taxonomy): Archaea > Nanobdellota > Nanobdellia > Tiddalikarchaeales > Tiddalikarchaeaceae > JAQTTT01. The sequence goes on from JBAZGS010000004.1 coordinate 27,079, forward strand.
AGAATTATTTATTCATAACTTTTTTAATTAAAGGATGACAATATTTAATCTATGAATTTTAAACAAATGGTTGAAGATGCTAAACCTGATGCTCCAATAATAATCAATATTAACTGGCTTACAATAAAAAATAAGGGCAGCATAATGAAAATGAGCTCTTTTTATATAGATTTTTATAATGACTTGATTGAAAAATGGGGATTGAAATGCACTGAAACCTCATTCACTCAAACAGATATAGACCAAACTTCTAAGACAATGCTATGGGATTGGGTTGCCTATAAAAACATTGATGATTTCGCAAGAATCTCGTTTATTTTGTCAACAAATGCTTATAGGATTTCAGGAGATACTGTAATGGGCATATTTGCTATAAAATATAATTTAGAACTTGACTACACTAGAACTTGGAGAAAAAATTCTTTTACTAAAATGATTCTGCCAATCTATTTAAGGACTAATTACCAGTCAAAGCTTTTGACTTATGCTGCAATTTACATGGAAGAGCTTAATGCAATAAAAGAGAAATTGATGGAAAGGCTGAATATGAATGTTTATGACTGATTAGCAGCTGCAAATTCAAATTATATTTAGTTGTCACTAATAGATAGTAACATTTTTAAAGAGATTTTATTCAGTTATTAATCATGAACACCAACGAAATTAAAATAAAAGAATTGTCTTTGGAAGAGACAATTGGATTCATGAGCCAAGCAGCTAAAGAAAAAGGTTGCGAAGTTTCATATAAAATACAAAATATTGGAAGCACAGATGGAATTCATACAGACTCCTTGCTAACAGTAAAGTTTTATACTGAAAATGATGAATTTTCAATAAACTATGCTATTAAACAAGACAAGGAAAAAACAACAGTATATATTCCAGAATAACCATAAAAGTAAAGCTTTAAAAAAATAAAGCTTTAAAAAATAACTCATGGAATCATGTTTAATAGACTCTGAGTTAGAACTATTGAATACTTTTAATCAAAAATATACAAATTCTTATTTTAAAAAAATAGAACTAGGTCCGCTGAACACTTCAGATAAGATAAACATGAATTATGTTGCAACCTATGATTTTAATGAAAAAAGCGCATGCTTATCAATAATTTATTCAAAAAAATGCTTTGATTTGCTGAAAGAAGGCAATATTTATTTTTTAGGGTTCAGAAAGCCTATGCTTGCCCATGAAGTAATTGAAGCCCATCAAAGCTTTTTTATACAAAACCCCCATAATCATGCAAACAATTATTTAATCACTATTTCACCTAATTTGAATTTGGATGAACTTAATTTTAAAACTGAATGGGAATGGGAAGATATTGAATCTTTAATAAAAAACATTGAAGTAAGAACTCATAAAGCAATTGAAGAAATTTCTTGGTATTTATTCCCCAGATTATCAACTATTGGTCCGTATGGGATTTGAACCCACGACCTCCTGCTTAGAAGGCAGGCGCTCTATCCAAGCTGAGCTAACGGACCATAAGAATAATTAGATTGGTATTTATTTTTAAAAGTAATGTTTTAAAATGATTAATTAATTAATTTATCTACAATGCTAAACTTAAGCGATTCATTAAGGTTCATGAAAACAAGGAATTTTAACTTGGCTGAATTTTACGAATGTTCAAACAAGAATGAATTAATTTCAGCATTTGACAGGCTAACTAAGCCAGTGGTTATCAAGATTAGCAGCGAAAAATACTCGCATAAAAGTGATGTTGGAGGCTTGTTTTTGAACATACTTGACAAAAAAGACTTGCTAAAAGCCTACGATTCCCTTAAAAAACTGTCAAAAACCGTTGTGCTGCAGGAGCAAAAAAAAGGAACAGAATTAATTTTAGGAATCAGCAATGATGAAGTTTTTGGCAAAATGGTGATGCTTGGCATAGGAGGAATCTTTGTTGAACTAATAAATGATGTGAGCTTCAGAAAGGCACCCTTGAAAAAGAAAGACGCTTATGATATGATTAATGAATTAAATTTTAAAAAAATACTGAAAGGTTTCAGGGGAAATCCCTGCATTGATGAGGAAAAATTAGCAGAATTATTAATAAAAATAGGTGATTTAGCTATTGCCGAAAAGATTCTAGAAATGGATTTAAATCCAGTGATTTTTTCAGGCAAGGATTATTTCTTGGTTGATGCAAGGATAAACTTAGAATAATTTTGATACAGCTTTTGCAAAAAAATAAGGCTCATCAAAATTGATAATGTTATTCTCATTGGCCATTTTTAATGCTTTGGCAATTTTTTCTCCGCCAACAAAGCATGAAAAAATGGCTATGCCAGGATTCTTTGCTTTGAAATTAATCACTGCTTGCATGCTTTTTTCAACTTCAGTGTTGCTTTGAGGAGTAAGAATAACCAATAAAACATCATAAAACTTTTTGCCTGACAAAGTCTTTAATGCCAAAGCATACCTGTCAGCTAAAGCATCGCCTAAGATATCAATAGGGTTGCTTTTGTTCCAATGGCTTGGAAGAAAAGCGCTTATTTTGTTTTTTACACTATCAGGCAATTTTGCAACTATTAAACCGTTGCTTTCGCAAGCATCACTGCAAAGAACTCCCATTCCTCCAGCATTGGTTATTATGCAAACATTTCTTGATTTTGGCATAGGATTTTTGCTTAAATATTTTGCAAGGCTAAACATTTCATTAAGGTTATTAACCTTAATTACTCCAAACTGCTTGAATATGCTGTCATAAATCCTGCTATTTCCAGCCAAGCTTCCAGTGTGGCTAGAAATTGCCTTCATTGCAGTATTTGTAAATCCTGCTTTTAGGGCAATTATTGGCTTTTTGCAGCTCTTGACTGCTTTAATGAAGCTTTCGCCATCCTTAATCCCTTCAATATATAAGCAAATAACCTTTGTGTCCTTGTCCTTGCTTAAATATTTTATATAATCAGAAAAATCAGTGTTAAGCATGTTTCCAACACTGATGAATTTGCTGAAACCAATGTTTTCACTTACTGATTTATCCAAAACCGAAACACCTATTGCTCCTGATTGCGAAATGAATGAGATGCCTCCCTTGATTATTTTGCCTTTGTAAAAGCTGGCGTTCAAGCTATTGTTTATATTAAGTATGCCTAAGCAGTTAGGGCCTAAAAGCTTGATATTATAGTTTTTGCAAAGGTCAAAAACCTGAGTTTCAAGCTCTTTATTTCCTACCTCTCCAAAACCCGCGCTTATTATAATTGCTGATTTTATCTTTTTTTCACCGCATTCTTTTAAAACCTCCAAAACGAATTTTGCAGGTATGACAATTATTGCCAAGTCAACTTTTCCTGAATAATCACTCACTTTCTCATAAGATTTTTGGCCCATAATTTTTTCTTTATTAATATTAACTGGAATAATTTTTGATTTAGAAACCCTTAAATTGTTGAATATGTCATTTCCAATCTTTCCTTTCTTATTGCTTGCCCCTATTAGCGCAATCGTTTTCGGGCTAAAAAATGATTCCATTAACTAAAATAATTACTTAATATTTTAAAAACTTTTAATAATCTTTTAAAAACCGAAAGGATTTATGAAATTAAACAGTATAACTAAAACAACAAGCACTCCAGTAGCTATTATTACATGCATAGGAGTTACTGAAAAACTAGTCTTATAATCATCATAATACTGCATTATTCCTCCAGAACTTGAAGGCAGCTTTTTTTCAGACATAACCATTACAAGCAAGTTTTGATTTAAAAAAGTTTTTAAAAATGGGGTATTATATTTGTTAAAAACATTATTTTAACGCGTTAATAGGAAAGTTTTTAAAATAATAATAGTTTTTTGTGTTAATATGGTTAATGTATTTGATGCGGATGCGAATAAGTTTATTGATACTTTGAAAGTTGAATTAAAAGAGTTTCCAAAGATTGCTGCTCCCCAGTGGGCAATGTTTGTCAAGACTTCAGTTAGCAAGGAAAAAGCTCCAACTCAAGAGGATTTTTGGCATATAAGGACTGCTAGCATTTTAAGGTATATTTATGTTCATGGACCAAAAGGAGTTTCAAGATTAAGAATTAAGTATGGTTCAAGAAAAAACAGGGGAACAAGGCAAGAAAAAGCCTTTAAAGGCTCTGGAAAGATTATTAGGGTTATTTTGCAGCAATTAGAAGATGAGGGTTTGCTTAAGAAAGTTATGAGAGGAAAAAGGAAAGGAAGAGAATTAACCCCTAAAGCAATGAAATTAATGGATAATACTGCTTATAAAGTGATAAAAAATGACAAAAAATAAATTCGGCTCATTAAAAGCTAAGCTAGAAAGCGCAATGAAAAAGAATAGAGTTGCTCCCAGATGGATTATTGTTAAAAAATACGGCTTAAAAAGAGGGGTTCATGTCAGTAGCTGGACTCTTAACCCTAAGATGAGAAGAAATTGGAGAAAAACTAAGATAGGAATTAATAGGTGAGTATAGTGAAGGATTTTGAAACAAGAAAATATATAATAAAATTAAAAAAAAATGGGCTTAAAGCCCCTAGCAATGAAAGAAGCAAGAGAGCTATTGTCACCATTAAGCAATTTATTGAAAAGAATACTAGGGCTAAAAAAGGCGATGTTTTGATTGGTGAAGAATTAAACAATGCAATATGGAATAGGGGCATTAAGAATCCTCCAACCAAAGTAAGCGTTTTTGTTCAAAAATTAAAAAGCGGAAAAGCCTTTGTTAACCTTGAAGGAAAACCTTTAAGAATTGAATTTGAAAAAAAGGCTGACAAGAAGGATAAGAAAAAAGAAAAATCTCTTGAGGATTTAACTGCTGAATCAAAAACAGATGATAATGTTAAAGCTGATAAAAAAGAAGAAATAAATTCAACAAAAAAAGTCAAAGATGAAGCTATAAAAAAACCAGTGGCTAAATTTGATAAAAATTTAAACAAGTTATAATTATGCAAATAATTAATTTTTTAGGAAACCCAAACATTGGATTATTTTTTTATTCAACTGATAAATTCACAGTTGTTCCAAGAATAACTAGTGATGAAGTTATTAAAATAATAAATGATGAGCTTAAAACAGAAGTCATTAAAACAGATGTTATGAATTCCAGCGTTAATGGCATATTTTTGGCAGGAAATGAGAAGTTGTTATTAGTGCCTAAAGGAATAAGCAAGGATTCCCTTAAAGAGCTTGAAAAAATGAAGCTAAAAATTGTAATACTTGACACTAAAGCCAATGCTTTAGGCAATAATGTTGTTATTTATAAGAATAAAGCTCTTGTTAATCCTAATTTTGAGGATTCAGCAATAAAGCAGTTAGAAGATGAAGGCTTGGAAGTTATGAAATCAAAGATTGCAAGCATAGAAACTGTTGGAGCAAACTTGATTATTTTTAACAAGAAAGGGCTGATTAATAAGCAGGCAAGAGATGCTGAGATTGAAAAAATTAAGGATTTTTTTAAAATTGATTTAGAATTAGGGACTGTTAATGGCAGCAGCCCGATTATTAAGGCTGGTTTTGTAAAAAACAAGCATGGGATAATTATTTCAAAAGAGATGAATGGCAGTGAAATAATGGCTCTGGAGGAGTTGATGAAATGAAAAATAGCAGAAGAGAAATAATTGAAGAGAAATCATCTGAATTCGAGATGCTTAGGCAGGAGCTCGAAAGCATTGATGCCCAGAATCAGGAGGTTAATTCCAGAATGGCTGAGTTCAAATCAGCTCTTGAAATAATAAGCCAGGTTAAAAAAGCCAAGCCTAATCAGGAAATAGTCATGCCTTTAAGCGAAGGCTTAATGCTTAAAGTTTACATCAAAGACCCTGACAAAGCATTGATAGGCATAGGCAACAAAATAATTATTGAGAAGAATTCTGAGGAGTGCGATAAATATATTAAGGAAAGGATTGATGAAGCTGATTCATTATTGAATAGATTCAGCGAGGAAGCTAATAAGATTACTGACAAACTGAAAAAGCTTGAGTATGAATTAATTAAATTGACTAATGATGAAGAAAATGAAAATAAAGAGGAACTAGAAGAGCTTCAAAAGAAAGAAAAAAGAAGCAAGAAGTGAATCTGAAGTGTTTGAGTTTTTTAAAAAAAAGATAAGTGAAGCAATCAACAAAGTTGAAAAAGTTTTTACAGAAAAAGTGATGAATGAGAAAGATTTTGAAAAAATCTTCTTTGACATAGAGCTTAATCTTATACAAAGCAATGTCAGCTCAGAAGTTGTCTCTAAAATCAAGCAGGATTTGAAGCTGGAGCTAGTTGGAAAAAGCGTTAAAAAAGACTTGAAAAAAGTCATTAATGATTCATTGAAAAGCACTCTTGATAAAGTATTAATTGAGGAAGTTCCTGGCGAATTTTTGAAAAAGATTAAGGCAAAAAAGCCTTACATTATTATGATTATTGGAGTTAACGGCAGCGGCAAAACAACAACTATAGGAAAATTAACTAATTATTTTAAGACTAAAAAATTAAGCGTTTTGCTTGCAGCTTGCGACACGTTCAGGGCTGCAAGCATTGAGCAATTGAGAACCCATGCTGACAAGTTAGGGGTTAAGCTCATTAGTTCAGAGTATGGAGCTGATTCAACCAGCATTGCGTATGATGCAAAAAAGCACGCCGAAAAGAATAATGTTGATATTTTAATCATTGACACTGCTGGAAGACTGCAGTCTAACTCTAATTTAATGGATGAATTAAAGAAAATGAAGCGCGTTATTATGCCTGATTCATGCATCTTCGTTGCTGATTCTATCACTGGAGCTGATGTTACACTGCAAGCTGACAAGTTCAACGCTGAAATAGGCATTGATTATTTAATACTGTCAAAAACTGATGTTGACACCAAGGGTGGAGCAATAATCTCAGCAAGCTACAGCGTCAAAAAGCCAATATTATTCTTAGGAACAGGCCAAGAATACAAGGATTTGAAAGAATTCAGCAAAAAAGAAATAATCGAGAAAATAATCAAATAAATAAATTCAAGGTGTCCAGTCTATTGCATTTCCTACTCTTTCATATTGGAGCATTGATTCAAAATTATATAATACAAATTTTAAATTTTCAGACAAATTATTTTCCCAATTTTTAATATGTTTAAAATTATTTTTTGTTAATGTTGTAATATCACTAAAATTTCCTCTTTGAGTTGAGAATCCTGCATCAATAAATGGATTAAAAACTGTATTATATTTTGGAAGCATTCTTTCTTCTGCATATGAACAGTAATAATTTTCATATGTATCAAAGTTAATTTGATTTGGTTGAACTTCAAATAAATTTTTTGCTTTAGGTCTTATTTTTTTTAATTTTGGAGTAATAAGAGTTCTTATTCCTTGTGCAATATCTTGAATATTAATAAATACTCCTGCAGTTATAGGATTATTTCTAAAATTTTTATAAATATTATATAATTGTTCTATTTGATTTTTATTTGATAATGTTTTAAATGAAAATTCATCAGTATTTTTTATTTTATAAAGTAATTCATCTATTTTTAAATTATTGGTTAAGGGCGTAGTTACAAAGTTAAATGAATCTATTGTGATTGGTTTATTTTTATACATGTTAAAACAATAATGTCCATTTTTTTCAAGAGGTGTATTATTTGGATTTTGTGAATCATACACTAAAAGTAAACTATCTAAATCATTTACATTTTTCATATTTTCATTAAAAGGTAAACTTTGAGTTATATTTCCTGCATTACATTGTTTTATTTCAAAGTAATTTCCATTATTTAAAATGTCTGAACCTATTGTTTTTTGAGAATATTTTTGTTTAAAATAAAGAGAATATAATTTTTCCATATTGTTAAATGTCTCTTCTATTTCAGTATTAAGTATAGTATCTACTATTTTTATATAATTAGATTGATGATTATTAAATTGATATTCAGTATATAAAATTTGTCTTAAAGCTTCTAAAATAGTTAATCCTCCTACTGAAACATTATGAACTGTTCTATTTTGTTCAACTAATTCATAATCATTTGCTGTTGGATGAATAATTTTATTAGCCAAAAAATTATATTTATTTATATTAATATTTGTTTTTACCATATTTTTACCATATTTAAAAAAAATAAAAAAAATAAAAAAAAAATTAAATTCCTGCTTTTCCAGTAATATCTAATTTTCTACTTTCTAATTTTGATACTTCTGTTTGATATTGTGTTGAATATCTTTTTCCAATTTCTTTTGCAAATTTATTAATTGTATTTTCATTATTTGAAAAATAAGTTTGCAATTCATCAGCAGTAGCTGGGGGTACAGGCACAGTAGCAAAATATTGTGTAAATGCATTTTCTGCTGCTTCTTTTGGAGTTTTTCCTCCTGCTTCATAAAATACGTTTGCAACTGGTAATCCATTAATTTTAAATTGCAAGTAATTTCCATCTCCAGCGGTTCCAGCTGCATCTAAAAATCCTCCATTTGCTGTAGTAATTGGTGAATCAACCAATATATTTGGGTGTGATACTAAATCATCCAATGTTAATGTTACGTTCATTTTTTATCTTTCCTCCTTTTAATTTTTATACTCCTGGTGCTCCTCCAAGCCCTAATCTTCTAGGTCTGGGAGTCACATGTCTCATTCTTCTTAGCGCTTCTAGTCTTTTTTTGTTTGTTGCGCTTTGATTTTGCCCGCTGTTTGTTTGAGTGTTCTGGCGAGTATTAGAGTAAGTTTTAACTGGCTTTATGTCAAATTCATTTGAGAAGTTATAGTTTCCTAAGCATGTTGAGTGCTTGTGGCCTATATTATATTTTCCGTTATTATTTTTTCTTATGATTAAGTTGTAATCTGAAGTGAGCCCGTTAGTGTTTATGTAATGTTGTATGGGTTTTGATAAATATTTAGGAAGGTCTGTTTGCAGTCTTCCTTTTTTGTCAATTATTAATTCAAGATCATCATCTGCTTCAACATCTGAAAAATAGTCATTTACTATGTCTTTTGTTGAGGATTTGTCTTTTATGTATTTCCCAAAAGTCACTCCTCCTGTTAAAGCATAACTTAGTAATCCTAATATTGGATTAACTCCAAATAATACAATTGTTGACAATGTTGAGCCAACTAAGCCGTAAGCTATATTTTTTGATTTTTCTTTAGTTGAATCATTTAATTTAAAATATTCATTAGTCATAATCCATTATAAGAATATATTCTCTTTAAAAACCTTTTTGTCTCTGCCAAGGGGTTATTTTTTTTTTAAGTAAGTTTTAAAAAAAATGATTTGTTAATTTAAGCCATGCTTGGAGGTTTTGAGAATGCTTTGAAAGGCATTATTAAGAGAATTGAAGGCACTAGCCATTTTGATGACGAGTTATTAGACAGCATTTTGAAGGATTTGTCTAAGACTTTAATCTCTAGCGATGTTGAGCCAATCTTAGCTTTCTCGTTCATTGAGCATGTTAAAAAAAGGGTTAAGGAAGAGAAAGGATTAAAGTTCACTGTAAAAGAGCAGTTCATTTATGTTATTTATGATGAGTTAACCAAGATTGTTGGCAAAGGCAAGTCTTTGAATATTAATGAGAAACCTTACAAGATTTTGCTGGTTGGATTGTTTGGTTCTGGAAAGACCACTACTAGCGCTAAATTAGCAAAATATTACAAAAAAAGAGGATTCAAGGTTGCTTTGCTTGGCCTTGACACTTTCAGGGCTGCTGCTAGGGAGCAGTTAAGGCAATTAGGTGACAGGATTCAAGTGCCTGTTTTTGTTGACGAATCTTTAAAGAATCCTAGTGATGTTATTAAAAAGTTTGACAAAGAATTGAATAAGTTTGATATCATTATTGCTGACAGCGCGGGAAGGGACGCGTTAGACAAGGAATTAGCCAAGGAGATTAAGGATATTAAACGGGAGTTTGGGCCAACTGAAAGCATTTTAGTTCTTCCTGCTGATATTGGGCAGTCTGCAAAGCTTCAGGCTAAGACTTTCAAAGAATTAGTTAATGTCAAAAATGTTATTATTACCAGAATGGATGGCACTGCAAAAGGTGGTGGTGTTCTTACAGCTTGCTTTGAGTCTGATTCTCCTATTGTTTTTATTGGAACTGGTGAAAAAGTTGATGATTTTGAGGAGTTTGACAATAAAGGATTTATCAGCAGACTTTTAGGTTTAGGAGATTTGAATGCATTATTAAAAAAGGCGCAGGAAGCGTTCAGTGAAGAGGATGCCAAGAAAGCTTCTGAAAAGTTTTTCAGCGGAGAGTTTAATTTAATTGATTTTTATGACCAATTAAAAGGCATTAAGAAGATGGGAAGCCTTTCAAGTGTTGTTAATCTTATTCCAGGTGTTAGCGGTAAAGTTTCTAATGAATTATTAGGCATGCAGGAAAATAAGCTGAAAAAATTTGAGCCAATACTCTCAAGCATGACTTACAAGGAATTGACTAATCCTAAGATGATTTCAGGAACTAGGATTCAAAGAATTGCTTTTGGGGCAGGAGTAAGCGAGCAGGATGTTAAAGCATTGCTAGACAGTTTCAGGCAGATTGGCAAATTAAGCAGTAAGATTAATCCGAGAAAGCTTAAAATGCTTGAGAAGAATTTTGATTTATCAAAGTTTAAAGGATTAATGTAAAAAGAGCTGATTAGTCAACTTTTATTTTCCCTAATACTCCTTTCAATTCATTTAGGCATTCTTTAAAGTTTTTCTGCGCGCCATTTAATGCAGGGCCTTTAACTCCTCCTTTTTTTGAAGAGATTGAAGCGGATTTTTTTTCAACTTTTTCGTCAACTATTTCACGGCAATTATCCATTACTAAAACACTTTTTAATAAGCTTAATGAAGCTCTTTGCTTATAAAATTCATAGCTTGTTTTGTATTCAGCCATTTCGTTTTGTGTGAGTGTTGGAGTTTCGCTTAAAAGCTCTTTAGAATAGGCTTTGTTTTGCTTATACATTTTTGATAATTTATCTATTAATAGCTGTTTTTTATCTTCTTCTTTAATGCTTGACTTGAAGTTTGAAAGTATTTTTTCCAAATTCACTATTGAAAGTAATGCTGCATTTTTTACATCATCGCATTCAGGACCTAAAGCGTCCTCTGTGATTGTTTTTATATCCTCTAAATTATACCTTGTTGGGTTTGAAGCAAATAATGTAGTTACTGATTTTTTTCTGTTGTCAAAATGTTTCCCAAATAGCTTGATTCCAAATACTTGCTCGTCATCTTTGAATCCTTTATGCAAGGCTATCTCTTCATTTCCTGCAAGTGAAGATTTATTCCATTCAACCCCTTTGCTGTAATCATTGTAAGCGTTCTCTAAAAGGTAATAAAAAATATTGCTTCTTTCCTCCCTCATTTTTCCCAAAAATTCACCGCATTCATTGCTAATGTCATTTTTAAAATATCCTGCTTTTTTTGCTTTCAGCCCAACATCAACTATTGATTTCAGCAATGCATCATAGATTTGTATGAATTTATTTACTACCTCTCCATTAAGCTTTTGCGGAGTTTTAAAATAAGTATTCATTTTTTTGTTTAATCTTGGCTTTGTTTGCCCTAAATAATTTCCAGTTTTGGCATCAAAATGGTAACTTCCCCCGTCATAAAAGCAAAACACTTTAGAATCATTCAAGTATTCAAGGATCCATTTATTAGTTATCTTCATTGGAAACCCTTCAGGGGAAACAAATTCATATGTTAATTCAACAGGTTTTGATATTATTTGCTCTTTTGATATCATTTGCTCATAACTGTTTAAAGTAGATTCAAGTGCTTCAACCATAGTGAAATGTTAGAAAAAAATCTTTTTATAAATATTACTATTTTATAGTAGTGATTTATTTAGCTGATTCTTAAGTAAAATTTTTACTTAATTTTTTGGCTGTATCTCAATTTTTTCATCAAGCATTATTGCCTCTAATTCGCTTAAGTCTTGATTGTCTTGAGTAATTACCATATTTAAATATAGAATAAAATCTATTTAAAAATGTTACTAATATGTAGTGACAGTTTATTTTTGATAAGTATTTTTAGGTTCATATTTTAAAATCAAATTATGTAAATCTTTTTAAAGGGCTGGGTTTTAATTTTAATTTTAAATGAGCAAGTGCGATCTTTGCAAAAAAGAAATCAAAGAGGGGTTGATTGGCAAGATTAATGGCACTTACTTAAGGGTTGGCAAAAAAGTATTTAAAATATGCTGTAATTGTCAAAAGATACATACTATTGATGAATTGAAAAAAAAGGTGAAATGAGATGCCAAAAAGAAGTCATGGAAAGCAGTCTGGATGCAGAAAAATATTAACCAGAACTCCTAGAAATAAGGGAAAAGTTAGCATTGTTAAGCAGTTAAAAAACTATGAAATTGGGGACAATGTATTAGTTAAAGTTGAGCCAATGGTTAAAAAAAATCTTATTCATAAAAGGTTCTTGAATAAAACAGGAATAATTGTTGAAAAAAGAGGGAACGCTTACAGAGTTAGAGTAAAAGACATGAATAAGGAGAAAGATGTGATGGTTCTGCCAGTTCATCTGAGAAAGTTGTGATTGAATATGAATTATAAATTAATAAAAGAAGAATATGTAACTAAAGCTGAGATTAAAAAAATCCTTAGCGAGAGGAAGGATTTGGAAATGGAGCAAAAGCTTACAAAAGAGCATACTGGCAACTATAAAAAGCTTAAAGCTGATAAGGCTTTGAAATTAAAAGAGGATTTGAAAAATTTGAATAATATTAAACTGCAAGAGGATTTAATTGTTAAGATTATTGATATTCTTCCTGCAAGCATTGATGAATTAAGGGTTGTTTTGCAGATGAGTTTAATTCCTTTCAGTGATGAGGAAATTGAAAAAGTATTTGAAGTAGTAAAACCTAATTTATAATACAAATATTTCCTTTAATAAGGAGAGCTGATTAACTATGATTCCATCAAACAATTTTTTAAAACCTGTAATAAAAGAGGACTATGCAATAGTTCTTGATTATTTATCAAACGGCTACCCAATGGAGAATAGAAGAATGCCAGTTGGGCAAGTGATTGGCAAGAGCCATTTGTTTTTGCTTGAAGTAATACCTAAAAAGGATGTCAGCTTAACTCCATTGAGCAATGTTTATATTGGAAATGACAAAAGGGATGAGATTCATCATGTTTCAGGAAAGATTCCTTATTCAAAGCTCACAAGCACTGCAAGGATGAATCTGGATTTAGCTATTAATAATATTATTGACGAAAACAGCGAAAAATGGATTAATTTTTTTAATAAATCAGGACCTATTAGCAAGAGATTGCACCAGCTAGAATTATTGCCTGGAATTGGAAACAAGCATATGTGGGCAATCTTGGATGCCAGGCAGGAAGCCTTGTTTACAAGCTTTGATGATATCTCTTCAAGAGTTCCTGCAATTCCTAACCCTAAAGAGCTTATAATAAAAAGGATAAAAATAGAGCTTAATGAAGAGGATAAATACAGGTTATTTGTAATATGAAGCGTTTAATTCTTTTTTCTTTCATTTTTTTAATCAGCATTGCTTTTTGCGAGGAATTAAATTATTCATACAATGAAACTATTGTGAATGATTCTGCAATTAACCCTTGGTATTCTAATTATGTTGACAAGTTTTTAAGCTCTGATAATTCAGGCTTGATTGCAGTAATAATAGGTTTAAGCCTTGGTTATTTTATCGGAAAATTCGCTTTCAAATTCATAAAATTGGCAATAATTTTGTTATTGATAGCGCTACTGCTGCGTATTATTTTTTAATTTCCAATCATAATGCTTGAACTGCTTTCAGTGTAGTTAATGCTGATTTTCATTTCTCCTCCACTATAAAAAAACCCTTGGTATGAGGAATCAATAAGCACAAAAACGCATCTTTCAATATTTAAGTCTTGTATTAATGAGCAGATTTCATTGCCGCTGAAAAATACTGAATAAGAATAATCCCCTAGTTTTTCAGGCATTAAGTATTTGCCTTCAGCAAATGAGCTTAATGATTGGCTGCTTGATTTATAAAATTCGGAAATAAGATAATTCGCATGCTCTGCAACATTTTTAAGCTGCAAGCCCAGTGCATAATCTTGAATTTGAGGTATTAGGAAATTATACAAAAAATAAAAAATTGAAACCAAAAATATTACGCCTATTCCGAATTGAAAAACTTCCCTTATTGCTTGAACTTGGGTTTTTTTGTTCATGGCTTAAGCGTTTATTAAATCAAGTATTGTTTCAAGCTTAAGTTTTCTTTGGCTGAATTTTTCTTTCAGTTCAACATAAGTTTTTTCAGTAATGTCCTTGTTTGCAAGCCTTGAATCCAAATTTTTTGAATCATTTTCTATCTGGTTTATCTCTTTTATTATTTTAACATCCAAGTTCTTGGAGCTTCTTGGCAAATCAAGCAATGACCTTTCTTCATTGTCCCTTGACTTAACATATTTTGAGCTTATCAGGCTGAAAACTTGGGTTATTTCATTGTCTAGCTTTGATTTTAAAATCTTGCTTGTTGATTCTCCGCTTAGTATTATTTTAAAATCGCTTGTTTTATCCTCAACGTTGTAGATTCCGCTTGATTTGAACCAAATATTTATTGTGTCAAATTTTCTGCTTATCCAGATTAAAATGCTGATTAAAAGTAATGCTATGCTTAAGATAAGAACATAAGTTTTGTTTAAAGTTATATTCAGGGCGCTTATTGCTGCATTTGGCAGAAAAAATAGTGTCAATGAAACTAGCCCCATTAGCCCTATCAGCTTCCACAACCAGGGATATTTTGAGCCTGTTTGCACTCTTTTTTGGGCGTGAAGCACTGCTCTTAAAGGCTTTAACCTTCCTGCTTGGAAAATATTCTCAAATTCCGAATCCTCAAACTTTGCGAATTTATTAATAGTAATATCATAGTCCATTGCTTCAAGCAGCTCTAAAACCTGTGTTCTAAGCAATTCAGGATCCTGGCCCCTTATGTTTAATTCATGGAATACTTCATGGTTTTCCATTTTCTTGGTTTCAAAATTCTTCTCTATTTTCTCAACATTTGTTTTATTATTAAAAATATTCATGACTTAAATTAATATTTAAGAGTATAAAAACCTTTTTTTTATAAGTCATTTAAACTTCTCGTATTCCTTCAACAGTTCAGGTATGCTTAATGTCACTACTTTTTTGTCTGAGTTTTTTTCTAATATTGGCTTTAGCTTTCTTTTGTCTAATTCATCAGTCCATTCCCTTCTTCCGCATATCAATGCATTCTTAACGCTCTTGTTTTTGAACTCAAATAATGTTTTTATGAATCTGAAAAATCCTTCGTCATAATCTTTTCCTGTTGGCAGGAATTCAACTAATGCGCTGTCAACTTTAGGCACTGGCTTAAAACATTGCTTTGAAACTATTAGCTTAATCTTTGGAATTGACAAGTGATTTGCAAGAACTGTCAGCCTTGAGTAATCTTTAGTGCTTGGTCTAGCAACTATTCTTTGTGCAAATTCTTTTTGGTAAAGGATTACGCATCTTTTTTTCTCCCTTAAGATTTTCTCAGTAATCTTGCCGCTAAGGTGATATGGAATATTTCCAACAATTAAGGTTACCTCTTTTGGAATCTTAACATCCAAAAAATCTTTGTTGATTATTTCTGCGCCTAAATTATTAATGTAAGGAATTAATGATTTATCTATCTCGCAAGCAAAAACTTTTTTAGCATCATTAACTAAGTATTTAGTGAGCACTCCTTTTCCTGGGCCTATTTCAAAAACTGTGTCATTTTTTGTTGCACCAATAATCTCTGCAATTTTTTTTAGGACTGACTCATCTTTCAGGAATACCTGGCTTAATTTCGGCTTCATTGTCTCACTAGCTTAATCATGCTTTTATCATTGCATTTTATGCTTCCAATTATTTTAAAGCCGAATTCTTCAAATTTGCCAGCTATCTCCTGATTAGTTAATATTACTATAGTGCATTTCTTTTTCATCACGTAATCCATTTGGAAGAAAAACTTTTCTAAGTCAACATTTTTAGGTAGTGCTGAAACAAAATAGTCAAATTTGTCCTCCTTTAAAGTGTAATCAATGTCATTTAATGTGCTGAAACCGAATTCTATAAACTTGGATGTTTTTGATAGCTTTGCATTCTGCTTTGCGAATTTCAAGTCAGCCATTGAATCAGAGTAACAGGATAATTTGTTTTTCAGGGGCTTGACTTTTGGCTCTAAAATTTCAAAATCATAATTTTTTGAGTTAAAATAAGCTGGTCCAACTTTAAGAAGCTTTAATGCGCATTCTATTATTACGTAGCCTTCATGGCTAAAAGCGTCCAATAAGTTTCCATTGTCATTGTATCCTGAGTAATCAACCATTGCTTTGCAGTAATCTGCTGTTACGAATTCGTTGTTGTTTGTTGAGTAGCCTCTTTTGATTAAATTATCAGCTCCAGCAATATCCACATAGCAATAATATTTTTCATTTATTTTTTCAACAAAAAAAGTTTTATCAGGATTTTCCAGTGAAACCTGGGCATTTGTTGAATCTTTTATGATTTGGCCTAAATCTATGCATACCTGCTTTTCGCTGCATTTCACTTTGAATGATTCATCGCTTTTCAGATAATTCTTAAAATTTGCATTAATGTTTTTTATGCTTAAAAATTCCAATACCAATAAGCATATCTTTTCAGGCAAGAATGAATTAATAATTAGCTCTTTATAATCTGAATCAACGAGCAATCTGGAATCATCCAAATCATTGATTGATTTGCAGAAAGGTTGAATCTCTTTTTTTACGAATTCTTTAAGCTCTTTTTTGAACTGAACTATTAATAACATAATTTTATAAAAACTTGCTTTGTTTTTTAATTTTATGCAATTTGAGTATAAAAGGAAAATATTTCATATGCTTCTTGGAATAACCATGTCTTTTATGATTTTTAACATTAGAAAAATTTATTTGGTGACTTTTTTGACTGGAATCATTTGCATAGGCATTATTATAAGGCTCTTAATTCTCAAGGGGTTTAGGTTCAGGCTAATTGAATCCTTTTTGCTTACTTTCGGAAGGCCGATGGAGGTTGGAATGGGTGCAATGAATTATTTTATTGGAATGCTGTTATCACTGATTTTTCCATTTCCAAGGGAGTATTCTGCAATTAGTGTATTAATATTAGGGGTAAGTGATGGCTTGGCAACAATAATAGGAATAAATTCTAAGTATAAAATTTATAAAAACAAGACTTTTTCAGGCACTATTGCATTTTTCACAACTAGTTATTTGATTTTGATTATTGGAATGAATTCAATAATGTCATCTTTAGGGGTTTCGCTAGTTTTAACAGCTCTTGAGCTTTTCAGCCCAATAGATGACAATTTATTAATACCCACTGCTGGAACTCTCTTGATCTCTTTTGTTAAGCTAATTTAGGCTTAAGCTAAAAAAGATTTAAAAACAATGAATTAATAATTTTTATATGTATGAAAATTAACTGGACTGAAATTAAAAGAAAAGTTTGGCATATTTTATGGGGAATATTTTTTTACATACTTATCAAGTTTAGCTATAAAAATTTTTACCAATTAGTCATGATTTCAATGCTGATTTTTGGAATTTGCATAATAATCATAAGGAGAAAGAAGATAAAAGTTGGCTGGATTGAGTATTTGATTAAAACTATTGGAAGGGAAGGGGAAGGAATAGAAGCCTCGTTTTATTATGTTTTAAGCATATTCTTGTCTAGCATTTTTTTTGAGCAGCAAATAGTTGCATTATCAGCTTTGGTTTTAGGAGTCTGCGATGGACTTGCTACAATTTTTGGAGTTCATGGAAAGAACAAGTTGTATAAGAAAAAAACTGTTGAAGGCTCAAGCGCTTTTTTGGTTTCATGCTTTTTGATTGTTTACCTGTCGGGTTATGGAAAATTGGTTGCTTTATTGACTGGAATTCTTCTTACAGCTGTTGAATTATTCACTGACATTAATGACAATTTAATAATTCCTCCAGTATTTTCATTATTATTAAAAATACTTGGATAGCACTAACTCATAGTTAATTACTGGCTTATTGAATTTAGAATAGTCATCTAGACCAATTCTTGAGCAGGCTGTATTGATTAAGATATCCAATCCTGAATAGTTCATGAATTCTTCAGGGTTGATTGAGTCGGCAATGAATAAATATACAATTTTTCCTTGTGCTTCAAGCTTTTTTTTGATTGTTTCGCAGGTTTTTATCCTTTCTTGTCCAGGTTTAGTGCTTGCAATTATTCCGACTTTTTTTGCATGCTTTAGTCTTTCTAGAGCAATGAATTCCCTGTTAATGAAATTTTTTACATCGCTTTCAAGCACTTCTTTTTCTGTCAAGTCTTTAGGATTAAGTATTATGACTTTCTTGCTTAAATTTTCCTTTTTAATCATTAATGCATGAAATACTCCATCTCCAACAAATATGATTGTTTTGCCTTTGAACTTATTTGCTTTTTTGACATTGCACCCTAGAACCAGTGCTGAATTTTTTAAATTATTGAATAAATGGGCATACTGCGCAGTATAAGTTATAAAGCTGTTTTCGTAGTTTTTCAGGGATTCCAGCAATTTTTTTGTATTAACTTTAAATTTCACTGGTTCGTAAATTATTTTCATAAATATTTTAAAGAAGCAAAGGATTAAAATAGTTATGCAACAAGATGATTTGATTGACAGCATTGAAAATCCTACTAATGAGCCTATGAATTCACAAGAGAATAGGATTAACTCTGCCCCTAAAGAGATTACTCCTTTGCCTGAAGACTTGATTATTCCCAAAAAAGAAATTAATGTATTTGGAATTATCAATTTAATCTCATATATTACATTAGGCTTGGCTGCATTATTCTTGCTAATATTATATATTATAGGGTTAATGAAATGAAGCTTTTGTTGAACAATGAGTATAAAAAAATTTACTCAGATAAGATTGATCAGGATTTAAACATTAATTATGGATTGATAAAAAAAGAGGAATATAACTCCATTAATGAAGGTTTGATTAAGACTCATAAGGGTAAAAATTTTTTGATTAAAAAGCCTGATTTTAAGGATTTGTTGTTCAGCATTAAAAGAGGACCTCAAATAATCACTTTAAAGGATGCTGGATTCATTGCTTCAAATTTGGGTTTAATGGAAGGTTTCAGGGTCCTTGACTCGGGAGGAGGCAGCGGTTCTATTAGCTGCTTTTTTGCCAACATTGTTGGAAAAAAAGGCAGGATTGTTAGCGTTGAAAGAAATGAAAAGTTTTGCCAGATAATTAAAAAAAACTCTGAATTGTTCGGTTTTGAAAACATTGAAGTCATTAACAAAGACTTAAGCGAATATTCTTCAAAGAAATTGTTTGATGCTATAAATATTGATTTGCCTAATCCTTGGGATTATTCTGACAAAATAAGCAGCTTGTTAAAAAATGGCTCAAGACTGACTGTTTATGTGCCTAATACAACTCAATTAACTCTTAGCCAAAAAGAATTCTCAACAAAAAAATTTAAATTAGACCATGTTTTTGAGTTAATATTAAGGGAGTGGGATGTTAATGATTGGGTATGCCATCCAAAGTTTGACATGCTGGGCCATACTGGATTCATTATGTGCTTTAGGAAAATAGAGGTGAATGATTAATGGAAGAATATGAAAGTTTTAAGATTAATTTCAAGTTGTTAAAAGATGTTTTTGACAATGATGGAAATTGTTTGTGCAAATTAAACACTAAATGTCCTTGTTATGAGTTCGTTTTTAATAAAAAATGTCATTGCGGAGTATTTAAAGAAAAATAATTATTTTAGAAAAATCTTTATAAATCATGAACATATTTTTTAACTCATGATGAATAAAACAATTACGCCTGTAATTTCTGTAATTCTGCTTATCATGCTTACAATTGCAGTAAGTGCAACAGCATGGTATTGGGTTAACGGATTGCAAGCTAATTTAGAAGCAAGTTCTTCTCAAGGAATTGAATCAACAACTCAAATGGGTAATATACAATACAGTATAGTAAGTTTAACTTGTAATAAAAGTGAGAACATTACTATACAATTAAGAAACAATGGATTATCAGATATTTCAGCTACTGAAATATTCTTAGTTAAGTTGTTAGATAATTCTGGAGTAGAATTAGATAGTACTATACAAAGTTTATCAACAGCTTTAGGAACTAGTGGAATAAGCAGCATTGGATCTATATCTTTTGATGCAGACACAGTGTTTCCAGCAATAATGAATGGAACTAGATACCAAATTAAAACTGATGTAAACGGAATAGTGCAATCAGAATATTGTACTGTATCTATTTAAAAATATTTAAATTATTTTTTTTTATTTTTTTTTTAAATTAATTCATTCAATTTCTTGTTATTATTAATGCTTTCAAATTCTTTGCTTAACACTCCTAATTGCTTTAATTTCTTTGGAATGAAATGATGGAATAATTTAACATTCCTTCTCTGCTTAATATATTGCGAGTCATAAAAAATGCTCCAAGCAGTTTTAGAATCAAGTGAAAAATCAAATGAATCTGGTAAATTGAATTCATAGTTTTTTAAAACAATTCCAAGCTTTTCATTATGAACTTTTAATTGCTTATCATGTTTCAGCACATAAGTCTTTCCTTTGTGCTCAAGCATTATGTAAAATAAAGGAAACTTGCTTGAAAAATGAGTTATAATCATTGGATTAAACTCATTCGGAATCTTAGCATAAAGTATTCCTTTATTTGAGTATTCTAATCTTGTGTATGCAATCATATGATGATACATTATCAATTGTATTCACCTATTTTTGCTTGATAAGAATTATTTATTTCAACATAATTCTTTGCTCGTTTCACGATTACCCCTAATTGTTTCAAAGCATCAATACTTTTGATTTTCACAGTTTTCCTGTAATCAATGATTCTTCTAGCACTGATGGGCCCAATGCCTGGAACTTTCAAGAGTGAATCATAATTGGCGGTGTTTATCTTAACAGCTTCTTTTAATAATTTATTTGCAAGCAAGACTTTTGGATCCTCATGTGGCATCATTTCATCTTCAAAAACGTGCTTTATTTCTGAAAATTTAATATTGTATTTTCTCATTAAAAAATCTGTTTGGTATAGTCGATGCTCCCTGTCAAGTTTTTCTTTTATCTTATTTTCAAAAACTGTGTTTTTTATTGGAATAAAAGCGCTAAAAAAGCCCTTTTTAGATTCATGTTGCTATACATCCAGTTTACTCTTTTCATTATTTTATAGTCAGTGTCTTCCGTGCTTCCTACAACAAACTGTGTTGTTGAGCCACTAGGCAAATCTAATTTTTTCATGTATCTGAATCTTTTGATTATATCTAATTTGTAATCCTTAACATTACTGATTTCACTCATGCTTGATTTATTTGGAACTTCTAAATTAAGACTTAACCTATCTGCGAGTTCTGCTGCTTGCTTTATTTTTTCCCTGCTTGCTCCTGGAATAATTTTCAAGTGAATATAACCATTGTATAAGTATTTATTACGAAGTAATCTTACGCATTCTAGCATTAGTTCCATTGTATAATCTGCATTTTTGATTATTCCGCTGCTTAAAAAAAAGCCTTCAACGTAGTTTTTTACATATAAATTCATGAATGTTTTTGCTAATTCTTCAGGTTCAAACATCACTCTTTGTTTTTGGCAATTATTGCTATTTTGGCAGAATTTGCAGTCATGAGTGCAAGAATTAGAGTATAATACTTTGAATAATGTAATGCATCTACCATCTGGGGTGAAACTGTTGCATATTCCTGGAGCTGAAGGATTGCCTATTCCTTTAATGGAGTTAACTCGTTTGCTTGAGCTGCTTGCGCAAATATCATATTTCCCAGCTTCGCCTAATATTTTCACTTTTTCTAAAGTATTCATTGATAATCTAAATAAATCTTATTTAAATAATGGTTAAGATAAAGATTCCCCTATTTTATTAAGGGAAGTTTTATCCAAAAGGATTTTAATAAACATCAGTTACTATTCTTTTATGAAAAAAAAAGATACTACTGAAGTAATTGAAGAAAATGATTCTGAATGCATTAATGAAGATAAGGATAGAAGCGATGAGGTAAAATCAGACATTAAATGCATTGAAGAACTGCCTGGTGTTGGCGAAAAAACTGCTGAAAAATTAAGGGAAGCGGGATTTAATGATTTAATGAGCATAGCTGTAACTCCAGCTTCACTTATTGCTGAAGCAACTGAACTTGGAAGCGCAACAGCTACTAAAATTATAACAGCTGCAAGAAGTGCTCTCAAAATGGGTTTCATTGGAGGGGACACTTTGCTTGCAAGAAGGGATGAGATTGGAAAGATTAAATTTCAAAGCGAAGAGCTGAATAATTTGTTTGGAGGGGGAATTGAAACCCAAGCATTAACTGAGTGTTTTGGCCAATTCGGTTCAGGAAAGACACAGATTGCTTTGCAATTAGCACTTAATGTTCAACTGCCTAAGGATAAAGGAGGATTAGATGGTTATGCTGTAATCATTGACACTGAAAATACTTTCAGACCTGAAAGAATAGTGCAATTAGCTGAAAGCTTAGGGATGGATGTCAAAACTGCACTAAGCAGGATTAAAGTTGCAAGGGCTTACTCTTCAGACCATCAAATGCTGTTAGTTGAAAGAGTCAGTGATTTGATTGAAAAGGAAAAAGTTCCAGTAAAATTAGTTGTTGTTGACAGCTTAATGGGCTTATTTAGAAGCGAGTATGCTGGAAGAGGCACACTAGCAGACAGGCAGCAAAAGCTTAACAGGCACTTGCATGATTTGCAAAGATTATCAGACAGGTATAATCTAGCTGTTTATATCACTAATCAAGTGATGAGCAGGCCTGATGTCTTCTTTGGTGACCCTACTGCAGCTATTGGAGGAAACATTGTCGGACATGCTTCCACATTTAGGGTATATTTGAGAAAAAGCAAGGGTGATAAAAGAGTTGCAAGAATGATTGATTCGCCTTGCCTTCCAGAAGCTGAATGCGTTTTCAGAGTAACACCTGAAGGAATACGTGATTAGGGATTCTAAGGGACTTTAGTCCCTTAGGCTGAATGCGTTTTCAGAGTAACACCTGAAAGAATACGTGATTAGGGATTCTAAGGGACTTTAGTCCCTTAGGCTGAATGCGTTTTCAGAGTAACACCTGAAAGAATACGTGATTAGGGATTCTAAGGGACTTTAGTCCCTTAGGCTGAATGCGTTTTCAGAGTAACACCTGAAAGAATAAGGGATTAGAATTATGGATTTTAAAGGGGTTATAATTGAGGAAAGCTTAAAAGATAAAGAAATTTTAAAATCAGTGACTATTCTTAATACTGAAGTTGAAAAAGTCACTGATGAGCATCAGACTTCTTGGCTTAAAAGATGGACTTTGCATACTATTATTGTTCCTGAAGAAATGGCTGACAAATTTGCTAAAAAACTAAGTGAATCATTGGATGATGAGCATAATTGGTATGCTGATTTCAAGAATGATTCAACGCATTATATTATTTTTAAAAATAAAGTTTTCAAAATTGATAGAAAACGAAATGAATATGAAAAAGTTGTCAAGTATGGATCGTCTTTAGGCATTCCGGATTATCAGCTTGATTTTTCTTCTGAATTAAAATAATATCTTATTAATTAAATTTAAATACTATCAGATTATTAATTTAATTATGGTTAGTAAAAAAAAAACTGCTATTAAAAAAAAAGTTTCAAGCAAAAAAGCAATCAGGATTAATCCTAAAGAAGCAGAGATTAAGAATAACATAAAAAAATTAGAAAAAGAATACAATATCTTGAAGAAGAATTTAACAACCCAATTTGGAAAAATCAAGATTAAGTATTCTGAAGGAAAAGCTATAAAAAAAATCAAGTCAGACATTGCAAATAATTTGAAAAAAATGGCTTTATTGCTTGAGCAAAGCTCGAAAAAATTAATGAAATAATTATTTTTTATTCAAAGATTGCAACAATTTTGTAATTATTTCCTTTTTTATTTCTTTTTATGATTTAATCCCTATAGGCTTCATTGTTTTCCCACTGCATTTTATTAACTCAATCTTTTCAGGGCTTAAATTGCTTATTAAAAATCCTATATTAACATGGTCTTTTAATCTCACAAGATGGCAGTGTTACGAAAAAATAGAGCCTGAATTTATTAAAAAAATTATTTTTTAATTCATTCCGTAGTTGTATTCTTCTTTCCAATCTGCGCCGACTTTTTCATAGATTATTCTTAATTTTTCTTTGACGCTTTTTAATTCGCCCAAGAATCCTTTCAAGTCCCCTGCATTTTCTTTAGTACTAATTGCTGAGATAAAATCCTTGAAAGCTTCATCCATATACTTGGCAGTTATGTCATAGTCTATTTCATCCATTCCGCAAGCATTGTCAATTTCTTTGCTGATAAAACCTTGAGCCCCAATCTCGCACATGTATAGGATTGCCTCTAATTTGTCAAGTGATTTTACATATTTTGCTTCTAATGTGTCTAAGTTTTCAAACATTTCCCAATAAGCATGTTTTTGTTCATATAATTTTTCAGGAACTAATTTTTTAATCTCAGCCCATGCGGCTAATTCTTGCTCATGCTTTTCTTTTTCAGAAACTTTGCCGTGAGCTATTTTTCCAGCATCAATATCCCCTTTTAGATACTCCCCTAAATCATGGTTTTGGGCAATGTTTTTTGCGACATTGACATCTAAATTAAGCCCGTATTTTGAGTGATAAAGTTCAGCCAATTCTATTAGTGAAAAGCAATGGCAGGGCAGGGCTTCATGAAGGCAGCCAATTCTTGATTCATATCTTTTAGTGTTTTTCATTGAATGCAAGACTTTTTCGTAATAATTGTTCATTATAAGTATATTAGCTTTTATTTTTTTAAAAAATGTGTTGCTTAATTGGTTAGTGGTAACACTTTTTTGCGAAAGCTTTTTATAAAGAATTTTGTAATCTTTAACTATGGTTTTTCGAGATTACTTAGTTAGATGCAAACGATGCAAAATACCTTATATTCCAAAAAATGTCAGCAGAATTAAAACATGCATTTTTTGCAGAAGAAACCCTGCTGAAAACAAGATTGAAAGAATAAACATTGTTAAAGCTGATATTCAAAAATATTATGAAACCCAGGGCATGATGCCAACTAGTGAAATAATAAAATTATGGATTAAGCTAAAATATGATTTGTCTGACAAAAAAACTGAAGAATATTTCAAATTCCTTGAAAAACAAAGCACTATAACTGTTTCCAAAAAGGAAAAAGTCGCAAACATTTCAGCGCTTAACGCTTGAAAAATTTCTCAACAGCTAAACAAGTTATTGCTATACTTAGCATTCCACAAAGAAAAGCCATTGTAAGCTTAATTTTTTCAGTATCATTAAGGTCATAATTATTAATTGCAGGGAGCTTGATTTTTGAAGAAAATGATTTATTTGAATTAAACTCAAAGGCGCTTTTTATAATTCCTTCATATTCTCTCTTGATTGAAAGCTCGTAGTCTAAGCCTTTTATGTCAGTAATCAATTTTTTTTCAAATTCGCTAAAAATTTCATTACTATTATTTTCATTGTGCTTTAACTGTATATACGTGCTTAAATGCGCTTTATTTCTAAAGTTTAAATACTGAACAAAAGGGATGATTGGGGAATTAGGCATAAAATGCTCAGGATTAATGTAAAGGATAGAATCTATGCCTACTGTTTCAGAAAGTGCGATTACTTTTTTTCTTGACAATTCATGCTCTTTAAGGTTTTTAAGCTTAATATCTATGCAATAAATATCACTTAAATCCTCCATAAATGAATAATTTAAAAGTTTTTATTTAAAAATATTTTTAATTAAAGTTCTTTAGATATTCTTTCAAATATTCTTTTTTAACAATGTCTATTATGATATTTTTTTGCTTTATTACTTTCCTGCTTTTATAGTCCCATTGTATTTGAAAGGGAGTGTTCAGCTGCAGTGAAAAAAGCAATTGCACATGGTTCTCTTCCTTTAGTATAACATCATTATCTTTCATTTGGGCAGAGAATAATGGGCCGTCAAAAACAATAACTGGATATAATAAGTAAATATCATTAATGTTATTCTGGTTAAGCATTTTGTTGTCCCTTATCAAATAAAACATTAATGCATTGACAACTTGGCTTACTGCATTATAAATCATTCTTTGCTTTTTTTCGTTCACTTCGCCTTTGCCTTTAGTGTGAGGGACTATTGAGTAAGTGCATATAGGGTTCTTTGAATAATGATGATTTGCCATCAAGTTCTTGTCAAACCAGCTGTATGAAGAGATATTCCTGCCGTTTTCAACAATATTTAGGTTATAAACACTTGGCTTGCTTATGTCTTGCTTGAAAAAAACCCATTGGCCTTCATGGAATTTTTTGCATTCAATTATTAGAATATTTTTTACCCCTTTTATTCCCTGGTCTTTTGTGGCAACAATGTCTATTTCAGAGTAATCTTTCTTGTTCTCATCATAATATCTTGAGCTGTTTACAACACTCCAGCCTTTTTTGTTTAGCTCAATAGAGGAATCAATTTCCAGCGGAAATCCTGATTTTTTAATATCTTCTTTTATCTTGTTTTCCAGCTCCTTATTCATGAGTATTATACTAATTTATCATAATTTAAAATTGTTTAGTAATCTTGGGGATTTTCTCCTAATGCCATTATACTGCATAATCTTTCATAGTTAAGCTTTGTTTTATCAAGCTCCTGCAGGATTTGTTTGTCTGTTGAGCCTGGATTGAAAAATACTTTCTTTGGCCCAATTTTTACAATATCCTCAATTAGGGTTTCAGTAATTTCAGGATTTGTATAAACACTTATTATTTTAGGTTTTATGCTGAGAGCTTTAAGTGAAGGGTAAACTTTTAGCCCTTCAATTTCCGAATATTTAGGGTTTATTGGAAAAACCTTGAAGCCTTTTTTTAAATATGCCCTGATGGCTTTATTACTCATTCTTGATTTATTAGGGCTTGCGCCTATTATTGCAATAACATTGTTTTCAGGAGCTGGCTTTATTGGAAGTTTGACAATAAATGTTGTTCCCTTGTTTTTTTTGCTTTCAAAAAAAATTTTTCCGTTTAAATTCTCAACAACTATTTTAGTATTATATAAGCCTATTCCCGTTCCTTTATATTTTCTTGATAATGATGAATCTATTTGAAAAAATTTTGTAAATATCTTGTTTTTTTTATCATCAGAAATACCAATACCTGAATCTTTTACTTTTATTGTTAAATCATTTTTTTCTTTTAAAACATTTATTTCTATGCTTCCTTTTTCGGTGAATTTAATGGCATTATTTAACAAATTATGTATAACTCTTGATAATTTTGTCTTGTCAGTATTAATGACTAATTTTTTACTTGTTTGTCTATATATTATTTTTAATCCTTTACTTGAAGCGAATCCTTTTTCGGAATTAATAATTTCATTTATTAATTGGTTGATTTCAACATCTGAATAAGTATATTTCATTGTGCCTCTTTCTATTCTACTTATATCAAGTATTTCTTCAATCATGTTAAGCAATTCTTGAGCACTTTCTTTAATTGATAATATTGCTTTTTTTTGTTCATTGTTTATGGGCCCAAGTATTTTTGTTAAGAACAAGTCAGAATAGCTTATTATTGGAACCAATGGGCTTTTTAATTCATGGCTTAGCAGGCTTATGAAGTCGTTTTTTATGTCATCAATTTCTTTGTAATAAAGGAATTGGTTTTTGAATTTTTCTTCACTTTTTTTAAGCGCAATTTCTGCAGTTTTTTGCTCAGTTATATCCCTTAAAATGCTTGCAACCCCAGTTACTTCATCCCCTTTTTTTATTGAAGAAGAGTGGATTTCAACATTTAATTCCTTTCCATTTT
Source organism: Candidatus Nanoarchaeia archaeon (assembly GCA_041652755.1). Taxonomy (GTDB): domain Archaea; phylum Nanobdellota; class Nanobdellia; order Tiddalikarchaeales; family Tiddalikarchaeaceae; genus JAQTTT01. The sequence goes on from JBAZGS010000004.1 coordinate 54,860, forward strand.
TTGTGTGTATTACATATTCTTTTACAATATATTTTTTCCCTGAAAGTATTTCCAAAAAATCTTTCTTCATTTCATCCAAATCATTTTTTTTGAAAGACTTGAGTTGTGAGATTTTTTTGCCTAATATTTCATTTTTTTTGTATTCCATTATTTCAGTAAGCCTATTGTTTATTTCAATTATTTTGGAATTTTTATTAAGTATTACTATTCCATCCCTTGAAGATTCGAAAACTATTGCTAATTTTTCTTTTGATTCGGTTAATGCATTTTCAACTATTTTTTCATTAAAATTAACTATCTTGTTGAGATTTTCTTTGTTTTCCCGAAGTTTTTTAGAAATTAAATTAAGATTAAAATATATTTCATTTTTGTTGTCTTCAATTTTTATATCTTTTCCTTGAATTAAAGATTTTATTATCTTATTTACTTTTTCAAATTCAGAATCATTTTTCATTTAATATCTCATTATTCTTTTTTGGCTAGAGGGCGAGGATAAAAGCTTTTTAATCACTGCTTCAAGTTTTTCATATTCAAAAGGTTTTGTCATGAATTCAGTGCCACCTGCATCAAATCCTGTTACCAAATCATTGCTTGAATCCCTAACTGTTAAGAATAATATTGGAATTGTTTTTGTTATCTCTTTTCTTATTATTCTGCTTGTGCTATATCCATCAAGTTCAGGCATCATTACATCCAGAATTATTAAATCCGGCATTTGCTGCATTTTTTTTAAAACATTTATTGCACTTTTCCCATTATCAGCGCTTAATATTTTATGATTTTTTGATTTTAGAAAAATCTCCAATACTGTTCTTATTTTTTCGTCATCATCAACAATTAGTATTGTTGCCATGAATTAAATTAATTATCCTTTAGTTTTTATAGTTTTTTATAAATTTTTAAGAATAAACCCATAAAACTCTTTTATTTTTTTTTGTTATTTTTTAAAAATTCCGAAAATAAAAGAATATTTAAATAGAATTATATACATATTATAAGTGAAAGATGTTATTAAAGTAACCAGATTAGATGAAAATAATGTCAATGAATATTCTTTGCAGGTTTCAGAAATATATAGGGATGGATATTTTTTTAATCCTAAAAAAGGGAAGGGGTTTTATCCTCATGATTTTGTGTATCATCCTAAAGAAATTATCAACTCAATTAAAAATCATTCCAACTCCGTTTTTTGGGATTATATTGAAAAAAACAATACTCCTCTTTCTTCATTAATGGGATATTTAGAAGGAAATGAACTTGAAATCAAAGCTTTGGTAAATACGATTAGCGCAAGAAAAGAGAAAAAAAATTATACTTTATCAATGGGAAATTATTTAAGCAATACTGTTTTGGAGTTTTTGAATAATCCTAATGTTCATAGGGTTATTGCTGAGCCAATCATATTTTCTCCCCAAGTTTTATCCCATACTGCTGCAACAGATGCTTTTCCAATAGGATATGCTCCAAATCATATACTTATACAAACTCCAAAATTTAAGTTCAAGGAGTTCAAAGGGGATTTGGATGCGTGCATGTTTGACAGGAATCATTATTACAGAAAAAATGAAATAACTTGTGAAGACACCAATATTTTGAGAAATGATAATTTTTCTTTGGCTGAAGTCTTTCCTTTGGCTGAAAGGGTTTCATCATTTGCGGGAATAATTCCTCCAAAAGTTAAAATGCCTCAAGAATATGAAGAAATAAAAAGCCGGGTTCAGATTTTAAAAGCCGAGCCAGTTGATGCATTGTTTTACCAGACAAAACAAGCATTCAGAACCCAAGAAAATGATTGGGCTTATGCCTTAAAAAACATTAATGACAATTCATCTTCTTTAGATTTTTCAAACTGTACCAATGATTCATTATTTAAAAGCCTACTTGAATCAATCCTTAAATCCAATAAAAACACTAGGATGCTTCAAACAAAAATGCCACAAAATGCCGAAAATTTGTATAAGCAAAAAATATTACTTGAAAAAGGTTTTAAGCCAATAATTTTCATACCTGGCGGAGCAGGAAATGGAATAGATTCAATTACTTATTCAAGACACAAAAGAATTAATTTTATTGATAAAATAATTTCAAACAAAATATTAAAATACCATGACGAATATTTGCATAAATCTTATGAAAAAGGATACCTTGCAGAATTCAAAGGTTATGATGATAAATTATATTTAAAAAACATTAATAGGCATATTGAAATTAGAAATTTGGTTTTAAGCAATTTTTTTCAATAAGTTTATAATTTATTAATGGCATTAAATTAATGTATGAATCTGGATTTTGTTGAAAAAGTCATAAGTTTAGATTTTTTTTTGGATGCTTCCACTGCTGTTTTAAAAAACAGTTTTAATAAATTCAAGAATTCAAGAATCATGAGAGTTGAAACATTTTCATTGAGCCAGGAAATACTAGAAAAATATACTGGAAAAGCTGCGCTTTTACTTTTTTTTAATTATGGGGAAATGAGCGCTGAATTAATGGCAAAAGAAAAAAAAATAAAAAACAATAACTATGTAGAAATAATAAAGGAATTTACAGAATTTGCAGAGCAAAGAAAATGGATTAAAATAAAAAATCTGAAATTAAGCGAAGATTCTGCAATATTGACTTGTGAATGGACATTACAATCAAAAAACCATTCAATAAAAAAGTATTGTGTATGCAGCTTTATTGAAGGATTTATTAAAAAAATACTGAGCTATTCGGAAGATAAAAGGTTTTTATGCAATGAAGTAAAGTGCTTGGCAAGAGGTGATGATTGCTGTGAGTTCAGAATCAAAAAACAAAATTGAAATGGTTATCATTCCAATAAAAGTGCATGAATTTCTCAGCAAAGAGCTTAAAAGAGTTATTGGCGAAAATGCTTCCTCAGATCTTAATTTTGAGCAGGGGAAAAAAATTGGAATGTCATTGGTTAGGGGAAAACATAAAAATGATCCTGAAGATATTAAAAGATATTTAAAAAAGCTTATTTTGATAGGTTATTATTCTGGAGTTTCGTCAAAAAATTCCCATATTAAAACATTTTCAAATAATAAAATAGTATTATCCGGAAAAAGCAGGTTTGACCAGAAAAACAAGGATTCATATTCCAATCCAACACTCTCTTATGTTACTGGATATATTGTGGGATTCATGGAAGAATTAACACAAAAAAAATGGAAAGGAAAATACACAAAAAAAATAAAAGACAAAAATATCATTATTGAATTAATTATAGAAAGGAAAAATGTTTAGTTATGTCGAGATTTATTGCAAGCAGTTCATGATAAATAAGCAAGAAAGAATTTTTAAATAATCATAATCTATTAAATATCATGAAAAAGTGCAATAAATACTTGTTTTCTTTAATACTTGTTTTTGCTTTCGCTTTAATGGGTTCAGTTTTTACTTCTTCGGGAATTAATTCATGGTATGACTCTATGAATAAGCCTGTTATCACTCCCCCTAATTGGTTTTTTCCCGTAATTTGGACTAGTCTTTACATATTAATGGGAATTTCTTTTGCTTGGATATGGTGCAAGGGACTGAAAAAGAATTTAACTGCAGTTTTTTTATTTGTTGCCCAATTAATTCTTAATGCATTATGGTGCGCATTGTTTTTTGGATTTAGGCAATTCTTGTTTGGTTTAATAGAGATAGTGTTTTTATGGTTCACAATCTTGGCAACAGCAATAGAATTCTGGCAGATTGACAGAAAAAGCGCTTATTTATTATTCCCTTATTTATCTTGGGTTTTGCTTGCAACAATACTTAATTTCATGTTTGTCTTATTGAATCCTGGAATATAAGATGAGAATTTTTTTTGCAATAAACTTACCTGACAGTTTAAAAAAAGAGCTATATGCTTTTGTTAATAAATTGGAAATAAGCGGGAGCGTTATTCCTTTGGACAATTACCATATTACATTGAAATTTATCGGAGATATCAATGATGCTGAGCTGAAAAAATTAATATTAAAAATGGAGCATATAAAATTTAAAAGTTTCAAGTGCTCTATTAAAGGAATTGGCATTTTTGGAAAAGCTCCGAAACCTTCTTTGATCTTTGCAAAAATCAATAAGGGACTAAATGAAACACTGCAGTTAAACTGTTTAATCAATAAAAAATCAAGCGAGCATGAATCAGATTTTGAGTTTTATCCCCACATCACTCTTGCAAGAAATCCTTGGATTAAGGATGAGCTAGTTTACAATTTTGAATCAGAACCTTTTATTGTTAATAATTTTTGCCTGATGAGCTCAGTTTTTGAAGGCAATTGTATTAAATACAAAATTGTAAAAAAATTTATGCTAAAATAAAAAAAAAAAAAATAAAAAAAAGTTAAATAATTAAAAAAGCTTTTTTATTTTTTCTTGGGTTTTGGCTCGCATTCATTGCAGCTTGTGCAGTCATGTTCGCATCCGTTGCCCATTTGCTGTTTTATGTGCTGTTCTAATTGCGTTAAAATATCAACCAATACTTGGTAGACTATTGCCACATTCTCTTCAGATTGGACTGCATCCACCACTTTTTTGAAGACTTTTGTGTATTTTTCCTGCAATTCTTGCTGTTCTTTTGATTCTTGCTTTTTTTCTTCGTTTTTTTCTGGTTTCTTTTCAGTTGTCATATTGAGACTGGCGTGATTTGAACACGCGACATCACGGTCTTCAGCCGTGCGCTCTCCCAGTCTGAGCTACAGTCTCATCTCAATAGTAAATAATAGTAATAATAGGGTTTTTAAAAGTTTTTTATTAGCAGTAAAGATTCAGATTTTGCCTTGTTTTTTGAATATGTTTTTAAAATATAAAAATATTATATTTTTATGCTAAAGCAGTTAATGTTGGCTAGTTTTTTAGTTATCATAATCTTAGGATGCACCACAAACATATCAACTTGCGAGAATGAAGTTGTCTTCAAAAACTGGAGCGATTGCAATGGTGGCATTCAAGCAAGGATAAAAATGGTTTTTGACTGCAATAATGGCTCATTGATTTATGAAGGAATTGAGAAGCAGGATTGCGTAATGCCTTGCGTTTCTAATTGGTCCTGCACTGAGTGGAGCGAGTGCCCAAAGGAAGAGAATCAGTTTAGGAGCTGCACGGATTTAAACAATTGCTTCAATGATTCCGATTCTCTAAACATAACTAATGGCCCTAATAGCACCCAAAAATGCGTTTTTAACAATCCTTGCTTAAACATTTCAGATTCTAAAATGAAAGAAGAATGCAATAGCTTAGTGTATAATTCAAATAAGTATTGCTATAACATAACTGAGTCATTATCATCTGAATCCTGCTTGTATTCTTATGCTTACATTTACTCAAATTTTAACACTTGCGATTTGATTAACACTTCAGCTTCAAGGAACACTTGCAAAGCAGTGATTAATTTGGACAAATCTTACTGCAATATTTTGCCCCCTGATAATAGGAGCGATTGCAATTATGAGGTGGATTTAAGGTATCAATATTTAGCCATAACTTATTCTAATCCTTCATTTTGCAACAGTATTCAAAGCTCTAATGTTAAATCCAATTGCTTATCTAATTCAGGGATTTATGAAACTTATAGGGATGATATGAATGATTGCAAAACTTTCAGTTTTGTGAACAGCTCTTCAAATTATCAATCAAGCACTGCATGTTACATTTATCATATTAAAAATTCAGAAAATAGCAGTGTGTGCAATGATGTTGGCTATTTTATAAGGGATGACTGCAACGCACTCATACAGAATAATTTATCCTTTTGTTATGACAAATCAGGCAGCGAAAGGGATTGGTGCCTTGCAAACTTTGCTTACTTTTATAATAATATCAGGATTTGCAGGGATGCTGCAAATGAAGAAAATTGCATTTACACTGTTGGTTATTGGTTTAAAGAAATTGATTACTGCTTGGCAATTAAGGATACTTCAAAAAATAGTGCTTGCATTAACTCATATGTGAATTATTGCGAAGAAAACATTAATAATTGCCCTTCAATAAATTACTGCAGCTTAATAACTGACAGTAATAGCAAAAACACTTGCATTTTGAAAAAAGTGAAGAATGAAATAAAATTTAACAACAAAGTCTGGTAATATTAATGAAATCTGCTAAGCCGAAAAAATCAAGTATGATTTATTATCTTGTTTTAATCGGATTCTTTGGAATATTTTCAACAACTATTTCAAAAAATCCTGTTTTGCCTCTTTTTTCCAGCGCATTAAATGCCAGTGAGTTCATTGTTGGTTTAATTGCAGCAGTATCTCCTCTTGCAGGAATACTTTTTAGTTTTCCTATTGGCTACTTGTCTGACAAGATAGGTTTCAAAAAATTGTTAATCCTATCAGGCTTTGTTTTTTTATCAGCTCCACTGCTTTACTTGTTTGTAAATTCAGCATTATGGCTTATTCCCATAAGATTTTTTCATGGCATTGCAACTGCAATTCTAGGGCCTGTCAGTGCTTCAATGATTGTTTCAGTTTATTCAAAAAATAAGGGCGAAAAGTTAGGGTTTTATTCATCAAGCACTCTTATTGGAAGAACTTTAGCCCCTTTAATTGGAGGAATAATATTGTCTATGAATTATTTTGGCAATTTATGGGATTATAAGTTAGTCTACATTGCTGCATTCATTCTTGCAATACCTGTTTTTGTATTGACACTTCTTTTGAAGCCTTTTAAAGCCAATAAGCTGAATAATTTAGATTTTGATGACTTTACTTCAAGTTTAAAATACATTTTCATTAATAAAAAGATTTTTTCAACAGCTCTTGTTGATTTAATCACTTATTTTGCATTTGGGGCTTTTGAAACTTATCTTCCTTTATACCTTACTTTAAAAGGTATTCCTGGCTATGCGATTGGATTCGTTTTTTCAGTGCAAATTTTTTCAATTGCTTTTTCTAAACCTTTGTTTGGAAAAATTGCAGACAAGATTGACAAACGAATACAAATAATTATTGGCTTATTCATCTTAGGATTGTCTTTTGGTATTTTGGGGTTAGTTTCAAATATTATTTTAATAACTGTAATTGGCGTAATTTTTGGGTTAGGTTTGTCTTTTTCAACAATTGCAACACCCACTTATTTATCTGAAATTGCAGATAAATCAAGGATTGGAACTACTTTAGGAGGATTGAGTTCTATTATGGATGTTGGGCATTCTCTTGGCCCTTTTATTACTGGAATAATAATTAGTTACTTCTCCTATGAGTTAGGATTTTTTGCTTCTTTCATATTATCAATTATTGGGATTGTTTTGTTTTTGTTTTGCAATTATGATTTTTTAAAAAAAGATTAAGTTATTTTAGCAGTTGATCTATTTCTTTTTCATGCTTTTTTGCAGCTTTATAGCCTAAATCATAGAGTTTTTTATGATTATGGGCTGAAAAAATTGAATATTTTCCTGTTTCTATTTCTATCTTAATAGTTGCAGACTGTTGATCCTGCCTTGCTAAACTATCCTGAATAATATAAAATGATTGCTTTGCAATATTGTTTATTAAAATATTAGGTTTTACTGCTTCTTTGTCAAAATGAAGCAATGAAATGCTTATTATTTTTTTTGCGCCTTTCTCTTTTAGTATATTGGCAGGAACAATATTTGTTATTCCTCCATCTATCAAAGTTTTTTTGCCTATTTTTTCAGGGTTAAAAAATGCAGGTATGCTTATGCTTGCGCTTACTGCATTTATGATATTTCCTTTTTCAATATACTCTGGCATTCCAGTTACTAAATTAGTTGCAACTGCTACAAATTTCACTTCCAAATCCTCAATATTTCCAGTTAAATAAGGTTTAAGAACTTCTTTCACCTTGTCTTTTGAGAATAATCCTTTTAGTGAAAAATTTAAGTCAATTACTTGCGAATAATCAAGTATTTTTTTTGAAAATTCGAAGATTTCATCAGAATTGTAACCTTTAGAAATCATTGCCCCTATAATTGAGCCAACACTTGTTCCTGAAATAATGTTTGGCTTGAAACCTTTTTCTTCCAAGAATTTTAATGCACCTATATGCGCAAATCCTCTGAATCCTCCTCCTCCAAGCGCTAATCCGTAGCTCATTTTGCCAATTCCTCATTTTTATAATTTTTATCAAGTGTGATATCTTTTCCTAAGGCAAGTATTCTGCTTAAATCTTTTTTGTCTTTAACTTCAATTTCTACAACAACTAAATCCCTATCAAGGTAGAAATCAAACTCATAATCTAGTCCTTCAATGTTTTGAATATACCTTATTTTTTCAACCCTTTTTCCTTCAGTAAAAGAATAAAGATTATCAAATAATTCCTGAGAAATTTTAGATTCTAATTCTATTCTCTCCTCTAAGCCCTCAGATTTTAATGCAAAAAAGAATTCGTTTCCTTTTTGCCTTACTCTTGCTTGCGCTGGAACAAAATCAACATTTAGTTTAAGCGATTTTGCTAAATCAAGCCCTTGCTTAATTGACAAATATCCTTGTTTTATAAAAACGCCTTTTTCTTTAATTACATCTATGAAAGATTCTAAAGCATTGTATTGAAAAAAAAACTCTGGAGTTGTATAAGTTTTTAAGTTATCCCTAAGCAAGTATTTCTTTTCAATTTCTTTATTCATAAACATTTTCTCCCCATTTCTCATAAGCTTTTTTCAAAGCAGGATGAGTTAAGGAGTAATCTTTAACGCTAATCCCTTTATTATATGCATCAATGCTTTCTCTTAAAGCTATTGCGCCTTGTCTTGTGCCATCAGGATGGCCATGAATGCCCCCTCCTGCTTGCACAACTATTTCTGTTCCAAGTAAATCAAAAAGAGGCTTTATTATTCCGGGATGCAACCCTCCGCTGCAAACACTCATAACTGGCTTAATGCTACCCCATTCTTGCTTAAGCATTAACTCTTCACTCTTATTTTCCAGTAGTGAAGTTTTTTCAAAATTAGTCCTTACTTCATCTTTTCCACCGACTAATTTTCCCATTCCTCCAATGTGCAATTGGTCAACTCCTTGAAGCCTTGCAATAGAGCATACAACTTTCATGCTCATTCCATGCAAAGGATTCCTGTCAAATGCTGAATGGAAAGCCCTGTGAGCATGAACTGCCAAGCCTAGCTCTCTTGCCCTGTTGCAGACTGTCTGGGTTGCTGCCCATCCTGCTGTCAAAATATCAACCATTACATACTCATTTCCTGATTTTTTGACCAATTCCATCTTTTTAAGCATCTCATTAGTCTCGCCAGTAATGTTGATTAAATAACTTTTCTTCTCGCCTGTAAGCTTTTCAGCTTTGTCTCTCATTTTCATGCACAAATCTAGCCTTTTATTAAACCTATTAAAAACTTGGTCTGTTAAGTTTTCATCATCTTTTAACAAATCTAACCCTCCCATCCAGCCTTCAAATCCGACTTTTGCATGCTCGCTAGGATAATATCCCACTTTGGGTTTGGGCACAGTTGCAGTCAATGTCCTTTTTGTTTTAAATATTTTCTGAACCCCTTTTATTCCAAAATTAGGGCCTTTAAAAGATTTTATGATTTCTTTTGGCCATTTAATATCCTCCAGCATTAATCCATCAACTGCTTTCATGCCAAAAATATTCCCTGCAATGCTTGAAAGCACTTGGCTCATGTTGCCTTTTTCAAATAAATCAATAGGGTATGCAATTTTCACAAAATCATTTTTAATATCATAAACTATTGCCTTGAGTTTTTGGATATGCTCAGGGACTTTTAAGTTACTCCAAGTTCCATTGCTTGACTCTGCAGAAACCCTTATTGCAGCATCTTTAACGCTGAATCCTTTTGAAGGAGTTATCCTGAACAAGCATATTAAGTCACTGCTGTTAGGCTTATATTTTAAATCAATAAAATCATTATAATTCATAATCATTATTAATTTACTGCTCATTTATAATTTTTTTCAAAATTATATGATTCCTTTGCCGATTTTTATTATTAAAAAGTATTCTTTTTTGAGTATTATTTCATGCGTTTCTTTTCCTTTCAAGAACTCGCCTATTATTGAATTAAGATAATTTCTTGTGCCATTGATATTTTTTTCGCCCCTAAGCATTACTGAAAGAACCAAATAATCAGTGTTTAATTTTTCAAGCAATTCAGCAGTGCTTTTTGGGCTTTGCCACTCAAAGCAAGTGCTTGATTTGAAAAGCAGCACAATGTCTGATTTGATTTTTGGAGGATTCGTTAATGCATCGCATAAGAATGCTTTGTAGCCTTTTTTGATTGTTTTGAAATACTCATTCAAGAAATCTATCAGGTTTTGCTCCAAATCATAGCAATAATAATTGCAGTTGCTTTCTAGATTCATCCAAGGCAATGTCAAAGGATTCAAGCCGCAAGCCAAGTCAACTAGCACTTTCGGCTTTCCTGTTATTTTAAAGATTTTTTCATACAAATCTTTTAATACAATGAACCTGTTGGAATCATATTTTTTCAAAAGCTTTTCATGGGTTTCTTTGCTGCTTGATTTTTTCAATATAGACAATGCTTTTATGTAATTAAAGTTCTTATAATAATTGGAGTGAATCTCGTACAATTCCTTCTTTAATTCCTTAATCCTTTGCTTTTCATTCAAGCATTTTTTGGACAATTTATTGTTAATTCTATCAATTGCTTCTTTGCTGAATTCCTGATTCTTTCTCATTATTAATTCACTTTTTTTTCCTTTCTTATTATTCTTATTAAGTCTTTAGGGCAATTAAGAATGTAATCAGGAATTATTGAGTCAGGCAAGAACTGCCCATATTTTGCAAGTGCAGTTTTCATTCCAACACTTTTTGCGCCCTTTATGTCTTTTTCAGGAATATCCCCCACAAATAATATTTCTTCAGGCTTTATTTTAAGAATTTGTATTGCTTTTTTGAAACCTTTAATATCAGGTTTTTTGCTTTTTATGTCATCGTAAGTTATTATTAAGTCAAAAAAATCAACTAAGTTTATGCTGGTAAGCCTAATCCATGCCTTTATTTTTGGGGAATCAGTTAATATTCCAAGTATCAAGTCTTCGTTTTTCCTAAGCGCTCCAAGAGTTTCTTTTATTCCAGGATAAGCTTTCACATACTTGTATCTTATTTTTCTGTATTCAACTATTCCTGCTGACAATATTTTATAATCAATACAACCTAATTCTTTTAGCAAGAAATCCTGGAAGATTAAATCGTTTTCGTAATCGCTTTTTTTGTAAATTTTCATAAGAGAATTGAACGCATCATCAAATTCCATTTCAAGCCCTGACTTAATCATCTCTTTCAATGAATGCTTAATGCAGTTGATTTTTATCAATCGGGTATCAGTTAAAGTGTTATCTAAATCAAACAAGATAGCTTTTATCATAATTATTCAGATAATGATTCAAAATTTATTAAATTATTGTTATTCAACGCCTATGAAAATTTCTTTTGTGACCGCTGCTTTGCCTGCTGTCTTTTGAATCAGAGTCTTCATTCCTAGAATTCCTTCCCCTAAATCCTGATCCTCCTTGCCTTGAATCTCTTCTTCCTCTGAAATTAGAGCCACCTTCTCGTTTAAAACCTCTGCTTGAGCCTTGGCGCTCATTTCTCATATTGCTGCTATTATTTCTTGCAGGATAATCTATTTTAATTTTTTCAAATTCTGTTTCTTTTTTCTCAATTGTCTGCTTTAATCCTCTCTTAATCTTGTCCATGTTTTTGTAATCTTTTTCTGAAAGAAGTATTATTGCAGTGCCTTTCTTCCCGCTTCTGGCAGTTCTTCCAATCCTATGAAGATAGGTTTCTGAATCATCAGGCAAGTCAAAATTTATAACATGAGTTATGTCATCAACATGTATGCCTCTTGCAGCAACATCTGTTGCTATTAATGTGTCAAATTTTCCTCTTGCAAAATCTTGCATTACTTTTTCTCTTAAATTCTGGCTCATATCTCCATTTATGCAATCAGCTTTGATTCCGTTTTTTTGAAGCACTTTTGACAAAAACCTTGTCTGGTGCTTGGTGTTTGCGAAGATTAAAACAAGACCCCTGTTTTCTTTTTTAAGCAAATGAATAAGCAAAGAAATCTTATCCCTGCTGTTAATATCATAATAATATTGTTTTAGAATCAAATTCTTTATCATATTGTCAAGTATTATTTTTACTGGATTATTCAAATATTTTTCAACAATTCTGTTAATTTGACTGTTTATTGTTGCGCTAAACATTAAAGTCTGCTTCTTATTTGGCATTTCTTTCATTATTTTTTGAACATCCTCAATGAAACCCATTTCCATTAATTTATCCGCTTCATCAATGATTAATATTGCGCAATGGCTTAGATTAAGGGCGTTCCTGTTCAATAAATCAAGCAATCTTCCAGGTGTACCGACAACTATTTCGCTTCTAACAAGGCTTGTTATCTGGTTATTTATTGAAACCCCTCCATAAATAATTGAAACCTTAAGCCCTTTTGTTTTTGAAAATTTTTCATACTCATTAGCCACTTGCTTGGCTAACTCCCTTGTGGGGGCAATGATTAAAGCCTGTATGCCTTTTCCTTTTGAAATCAGTTGTATTGATGGCAGAGCAAAACATAATGTTTTTCCGCTTCCGGTTTCAGATTGGACTAAAATGTCCTTGCCTTTAAGAACCACTGGTATTGATTTTTCCTGAACAATAGTTGGCTTGAGTATTTTTTTTGAATCCAAATCCTGCAGTATTTCGCTGCTTAATCCTAATTCCTTAAATGATTCCATAAGAGATAATTACAGTTATCACTTTTTAAATGCTTTGAATAAAAAAGAGTTTTTAACTATTAATTTAATTAAATTGATTAATGATTGATAAAAAAAGACTTGAAAAAATAAAAGCTTGCCTGAAAAATTATCCTTTATTCGAATTCATAGCAAAAGGAACAAGGGGGGAAGTATACAAAATCAGCAAAGCACTTATTGTTAAAATTCAGCGCGATGATTCGGCAGCAATTGATTCTGTGAAGAATGAATACGATATGCTAAAAAAAATTGAAGAATACGATTTTTTTCCAAAAGCATTATTATACAATGATGAACTTAAATTTTTAGTCAGGGAATACGTAAAAGGAGAAACCATTAATAATAGTTTAAATAAAAAATTATTCCTAAAAACATTAATGCTTTCAAGGGCTTTGGATTTAAAGGGAATAAACCAAAAGGAGCTTAATAACCCTTACAAGCATATTTTTTTTTACAAAAATAAGGTTATGATGATTGATTTTGAAAGGGCAAAACTAACTATTAAACCAAAAAATGTCACCCAATTCACACAGTACTTGTGCAAAATGTTTAAAATTGACTATAAAAAAATCATGCCTTTAATGAAAAAATATAAGCATAGCAATTCGGAAAATGACTTTAAAAGCATTATAAAGATTTTAAAAGAATTGATGCAATAATATTTACTGTGAAGATTAAAAAGCCTTTTTTAAAGATAATCTTAGTAATATTATTCTTAGTTTCTTTATTTGTAATCAGAAATTTTATAACATTAATATTGACATGCTTTATTTTATCCTATTTAATAAAGCCTTTTTATAACTGGATTAATAATTTCATAAAGAATAAGTCAGCAAGCGCAATAATCTCTGAATTATTGTTTTTTGCAGCAATTATTTCCCTGTTCATATTTGTTATAAACAGCATTTATTATCAGTTAACAAATTTTGGCTCTCCAATAATAAGCCAATTCTTTGATTTCAACAATTATTTAAGCGAGCTTAATTCATCAAAAATCTTATTAGACTTAAATAATGACATCACCCATCAAGCATTTAACTTAATAATTGAAAAAGCTAAAGAATACACTTTTAAAACACCTGAGTTACTGATAGATATTTTATTGCTTATTTACATAACCTTTTATTTCATAATTGATTCGGAAAAAATTTACGAAGCTGTACTAAAGCTGATTCCTGAAAATTCAAAAAACTCAATAAAGTCAGTTTTTTCAAAGATTAATAATTTGCTAAAAGAATTAAGCTTTGGATATTTCTTAATCTCCATATTTGTAATGCTTTTCACATTCATTTTCTTAAACTTTATTAAGATGCCAATGGCTTTTGATTACTCTTTGATTTCAGCAATTTTATCCTTAATTCCTTTAGTGGGCAATTGGATTATACCCTTATTTGTCTCAGTTTATTACTTGTACTTAAATAATTATATTAAAGCTGCTTTAATCATTGTTTTTGGATTCTTCTTAAGTTATTTGATAAAAATGATAAGAGTTATAGTAAACAAAAACAAGTCAATTCATCCAATATTATTCATAATTGGAGTGATTGTAGGTTTTTATTCATTTGGGCTGCTTGGATTTCTAATTGGTCCAGTGCTTTTTGGAATTATTCAAATAGGCATTGAAGAAGTGATTGGCAGACAAAAAAATATTTAAAACAACAATACCTCATTATTTTCAATGACTGATTTCAAAAATATGCTTATTATAAAAGTAGTTGTTGCAATCTTGATTTTTGCAGTTTTAATGAGTGTGAAATCCGTGTTTTTTATGAATATTGAAAATTATGGCCTGAATCCTTTTGAGCAGAATAACTTAATCAATACTTGGAATAGCTTTAAAGGAGATTACCTTTTCATGCTTATTTCAATAGCTATAAGCTTAATAATTGGGTTAAAATTCAACATCAAAATGATGTAATCCAATTATTTTCAAGGGTGAGCAAATTTTTTTTTAAATCATCAACTTCATACATTTTGTTCTTTAAAGAAAGCTGTTTTGAGCAAATAATGCATGAATAATTATTGACTAATGCATCCTGCGAAGAATAATTTGACATACATGAGCCGCATTCATACATTTCAGCATTTGAATTAAGAATATTATTAATCTTTAACTTAATGTTTTGGGAAATTTTGTCTTTAAGCTTGTTTACTGAAAGCTCCCAGCAATTATCACTCTGGTTATATTTTGAATTCAAAAGCTTGATGCAGTCCAAGTAGCCTTTATTGTACATTTCATAAACATTTTTTAGGGAAAATTCTTTGTCGCAGTTGGACAAGTCATTAATGAAAAAAGTTAGCTGTTTTTTTTTGTGAATAATTTTTAAAATCTTTTTCTCAAAAAATAATTCATATTTTTCAGAGCAATCTTTGCATTTAAAATCCTTATTTTTAGCGTCAATATTAATAGTTAAAGAATTACCACAGTTTAAGCAACTAATCATACTAGCAAAAGAAAGGTTTCTGTTTAAAAAGATTATTAAAAAATGGATTAAACGCGCTTAAAACAATGTTTATTCAATGTTTAATGTAATTGATTTAATCAAAGTAGCTCTTGATTGTTTTTTTAATGCTTTTTATGAAAAACGCCCATATTCCGCTTATTAACAATGGAAACAATGCATCCTTGAACAACATTAATCCTAAAATAGCTACTACTATGATTATTATAGCAAGCACTAAAATCATGTAATGCTCTCCGTAGTTCTTGTTTTTTTTGAAATTAAATCCTGAAAACATATTTATTAATACTCTTTAATTGCTTATAAATTTAATTATTAAATAATAATAACTTTTAAAAAATGCTAATTGTAATTTAATTACTATTTGGGCGGGTAGCTCAGCCTGGTGGAGCGCTAGTCTTATAAGACGAACACTAGTACAAAAATAATTGGCTCGTCTGAGTCAACTAGTGGTCAAGGGTTCGAATCCCTTCCCGCCCAGGCAATTAGCATTGCTTAAATCCATAATTATTTAAATATACTATTAATCATTTCTATAAAACATGAATTCAAAATTAAACATTGCTTTTAAATATCTTTCAGGCAAGCTTAAGGTTTGCGAATTCGCTTTGACTAATATCTGCAGCTGCAAGTGCTCTTTTTGCGGAATATGGAAGCAGAAACCAAAAGTCACTGTTAGCACTGATAAGGCTTTAAAGGTGATTGATAAATTAAATGAATTAGGAGTTGGTTTTGTAACTTTAACTGGTGGCGAGCCTTTGCTTCATCCTGATTTTGATAAAATCATTGCTGAGTGCAACAAGCATGGAATGATGAGCTCAATTTTAAATGCTGATGCAAGAATTTTCACCCCTAAAGTTTTAGGCAAGCTTGAAAAAAACAAGCCTAGCATGGTTTCAATATCAATAGATCATCACACTGACAAAGTTGAATTTGAATCAAGAAAGATTCCAAAGCTTCTTAGCCATATAAAAAATGCTGTCAGCAATCTTAAAAAATTGAAAATTAAAGTGCTTGGCAGCATAGTAATATGCAATTATAACCATAAAAGCTTGAGAAAATTATGCGAAAAATGCGCTGAAATAGGATTTGACAATATTTGCATAAATTATCCTGAAATAAGCGAATCTGAGGTTTATGTTTTAGGCGGGAACGCGATTAATTTAACAAAAAAGCAAGTCATTGCTGCATTAAAAGAAGTGAAAGAGCTAAAAAAAGAGTTCCCCATAGTTAATCCTATTGAATCCTTGAATAATATTATCTCTTACCTTAATGGAGAAAATCCGAAATATTACTGCTTTGGAGGCAGCAAAGTATTCTTTGTTGATTGGCATTTGAACACTTATCCTTGCATGCATCTTAATAAAAATTTAGGCAGCATATTGAAGCTAAAAAGTAAGGATTTGAATCTTAAGCCTTGCAATTGCTGCAACATGAGCTGGTACAGGGATTTCAGCGTTTATTTCTATGGATTAAAATCCTTCATTCCATTAATGAAAGAGCTGCCTATTATGTTTAAGTACTGAAGGTAGTTTAAGTCTCTTAAAAAAATTTACAGCAAAAATTATTTAAAAAATTAAAAACAAGATTAATTTATGGAAATCGAAATAAGGGCTTTTATAGAAAATGCCAAAGCTTTTGAAAAAAGGCTTAAAGAACTGGGTATAAAAAAAGAATCAGAAAGCCATATTATAGACTATTGGTTCTGCAGAAACGAAGTAAAATCCTTTAAAGGAGCAAAGATGGACAAAGTCGGCTCTTATGGTTTTAGAATAAGGACTGAATTTAAAAATGGAAAGCTTATCTCTCATATAAATTGCAAAATACTTGCAAAAAAGTTTGACCACAACGCTTTCATAGAGCATGAATCAGATGTTGCAAATCATATAGAGTGCAGAAAAATACTTGAATGCATAGGATTCAAGAATTTCTGCATTGTTGACAAAAAAAGAATAACTTACAGGATTAACAGATGCCTTGTTAATATTGAATTAATAAAAGGCTTTAAGCCAGCAGTTGAGTTTGAAATAATCTCTGATAAAAACATAAGCCATCATAAAATGACTATTATGGAACTTATGAAAAAGCTGAAAATAAAACAAAAAAACATAATAAAAAAAAGCATAACATTTCTTTACATGGAGAAGCATTCGAAGTTTTAAATAAGGCTTTTTGTATTAGAATGATTTTTTCTCCTTTAATTCAGCAGGGCATCCAACATAGAATCCTCCTTTTTTAAGGATTGAATTTTTTTTGACATAACTTTTAGCTCCAACAATTACATCATCTTCAATTATTACTCCTGGGCTTATTATTGAATTGGCACCAATAGTTACCCTGTTGCCTATTTTCACTTCTTTTAGTATTATTCTTTGCCCTGAAATTTCATGCCCAAGAATTATCACCCCAAAGCCTATTATGCACTCATCACCTATTGAAGTTAAGTAAGGGTCATAAATGGGGTTGATTAAGCTTTTTTTTCCGCAATGCTTTCCGAATAATTTGAAAATAATATTCCCATAAACTGATTGGGGGATTAATAGCATTGAAAATATTCTTTCATTTATTTTCATGAGTATTTCAGAGATTGAGTAATACAAGATTTCAGGGGTTGTTTTGTGGATGTTAAAAGTGCCTTCCTTATTTTTTGGATTAAATAAGATTTTTAAAATAATGTATGATTCAATCATGAACAATATGGCATAGCTTAGCAGCGAAAAGTAAAAAATTAAAGGCAGAATCCATGACACACTTATATAACTGTAAATTTTTTGCGCAAAATAATAGACCATTATTGCAGGATTAAGTATTAGTATAAAAAAGGGTATTGAAATAAGCACTAAGTTAAATCCTCTTAAATTATTTGTTAGCATCTTATTTAAGTATGGCTTATTTATTTAAAAATTAAGTAGTTTTTTTAAGGCATTAATAATTAATTTCTAAAAGTTTTTAATGCACTAATGCGAAAGTTTAAAAATCGCTTTATGCCTTAGAATAATATTAATGTCCCAGTAGTCTAGTCCGGTCAAGGACACCAGCCTTTCAAGCCGGTAACCCGGGTTCGAATCCCGGCTGGGACAATATTTTATTTATTTTCTGTCCACTCTTTTCTTAAAAGAGTGGGCTGGAAACACTGAATTCACAATCCCGGCTGGGACAATATTTTATTTATTTTCTGTCCACTCTTTTCTTAAAAGAGTGGGCTGGAAACACTGGATTCACAATCCCGGCTGGGACACTTTTAATTATTCACTTATTAGTTGTCACATTATTTTTTTAAATGATTGAAAGATTACAAATATAACATGCTAAACAAGGTGTTTATTGGAGTAAAAGAGGGTAAAAATTTTTATATTCCTATTGAAGAGTTTAATGAATTGGTTTACCGCCATGATTCTCATTTGATTCATCCAAAGTATGAGGGGAAAGTTAAAGATTTGCATGAGCTGACTTTTGGGGCTGAATGGGAAGCTTGCGCATTGGTTCAGTATTATTTGATTGAAACAAGGCATGAGATGGAGCAGGAATTCAAAGCTAAAAATCCAGAGTATATTCCAAAAACTTCGCTAGAAAATGTTTTGGAAGTTAAAAAGTCATTAGATAGCATAATGCCTGTCAGAATCTCAGTTATTGAAGATGAGATTACTCTGCATGACCAGTTGGCAGTTATTGAGGAAATCGGGTACTATGTAAGCGAAAAAACTAAGGCTTTGCTTCATCCTGGAACAACTAGTTATGATATTTTGGACACTGCAAGGGCTTATTTGTTCAAAAATGCCTGGAAAACTATAAGGGAAGAAGCAGTTAATACTGTTAAGAATTTATGCACTCTTGCAGAAAATTCAAAGAATGAGAAAGGAGAATATTTGCTTCAGGTTGGCAGAACTCATTTGCAGCATACTTCTCCTATACTTTTAGGCTCTTTTTTTGCAAACTATGCTTTAAGGATTGCTGAAAGAGTGAAATTATGCGACCAATACTTTTCAAAACTTAAGGGAAAAATAAGCGGAATTGTTGGAACTGGAGCTGGAATTGAAGAAATAATAGGCTCTGGCAGGGGATTAGAATTCGAATCAAGGGTTCTTAAAAAAATGGGGTTAGTTCCTGACAGCTGCGCTTTCCAAGTTACAAGCAAGGAAGTTATTGCTGACATAGGGCATGGATTATCCTCATTGTCAGTTGTAATGGGCAATTTTGCAGATGATGTAAGAATACTTTATGGCTCAGACATTAAGGAATTAATTTCAAGCGCCAGCGCAAGAAGGCTTGGCGGAAGCAGCGCTGATGCAGCTAAAGATAATCCTATTAATTATGAAAACGTTGCTGGAGTGGTAAGCCTGATAAAATCAAACATGTCCGTGCTTTATGATTTGATTCACAGCAATTTGCAGAGAGATTTAAGGGGAAGCGTTCAGGCAAGGTATGTTCCTCAAGGGCCAATGACTTTAATTTATGAATCCTTGAAAAGGCTGAATGGCAAAAGAGTGCTGCCTAATCTTGCATTCCATGTTGATAATCTTGAGAAGAATCTTAAAGGCATCAGGGAATTCCCTAGTGAAGCAATGACTGCAATTCTTAGAGGCGAAGGCTGGAGCCATTCAACCCTTGGAGTTGGCCATGATTTTGTTAAAAAGATGAGCATTATTGCCAAGCAAGAAAAAAAAGAGTTGTTCAGTGTTTGCTTAAATGATAATGAATTCGCAAAATTGTATTCAGAGCTGAATGATTTCAAAAAATTAATTCTTAACGGCAAATTAGAGAATTATCTTGGATTTTCACAAACTAGACTAATTGAAAATATTAATTTAGCAAGAAACTGTTTAATCTAAGTTAATCCGCCAGAGACAGGATTTCAGAACCCACCCTTTGCAAGCAAAGCGTGGGCGGAAAATTAAACAACAATTAATCCGCCAGAGACAGGATTTGAACCTGTGCTCCCTTTCAGGAATCAGTTTTCGAGACTGACGCGTTAGACCACTCCGCCACTCTGGCAATTAAGATTATTTAGAGCTTTATGGTTTTATAATTATTGTTCTACTGATACATTTTTGTTATAACTTCCCTAAGAGTAAGCTCTAATTCAGGCTTTAAAATCTCTATTGGTGGCGAAAGCTCTTTTAATTCATATAAGTGGTAAGATTCTGGCAATGCATGCAAGTCAGTGCATGTAATAATTGAGTTAATCATGTTATTTATAGGCAAGTATACAACATAAAACCCTTCTTTCAAGTCTATTGTTTTATTCTCTGAATCATAATACATCATGTTTTTTGAGATTTCAACAGCTCTTTGAAAGCCCGGCCTTGAAAAATATTTATCAGTGAAGACTTCATTGATTTCATTGTAAGTTTGTTTATTTATGCATTTTTGAGCCTCAATTAATTCGTTAATTTTTTTCATGCCAAAATTGTAGGCTTTATTTTTGTTCGGATAACCATCCCCTTTTATGTAATTTTTAACCAAATAGCGAAGTTTTTCCCTATAGCTCATGTATTAAAATACAAAAAACCTTTATTTAAAATTATTTCCAAAACGTTTAATAAACTCTGGCTATTAAATTTTAACTAATGGGATTTGACATAGTATTGGGCAGGAGCGCGAAAGATTATAAAAAGCTTGGAACTGAAGCCAGCATGCTTATTGGTAAGCATTATGTTACTATGGGCAAGACTGTCAGTTTAGCTAATGATATCTATGTTGATGTTAACGGAAGCCACGTTATTCTGATTTGCGGAAAAAGGGGAGGTGGAAAGAGCTACACTATGGGAGTTATGGCTGAAGCTATTTTAGGCTTGCCTAAAGAGGTTAAGGATAATATTGGCATGATATTTTTTGACACAATGGGTTTATATTGGACTACTAAGTATCCTAATTATAAGCAAAGCAATGACTTGATGAATTGGAATCTTGAGCCTAAAGGCTTTGCTGATTCAGTTGTTGTTTACTGCCCTGCAGGGTATTTTGATTATTATAAGGAAAAAAATGTTCCTGTTGACAAGCCTTTCACTGTTGACCCTGCTGATTTATCTCCAAGCGAATGGAGCATGGTTTTTGGAATAAGCTCAAATGATGAAATAGGCGTTTGCATTGAAAGAGCTATTAATCAGATTAAGAAAAAGAAAGCCAAATATTCTATTAGTGATATTAAGAAAGAGATAGAGTCAGATAAGACTTTTAGCCAAATCACTAAGCTTGGAAGCATTAACAGGTTCGAGATTGCTGAAAGCTGGGGGCTTTTCAGCGAGAACGCCACTCCTTTAAGCGAGCTTGTGAAGAAAGGCATTATGAGCATTATTGATATCAGCATTTATGTCAGCGCTGCTGCAGAGTTTGACATCAGAAGCTTAGTGATTGGGCTTATTTGCAGAAGGTTGCTTAACAGCAGAATGGTTGTTAGGAAAACTGAAGAATTAGGGGATGTTGAAAAAAGCACTACTTATTTCTCAAGCAGCGTTGAGGATAAGGGAAAAACTGACTCTAAGGAGATTCCAATAGTGTGGGTGTTCGTTGATGAAGCTCATGAGTTCTTGCCTCCTGCTCCTGCAAAAACCTTAGCAACTGATGCATTGGTTCAGATATTAAGAGAAGGCAGGCAGCCAGGAGTTAATCTTGTTTTGGCCACTCAGCAGCCGGGCAAGATTCACACTGATGCAATAACTCAAGCTGACATTATTTTGTCCCACAGATTAACTGCTGATTTAGATATCAAAGCTTTGGAAGCAGCAATGGGCTCTTTCACTTCAGTTAACCTTTTCAAGATGATGAATGATTTGCCTAAAACTAAAGGCTCTGCAATAGTGATGGATGATTTGAACGAGAACGTTTACCCTATGCAGGTTAGGCCTAGGTTTACTTGGCATGGAGGGGGAAGCCCTACAGTCTTAAGCAATGAATACCAAACAAAGGATGTTCCTGAAGAGTATTAAATCATGGCAGAGAGTGTTATTGGAACAATTTTTAGCGCAGTGTTTTCAGAGTTCGCCAAAGTCATTGTTTGGGTATTGTTAATTGCAGTGTTTGTGATACTAATAATAATACTATTACTATTCATTTTTTCAGGAGTCAATATTATTGTAGTATTAAAAAAGAATAGAGCCAAGGGCATAATATTATTAATATTATTCATTGCCTCAGTTATTTTGGCTTTTAACAAGCAGTTCATACCTATTGTATTATTAAGCAGTTATTTCATAATCTCCTTGCTTATTAGTTTGGTTAAAAAAATCATTAAAATAATTAAGAAAAAATAAGCATTATATTAAAGTAAAGCTCAAAATATTGGTTGTGTTAAAGTTGCCAATATTGTCAAAGGCTTTTATTCTCCAGTCAATACTTCCTAGTAAGCCTGTTGTGTTTATTGTGAAGTTGCTCCAAGATTGTGAAGAATTAAGTGTCATGCTATCCTTTTCTTCCCATCCTGAATCATTAATCTCTAATGTTGCATTTTTGACATTGAAATTGTCAGCCCAGTAAGCGCTTAAGGTGATATTGTTGCCTTGGGCTATTTCGCTCACTGATTGCGAAACATTGCTGAAATTAGGCGCTTGGCTTAAGATATTAAATGATTTATATTCAGTGCTGTTAATATTGCCTGCTATGTCAAAGCCATAAAAGCTGTAATAAACTGTTCTTCCTTCATAATCCTTGTTAAGCACAGTTATTGTTTCATTGCTGTAATCTTGGCTAAAGCCCTTAAGGGTTGAGTTCATAAATTCTCCTGTGATATTGGATTCGTAATAATAATTTTTCAGTGCATGATTATCTGTCCAAAAAGCTGAAATGTTTATCTCTTCATTTGAGTTATTTATTAACTCTGAAGTGATTGTTTCGTTTGAATACTGTGGCGCTGTCCTGTCTATGAATATTGTGAACTCTACATATTTTGTATCTGAGAAAGATATTTGTATTGAAAAGCTGAGACTAATTAATAGTAATATTGCTGCTATTATTTTGCTTTTCATTGCTTATCATCGTTTATTCACTTTTTTGCTTGTTTTTGCACCACTAAATTATTTTAAAAAAAATAAAAAAAATAAATGATAAAAATTAAAACTTCATTTATTCTGGTGAACTTGTTATAATTACTTTATTTGTAGCTTCTCCAACTGTTGCTGTTGCATCAGCTGCAACTCTTTGCCAAAAATTTGTAGTTCCACCATTCTTAATTATAGGTGCAGTAACCCAAGATATTGGTACAGTAGTTAGATTTACATAATTAATAGCTACATAATCTGATGAATTACCAACCGCAATTATTATTCCTGTTAAATCAGATTGGATTGCTAAGCTTAAATAGGCGTTTATATTTCCAACATTGGATATATTCCAATAACCATAAGTTCCATTTTCAGCACAAACATTTTTTGCTAGTGCATATTCATCTTCATCAAGCCCGTTTATTCCTGGCTCAAATTTTAATGGTTGTCCTTGTTCTGTTGCATTAAGACATAGGTTACTTATTGTTATACTGGCATCTTTTTGTATTGTAATATTAAAACTAATATCTCTTGATAATTCTGGAGCTGGAGATAATGCTGTTCCTATCATTAACAGTGTTGCTACAATTCCCATTATTTGTTTATTCATTCTTTTTTTCCTCCTCTTTTTTTTCAACTTTTTGCTCTTTTGTTTCTTTATCTGGCTCGTGATGAGCTTCTGATTTTTTATGTTTCTTAAAAAGCCTTTTTATCTTTTGATTGATTTTGTTATTTTTAAATGTTATTACTAATAAAATTATTAATAAAAAAGCTCCTCCAATTGAATAAATATAAACTTTATAATCTATTGGTTTGTAATCAGCAGGAAGCATAATATTTGGAAGAATAGATTGTTGAGCAACCATGTTTCCATTAATATCCACTGAAACATCAAATCTGGCTTTAACAATTTCACCTACACTTATTTCATTAGTAAAATAAGGCATTTGAAAGGTCAATGTAATTGGAAATGCTTCAAATCCATAAATGTTTTCAGGAATATAACTATTGATTATCCAATTGCTTGCATTATAAAATTTTAATATAGTTATAACTTTTAATTCACTTTCTTCAGAAATTTGTTTTCTTGAAGTTTCATTTGTTAAAATTTTCAAATTAACATTATTAATAGTAATATTTTCTAAACCATCTCCAGTTAAACAGCAGTATACTGTTAAATTTTGTTCTTGCCCTGGAATTAATACAATATTAGGTAATACATCATTGCATCTAAACATTGTTTGTCCTGCGATGTATCTGCAGACGTCTTCGCTGAATGCTGGGCTTAATGTGAGTGTTAAAAGCATTAAAGTTGTGATTAAAAGCCTTTTTTCCATGGTTTTTTTAGTTTCTTGCTCTTTATAATTGTTTTTTATTTTAGTTTGATTCATGGTTCACCACCAAGGTTCTTAAGTAATTTGCAGGTTCGTTGCCGTAATCCAAGTCCATCCACATCCATATTTGGCAAGTGTCTCCTGGGTTTTGGCTTTGGCACCAAGCAGGGTATTGGAAGTTTTCATTTAATGTTATTGCGTTTTGCTGGTTGGGAGTGTTGGTTATTTTTATTCTAATAGTTGAAGGCAGTGATTCGTTGATTTTGAAGGAGTATTTTGATACAATGTTTTTTCCGTCATGGGTTAGGGTTATTTCCCCTAAGAAAGTTGAGTTTATTGAGTTGTCTGGTTTCTTGTTTTCTTCAATGCTTCCGTAGCCTGTGAAGGTTATCATGTTAGTGTCGTTCAGGTTTAGTGTTGTGTTGAATCTTGCGCTTTGCCATTCGCATTCACTTGTGCATCTGGTGTCGCCAGTGTTGTAATCTGTTGGTTTTTCGTCGCATTCAGCTGAAGCTCCGCATCCGCTTTCGCATAAGTTGTTGCCTTCTCCATTAATGCTTGTTTTTATTCTTCCTGTGCCGTCAAATTTTAATAGTTCAGTTCCTTGGCTAGAGCATTTGACGCAGGTTTGCTCTGAGGAGTCGCAGTTCCCAACATAGTTAAGCGAGTAGTCTGTCTGGAAGTTGAATAATGGGTTTACGTTGCAGGTTAATCCGTCGTGGTTAATGCATGCGCTGACTTTGTCTGCTTCACTGCTCCACCATTCAGCAACTATGTTGTTATTGTCTGATTTAATATTGCCTGTTGAAACAGTTGCTGTGCAAGTGTTATAGTACCATAAGCTTGTTATGATTGTGTTGCAGGCATAGTATGCTTGGCCTCTGTTGTTTATTAGGTCATAGGTTAAGTTCGTGCATGTTCCTTGCGTTCCTTGGAGTTCGTTTGCGCACTTTAAAGGGTAAGCTTTTGATAAGAGTAAGGTTATGAGCAGTAGGAAGTATAATTTTTTCAGCATAATTAGTTTAAATTAGAGTTTTAATTTAAATATATTTGTTTATATTGTAACCCCTATAGTGTAATGAATAAGTTTTTTATAATGTATTAAATATTTTATTAGAGTATGTCCCAAGCTAATAAGGTAAGTTTTGCATGCCCAAAGTGCAAAAAAGAGTATTATATAAATTTGAACAAAATTAAAATACCTTCTGATTGGGGGGCAGGCCAATCTCTTTATTTTTACAAAACTTGCGAAGATGAAAATTGTAAAAATTCTTTTAAGTTTTATTTTGATAGAATTACTGATTTAACAGATATAGGTTCTCCAACAAATGATCCTACAGTTAATAAAGGTTTAAACCCCATTAATTTAGATTACTTGAATGAAATTGATGATTCTGAGACTAAAGTTAATACTACTGTTTACAGGCCTGTTGATGCTGATGCTTTTGTTAAGGATAAAAAGCTTGTTAATGCTAAAAATAAGAGGTATGAGTTTAATTACAAGGGAAGGCTTGGAGTTTTCTACGCTGATGATGCTTCTGTTACTTTTGTTTCGCAGTCAGAGCAGAATGACGAGTCTTTGGAGAAGATTCTTTTGGCAAAAGAGCATATTGCTTATGGGATAATTGCTAAGAAACAGAAGCAGTTGATTAAAAAAAGGATTCCTATTATTAAGCCTGTTGATATGGCTTTTAATTATGTTGATTCTAAGGAAAATATTGAAAAGTTCAATAAGCATTTAGAGGCTCATAAAAAAAATTATCAGCTAGCTGAAGCTTCTGAGATTTTGGATGAGAAAAGGGAGAATTTGGATGTTGTTAAAAAATCTTTGAAAAAATCTTTGAAAAAACTGCCTAAGACTTTGGCAAGAAAAGCTGCTTTTGCTTCCTTGGCTTATTTGATTCCTGGAGCAGGAATAGGCCTTTCAATTTATAGCATTATTAAGATTGGTAAATCAATTAATAATTTCAGGAATTTAGGCAGCCAGTATGAGGCTCAGTTAAGCGAGAAGAATAATGAAATAAACGGAAGGAATTTGGAGGAGTATGAGGATAACAAGGATGATGCTAAGGATAATCTTGATAGTGCAGTAAGCTCAGAGGATGCTCTTTATGCGCAGATTGCTCCGGGTAGCAGCGGGAACAATAATTTACAAGCTTTGGATGGTTTCATGCTAAGCCAGGACTATTCAGCTATTGATGTTGACCATGATGGTTTGACTGATTATTATGTGGACAATATTACCCATGAAGTGGTTGAGGATCCTTTTTCTGTTTTTTCTGAAGACAGTGTTCCCAGCAATGGTCCTGCAACTTATGAGGAAATGCAGCAATCATGGAATGCTTTGCAGGAATACGAGGCTGCAAGAAGCAACAGGTTAAGCCTTGAGAGCATTTTCAATAATATCAACGCTGAATACACTGAGCTTGTCGAATTGTATTCTGATGCTGATGCTCTTGGTGCAAAAATCAGTGATAATTTCAAGGAAATGGTTAGCAGCGAAAACCTTTCAAACATGTGGATGGGCATTGCTATTTCTATTGGAATAAGCACTGCAATTGCAACCTTGTTTGGTGTTTATTATTATAATAAGATGAAAAAGATGGAGCACGGCTCATCATTTTTGCCTTTGAATGCAGCGCAGTCTTCACAATTGTACAAGAATAACATAAGTGTTAACCCAATAGTTTTGGA
Organism: Candidatus Nanoarchaeia archaeon; assembly: GCA_041652755.1. GTDB lineage: Archaea > Nanobdellota > Nanobdellia > Tiddalikarchaeales > Tiddalikarchaeaceae > JAQTTT01. Next base: position 82,027 of record JBAZGS010000004.1, read on the forward strand.
AGAAAAATCCCCTGATGCTTCTTTTGAATCAATTAAGTATAATGATGCAATAATCTCTAAATATGCATCAAGAGTTGATGAATTGAAAAAATACGCTTCTGATGATAGCGTTCCTTTGTCTTTTAAGTTCAATGAGCTTGAGACTTCAATCAAGAATTTAGGGGATTTAAAAACCAAGTTATCGGAGAATGATAAATATATCTCTGAGCAAACGCCTTTCTCCCCTTTTTATGAGCTGTTATTAAGTAGTTTGAAGAAAGAGTTAGATAATGAAGTAACTGTAAAAACTTTAGATACTTTGTTAAATAAGGGTTTAGGATTATTGAAATTGGATGATGTTCCTTGGGATACTTGGGGCAAATCTAAGGATGAGTATTTGCCTGAAATTATGGAGCTTACAAGGAATTGGTTAAGCGCGAATAAGGAAAAAGAAGAGTTGCAGATAGCATATGACCTTGAAGTAACTAATAAGTCTATGATAATTGAAAATAAATTGAAAGAATTAACGGAAAGCATTCAGAAATCATCCTCTGAAAACAAGGAGTTGAACCTTAAAAACAAGGATTTGAACAATGAAATGTTTGACCAGTTAGAGCTTAATCCTGAAATCTTGTTGTCTTCTAGTTATGAAGGTTTTGCAAAAAAATATCATGCTAAAATTAAGAACATAATTGATTCCAATCAGAATAATTTGGATAATGCCAGAAAAGCTATAAGGAGAATGAGGTATAAAATATTGGTTTAAAACAATAAGTTTTTAAATATAAATATTTAAATTTAAACAAAAGAATAAGGTGATAAAATGCCAATTGAAAAGATATTAAAAACATTAGCTGTTGGAGGCCAGAAGAGATTCGCTTTTATGAATACCTCTTACACTAGAGGTGCTAATATTTATTTTTTTATACACGATGTCAATAAGGATGTTATAGAGACTAAAAATTATTTTAATGATGCTCTTATGGGCTGCGATTTTAGCCAATGCAGGTTGGCTTATATTGTTGGAACAAAAACTGATATTTATTTGGAAGAAAATGATAAGGCTTATTGTTCTCCATCTAATTTTATTAATGATTTAATGCCTAATATTCCTGGGCTTACTTCAAAGATTGACAAAAACATGGTATTGCTTTCAAACAATAGCATTGAATCTGTTACTTCTTTATACAATTTCATAGCAGATGACGTGCAAAAAAATTTTGAGGATAAAAAGTTAATCAATGCAATAGTTATGGGAATGGGAGGGGTTGGAAAAACAACCACTTCAAGGAATCTGGAGAGCATTGGCAATTTAATGGGCTCCAAAGTCGGAATTAACCCTGCTGAAAGATTAACTATCACTCCTGACATTTTTTTAATAAAATTCCAGTATGATGATGCAATATAATTGCTTTCTCATTTGTGTTTTGAATAAAGATTTATAAATTCTTGATTCATGTTTTCTTCCATGAATAAGTGGGCTATTTTTTTAATCAGCATTTTTTTAATTGCTGGCTGCACAAAAGTCTCTGATGATAATTCTCAGATTGCCAATCCTTCTGCAACTTACTGCATTGAGCAGGGTTATAATTACAGCATAAGGGATACTCCTTTAGGGCAGTCTGGTTACTGCGTTTTTGATGACGGCAAAGAATGCGAAGCATGGGCTTATTACAGGGAGGAGTGCTCAATTGAAACTGCTTCATCTTGCAAGAACTTATGCGGAGATGGCGAATGCCAAAGCATGGTTTGCCAAGCAATTGGTTGCCCTTGCGCTGAAACTGTTGAGAACTGCCCAAGCGATTGCTTAATATAAAAAGGTTTAAAAACTGAAATTCTTTTTAAGTTCCTATGATTATTAATGCAGCTGAAGCTGAACA
>JBAZGS010000005.1:0-27077 GCA_041652755.1 Candidatus Nanoarchaeia archaeon
TACAAGAATAATCCATAAGAATTATTATTACTCATTAAAATACTATTATTCAATACATCATTATAGTTTGAATAAACAAGGATTCCTCTTGATAATATTGCTGAAGAATTAATTTCATTATTTGCTATAAAATTATTATGCCCATATGACAATATTCCTCTTCCTATTTTATTAATAACTATTTTATTATTTTCAAACACACTATGATTAGTGTTGCTTGCTGCATAAATACCATAACTAGATGAACCATTTATAACAATATTATTATTTGACACTGTTGCATTAGATTTAGTTAATATGAATATTCCATATGATGAGTTGGTTAAAGAGAGTATGTTACTATTGTTTACTAAATTGTTTAATCCTCTTAAATATATTCCAGCACTTTTGTTACCTACCTCATTTCCTTCATAAATATTAATGTCTTTGATTACTGTATTGTTATATCTATTGCTTAGTAAAATTCCATAAACGTTGTAAGTGTCCACGGTTCCATAAGTAATATTATAATTGTTTCCTGAAAAAACAATGTTGTTTGCTGAGATTGTGAAGCATGTTCCATTTGAAGAAACATTTGATTGTAGTTCATAAATAGTGTTGGTATGGTTTAAGATTCCGCATGAATAAAGATTTTCTAATCCTATTGCAAAGAATGTCACATTAGTGTAATTCAAGTTGCCTGCAGTGTCATTAGCCCATGCATGCAAAGTGTTTAATCCTGTGTTGAAAGTGACATAGCTTAGGTTAGTGTAAGTGTGATTAATTCCATTGTAATTGTACCATATATTGTCTCCGTCTGAGCTGATATTTAGCAGTTGAGTTGTGTTAATATAAGTCGTGTTTATTGGGCTGATGATTTCAATAGTTGGGAAGGTTAAGTCTATGATGAAAGTAATATTAGTAGCATTAGTGTTTCCCATTGTGTCATTAGCCCAAGCTTCTAAAGTGTTGCTTCCTTCTGTGAACTCAAATAGCACGGGTTCTGTATAATTGTAAGTGGTTCCATTCCAAGTGTACCAAACAGCATCTAAATGGTCATCAGTTGCTGAAATATTTACTAATTGTGTGGCATTATTGTATGAATTGTTTTGAGGAGTGATTATTTCTATGCTTGGAGCTATTGTGTCAATTGTGAATGAAATGTTGGTGTAATTCAGATTGCCTGCTGAATCATTAGCCCAAGCGCTTAAAGTGTTATTTTTTTCTGCAAATGTTATGTTAACTGGTGCAGTGTATGAGTAGTTAGTGTTATTCCAAGTGTACCAAACAGCATCTAAATAGTCATCAGTTGCTGAAATGTTGACTAATTGAGTGGCATTATTATAGGTAGTGTTAACAGGTGAAATAATCTCTAAATTAGGGGCAACAGTGTCAATTGTGAATGAAACGCTTGAGTAATTAGTGTTGCCTGCTGAATCATTAGCCCAAGCGCTTAAAGTGTTGCTTCCTTCAGAGAAATCAATTAATAATTCTGAAGTGTAAGTGTAATTGGTGCCATTCCAGTTATACCAAACATTGTCCAAATTATCATCAACTGCTGAAATATTCACTAATTGAGTGGCATTATTATATGAACTATTTTGAGGAGCAATTATCTCTAAGCTAGGGTTAATTGTATCAACAGTGAATGAAACGCTTGAGTAATTAGTGTTTCCTATTGTGTCATTAGCCCAAGCGCTTAAAGTGTTGCTTCCTTCAGAGAAATCAATTAATAATTCTGAAGTGTAAGTGTAATTGGTGCCATTCCAATTATACCAAACATTTTCTCCGTCGCTTGAAATATTTACTAATTGAGTGGCATTATTATATGTAGTGTTAACAGGTGAAATAATCTCTAAGCTGGAGGCTATTGAATCAACTGTGAATATAACAATTGAAGCATTCAATCCTCCGAATGAATCATTAGCCCAGACTGTTATGTTATTAAGTCCTTCTACTGCAATTATTGATATATTGCAGTTTTGGCTGTTGTTACATAGTGAAGTGTTTAGCTCCCCATTTAATGAGTACCATGATTGGTTAATTGTTTCGCTAAAGCTTACATTTAATTCAAGTGATGTTGTTGTATATGTGGTGTTTTGAGGTAAATTAATGCTTATTTCTGGAGGTAAATTATATACAATTATTGTAACATTGTCAGTGTCATAGCCACTGTAAGCATCAGTTACTTTTAATTCAAGGGTGTAATTTCCAAAAATGTCAGGGCTAAATGTAGGGCTTGATGAGAACCTATTATTAATGCTTGAATTAGTTAATGATGAACTAATTGGCAAGTCAATGAAATACCATTCATAGATTAGTGGAGGATAAATTGTTGAACTGTTAGTTCCATTCAAGTAAGCAGTTTCGTATTCGTTTATTTCTTGGTCAATTCCTGCATCAGCAATTGTTCCATTTTCCAAATAAAGCATTACATAAGTTACATTATAGGCTAAATTTCCTGCATCATCCATTATGCTTGCATTTATTGTGTTATTCCCTGAGTTTAATGTAATAATATGAGAGTAATTTCCTGAGCCATATTCATAATTTTCAAGCAAACCATTAATACTTAAGTAATCTATTCCTGATGAAGGTGAATAATCTTCATAAGTTCCACTTACAGTTATTTCAGGAGCGTAAACTATTGAAGGAAGCGCATCTATTGTTATATGAGGTGCGCGGGTGTCTATGAAGAATGTTCCTCCTGAAGTTATTGTTGTTCCTTCATTTGATGCATAATCATAACCTTTATATGAAAAGTATGCTGTTCCTTCTCCTGTTTCATTGGTTATTGTCATATTCATCCATAAATTATATCCATCTATTCCTGTAATGGTTAAAGAATAATTTATTCCTGTTTGAGGAGTGTAATTAAATGTTGAATTGCTGCGTAATGGTTCTGATGAAATTATTGTTATATTAACAAATCCTTCAGATAATGGCGATTCAGGATCTAGGACTATTGCTACTGTAGGAGGTATTATGTCAAAGACTACTTGGAAAACTTCGCTTGCTATGCTTGGATTTCCAACTGAATCATATGCTATTGCTGTTAAATTGTTAGTGCCGTTCAATAAGTTAACATTGTATGCATCAAATCCTCCTGTGCTGTTTGCAAAAACGCTGACTCCTAAGCTAGTGTTGTTTCTGAAGATTTCAACTCTTGAATTAGGCTCTGATTGGCCTACAAGGGTTATTGGCGAGACTGAAACAGGGCTTACTGGTATTGAGTAAAGTATTTCAGGCGCATTAGGTCCTGTTGTGTCAAGCACGAAATTTATAATATTAGACCAAGCGCTAGTGTCATTAACTTCATCTTTTCCTTGGACTCTTGCATAATATGTTCCGTCACCTAAATTAAGTATTTCGCTACCTAACCCTGAAAGAGTGTACTTTGAATAAATTTTTTGCCTTTGAGAGCTTCCGTGAACTCCATTATAAGGTGTTGCTAAAACGCTGTCATCTCCGTGCTCGAAATCCTCTGAAAAGATTATTCCTGTCATGTTTGATATTGTGATATTGTCAGCGTAAAGCTTGCTTCCTACTTTGGCATCATCATCGTTCACGTAAACTATTCTATCTATTACTAGGCTTGAGTTGCCATGAGCATTTACCCAGTCAATACCTAAATTCATTGTATAAATGTACCAGTTAGAGTCAGCTGGGTGGGAATCTCTTAGGCTTACATTCCAATTGCTTTTTTGGTTCTGGTTTTCCATGTGTTGAGTGCCGTATAATTGGTAAATGTATTCTTTCCTGTTTGAGCCTGTGCCATAAGCAACTCCTATTCCATGTATTTCAGCGTAATAATCAGCCCTTACTGCGAATGATATTGTTGTTGAATTGTCAAGTATTATTGGATTTATTATTTCTTCAGCCCAGTCATTTCCTGTAAGTTCTAAAGAGAATGGATTAACATCATCAGTTATTGATATTGCTCCTGTAAAATTCTCAGGTATGTTATTAATTGCTATGCTTGGCGATGAGAAATCGCTTGAGTTATAGTTAATCTGCAGGTTATAAGTCACATTAGTTCCATCAGGGTCAAGTGATTTGGAGTAAATGAATGTTGGAGTAGTATTGTTCGTTGGGCTTGTGAGGTTGTAGAGGGTTGGTTTTGTTGGAGCAATTCCATGCTTAACTATGAGTTCAAATTCTGCTTCGTTTCCCCATTGGCCAAGAGTGTTTTCTGCAATAATTTTAAGCCAGTAAGTTGTATCATTAAGTGTTGAATTTGCGAAACTGATATTATTATATGTTGTCCAGTTGCCTGATTCGTTCATGAATGGGTGATTTGAGTGATTAGTGCTGAATGAGTAACTGTATCCTTTAAGGTTAACATCTGGTGGCATTGTCCAGTTAAAGTATGGAGTATTGTCGGGTTGTGCTATTCCTTCAAGTATTCTTTTTCCATTAACTTTTTCCCAAGCGTTAATGCTGATTATATCCAGCTGTGTTGTGTTAATATAGAATGAGCTTACATTGTTTGCAGCATCCATCATATTATATGCTCTGTCTGTTGCGTTTGAAACTGAAACATTGGCTAATCCATCCAAGTAATCAGTAGGGTTTTCTATATTAACATCATAAGTGTATTCGAAAAGGTTGCTTACTTGCCAGTTTTCTTCAAAAATGAAGATGTTGTCAACATAGTAAGTGTCTGTGCCGTTTGCTATGTCAGCATCGTTCACGTAAATTATCCTATCTATTGTTTCATAGTCGCCATGAGCATTATACCAGTCAATTCCTAAATTAACTTCATAATAGTGCCATTCATTATCTACTGGATATGAGTCTCTTAAGCTTACATTCCAGTTGCTTTTTTGGTTCTGGTTTTCCATGTGTTGAGTGCCGTATAATTGGTAAATGTATTCATGCCTGTCAACTCCGCTTCCTATTGCAACTCCTATTCCTTGTATTTCAGCAGAGTCTTCCATTTTAAGCCAAAATCCCATTTTAGTTTCATTGGTTAAATGTATTTGTATAGGTGTTGTGAAATTATTGTATAATTGTTCTCTCCAGTCATTTCCTGACATTTTAAGGCTGAATGTTCCGTTGACTGAATTTGATGAAACTATAAAGCTTGTCCTGTTTATGTCTTGTGTTGAACCGTGAACCCCATCATATGCTAAGTCAAGTATTTCAGAGTCATTGCTTTCGTATCCTTCGAAGAATTTTTTCTTAGAATTCAGCATTGCCTCATATGAAACATCAACTGTTCCATTCTGGTCAATGCTTATTAAAGGAGTATTTTCATTGACTGGCTCGTTGAATTCAGCTGTTATTTTCAGCTTTCCAGCAGGAACGCTTGAGTTATCTTTGCTGTAAGTTATGTTAATAATGTAAGGTTTTTGAGTGTCAACATTGAAGTAAGTGAAGCTGAATCCAACATTACCCATTGAATCATTAGCCCAAACTGTTATGTTATTAAGTCCTTCTACTGCAGTTAATGACTTATTGCATTGTTGGCTGTTGTTGCATAATGAAGTGTTTAGCTCCCCATTTAATGAGTACCATGACTGGTTAATTGTTTCGCTAAAGCTTACATTTAATTCAATGCTTGTAGTGTTATAGTAAGCATTATGGGGTGAAATTATTTCAACTATTGGAGGAATAAGATCTACTGTAAACATTACTTGAGTGTGGTTCGTATTTGATGCAGTGTCATTAGCCCAAGCATGCAAAGTGTTGCTTCCTGCTGTAAAATTGATTAGTATTGGTGAAGTGTAAGTGTAGTTGGTGCCGTTCCAGTTATACCAAACTGTTTCTCCATTGCTTGAAATATTGATTAATTGTGTAGAATTAGTATAAGTAGTATTTATTGGTGAGATTATTTCAATAGATGGCAAAACAGTATCTATTGTGAATGTAACCTCTTCATGGTTAGTGCTGATTATTGAATCATTAGCCCAAGCATGCAAAGTGTTGCTTCCTTCAGAAAAATTAATTAGCACTGCTGAAGTATAAGTGTAATTGGTGCCATTCCAAGTATACCACACAGAATCTAAGTTGTCATCTGTTGCTGAAATATTGACTAATAAAGTGGCATTGTTATAAGTAATATTTTGAGGGGATATTATGTTAATTATTGGATGAGCTGGTTCGAGCACAGTTGTCAGGGGAGCATAGTCTCCGCATCCTGAAAAGTTGCAGATGAATTTGCCATCTGAAGTGGTAATATTGTATGGCACTGCACCTATTATGCCTATGTAATACTCAGGGATTGATGAGTTCGCATTGCCTTTCACAAGTATGCTGCCATTCAGCACATTAGAGTATATATTTCCTTGGTTTTTGCCATCAATTAATGCATTATAATAATTGCTTCCATTAGTGTCGTTTATGTATAAGCCGCTTGTGCTTGTAAAGTTGTTCAAGCTAAAAGTGTTGTTATAAGATGTTGGCAAAAGAGTGATGAGTGTTCCTGAAATTGATGAAAAAGTGTTATAAGTGAAGGTGTTATTTCTTGCTCCTGTTAAATATAATGGTTTAAAAGAGTTTGAATAGAATGAATTGTTAGTCACTGAGAATCCGAATCCTGCAAGGTATAATCCATAAGAAGTTTGGCTTATGAATGTGTTGCCTATAAGGTTAAGCCCTCCTGAGTTAACATAAGGCGAATAAAATGCTATTCCTGTTGCATTAAAAGTATTATTTATGAAAGTTATGTTTGGTGAAGTTGTCACTGAGCCTCCTGCAACATCTCCCCACCAGAAAGCCATTCCATTAGTTGCAATAATAGTGTTGTTAATATATGTATGGTTTACTGAACCGCACCACGTTTCAACTACCCTGTTAGGCGCAATGAAATAGTTATCCTTAATTAAATAGTTGTTTCCGCATGGAATCATTCCCCCATAAACTGTATTGTTTATAATGCTTATATTTTTTACAATGCCTGTATTAAGTTCAATAACATTAAGTGAAATGGTACTGTTTCCATAAACAATATTGTTTGACAGTTCAAGGTTTTGGGTGAATCCTGAAACATAAATTGCGGAGTAATTGGAAGAGTTTATTATGTTATTATTAATCATATTTGAATCGCCATCTCCTTTGATATAAATTGAATAATTCTCTGACAAGATTGTATTGTTATAAAAATTCAAATATGCTGGTCCTTTTGAATAGAATCCGCATCCTGATGAAAGGTTAGAATGCAAAGTATTGTTTGTTATGAGTGCGTTATGCGCTTGCTGTTCAAGAGAGATTGCTCTATCAAAACCTTCTATGAAGCAATTCTTGATTGTTGTATCTTGTGCACTGGAAATAACTCCTGATGTTCCTGCAACATTGTTACCTATTATTTTATGGCCTTTGCAGTCAAGGGTTATGTTTTCAGCTGAAATATTCATGCAAGTCAAGCCATTAATGTAACTGTCAGATGTCAGGTTGTATACAGTGTTTGGTTCATTCAGTGTTCTGCAGTCTGATACTAAGACATTGTTTGAAGTCATCCATTCTGATGAATTCACTGATGTAAAGTTCACTTTTATTTTGCAGTACCAATTGTCATTGGTTACTAAGCTGTCTGAAGTTATGGTAGACAGCTCTATTAATGCATCTGAAGGCAGGTTCAAATAAGTGCCTGCTCTGGCGCTTTGGTTCACATCATTTTTGTACCATTCATAATAAACTGTGGATGAGTTTTCATAGTTGTTAGAAACACGTAGTGTGCAGCTAAGATTTTCAGTTTTTCTCACTGAAGGCTGAGGCGCAAGGTAGAATTCATCAATGCTTACTGGCAAACCTGTTACAAGAGTGTATGGATGGAAGTCTGAACCATAACCTATCCATTTATCACCCACTGATGATGAGCTGAATGGCCTTGAAGAGCCGCTGTCAGCCCAATTATCAGAGTTAGAGTCAGTGATATTGTAAACTTCCCAAGCGCCGCTTCCGTTTAATAAATAGTAAATATTACCAATTGAGGAATCGCTGAAGTTATTTAATGGTGAATGGTTCTCTATCCAGTAATCTCCTGTGAAATTATTCATCAAGAAAACGTTTGAGTACGAGTGGTATCCTAAATAAATTATTGAGTTGTTGAAGTTAGTTGAGGATATGAAGGTGTTGTTTGTAACTGATGAGTTGCTTGATGACAAAAACACTATTCCGAAAGAAGAAGTGTCTATTTTATTGTTAGTAATGTTGAATGATGACATGGCAGCTTTGTAAGTCTCGGTTATTTCATAGTCTGAAAGCTCATGGTCATAGATGAATAATTCGTCAATTGAGCCGTTAAACACTCCTTCTCCATTAGGGCAAGCTACAGTATTATGCCCCTCTGAAAGCGTGAGGTTTTCAGCACTAGGCAATATTGCCCCATAAGGGATAATCTTGCTTGCGATTAGCTTTCCGTTGTAGTAGATTTTTTGCAGCCCTGTTGTTTGGTTGTATGTGACTAACAAGTTTGTCCAAGTTTTTAATGGAATACTGTTACCCCAAGAGAATAATCTGCTTGGGTTGTCAGTGCCTACATCCCATGTGATTGAGCGATCCTGTTCAAGAACAATGTCAACTCCCTCCCAAGTGCCCCAGTTGTAAGAGCCTGTTCTTAGTATTGAACGCCAATTATTGTAGCCATCGCAGTCAGGATTGCTGTTTAGATAAATCCACATTGAGATTGTTATGCTTTCCGGGCTTAAGCTATCATTGTTTCCGAAATTAATATAGTCATCAAGTCCATCAAAATAGTAAGCTCCGCTGAATATACCTGGGCTCCATAAAGGCATCCTGCTGCTGTTTCCTCCTCCTAATGTTCCGTTGTTGTTGTTGCCAGAATCATCAGGCACTGCATTAGTCATGTTTGAAGTGATGTTTGCATCAAAGTTCCAGTATGAAACAATGCCGCTTGACTGCACAATTGATGAATCACTTGAGAAGAAAAGCCCTTGGCCTCCTTCCATTAAAGAAGTAATATTGTTGTTGTGTATTTCTCCATGGCTGCCTAAATAAAACATTGCAATGTCATAATCTTTAATGTTGCAGTTTCTTACTGTGAAATTTGTTGAATTCGCATAGATTGCAATGCTGCTTGTGAGGTTTATTCCGCTTATATTGTAGCCATTGCAATCCAAGGTAATGTTTGTGTTCTGGACATCTATGCACATTGCCCTGCCTTCTTGAAGGCCGAAAAGCGAATGGGTAAGAACATAAGTGGTGTTTGCAGAGGTTAAGTTCATGCAGTCTAAATAAAGTGCGGTGTTGATTGTGAAAGTTACGTTAGCGTATCCTATATTTCCATAGCTGTCATTTGCCCATGCATGCAAAGTGTTGCTTCCTTCATTGAAGGTAATATTTAAAGGAGCAGTGTAAGTAATGTTAGTGCCGTTCCAGTTATACCAGACATTGATGCCATCACTGCTGATATTCACTAAATTTGTTAGGTTATAATAAGTGGTGTTTTGCGGTGATATTATAGTTATTACTGGATAAGTGATATTCAGCAAAGGTGCGAAGATGCTGAATGATGTGATGTTTGCCCAAACATAATTGTTTTCTGTGTCAATGCCATAATCATTTGAGAATTCAGCAGGGTTATAATGCCATGTGCTGTTGTATTTTGCTAGTCTCCAGTCAATTTCATTGCCCATTAAAGCTGATTCATTGTATGAGAGGTTAAGCATTGCCCAATCAAGACCTGCGTATCCTGCGCTTACATTTATGAAAACTCCGCAATCATAGTAGCCTTCAGTTCCAGGGTTAACGTCTGATTTAAGTGTAATTGAGCCTGAAAAGTTCAAGCTTAATGAATTTCCATCAACTGTCAAGTTTTTAAAAATTACGCTGCCAGGAACTGTAGTGACCATGTTTAAAGCCAAAGTTCTCATGGTTTCAACAGTGTTATTGATATAGTTCATGTTTGATTCGGATGTGCTCTCATGTATTCCGACGCTTGAGTTGCCAAAATAGTTATTCAGGATTTCGCAGCCTGAAGTGCTGCTGAAGAAAAGCGCTATTGAGCCTGAGTCAGAGATATTATTGTTGCTAATTGTTGAATTCTTAGTCCCTATCAAATATATTCCCATTTGAGTATTATGTATTGTATTATTTGTTATGGTTGTGTTATATCCTGAAGGGCTCATGCTTTTTATTCCAAAATAATATTCTGATATGTCGCAGTTCTTTATTGTTGTGAAATTAACATTTTCAAAGTTCACTCCACTAGTATCATTTAAGATATTACCTTCTATTTTTTTGCCTCTACATTCAAGAGTAATGTTGTTTGCTTGGATTTCTATGCAGGTGTTTCTTCCATCTTGCACTCCTAATATATCTGATGATAGTTCATAAGTCATGTTTTCAACAGTAAGGTTGGCGCATTCATTTATGCCAATCACTGTCTCGAAGATGCTGTAGTTCATTAGTTCAGTCTCGTTGTAGTTCCCGCTTGTGTCATTAGCCCACCATTTGTAAGAGTAATTTCCTGCTGAAAGGTTTAAGAAATTATTTGAGCTTTCAGTGTAATTAATTCCGTTTAAAGTGAAGATGACTGTGTCAACTTCTTTATTATCTGTCCATGTAATATTAAACCAGTATTCATTATACTGCGAATAAGGTGCTGGACTTAGAGGGCTTACTATTATGTTATAATATTTAGGACTTATTGTATCAGGTATTATTAATGGGAATTCATCCGAGATTAAGCTGTTTATTTCATAAGGAGTATCTCCAATTCCGTTATTGTCAAAATCGTCACCTGAATAGTCGCTGTAATAGTTTCCTCCTTCATAATTTCCTCCTATAATGTTTTTCCTATAAGCAAGATTAATGTTGTATTCATTCTCATTTTTTTCTTCGCTTTCAAATATAGGTATGCTTATTGAGTAATTTTCAGGCGAGCTTATTTCACTTAAGCATGTTGAGTTTATTATGTAGTTGCTTCCGTTGCCTTGCGCTAAAAAGAAGTTAGGGCAGATGTAGTCGCATTCATAATCATCCCAGTATCCCATGCTTACAACATCGTCGCAGGTTTCAAAGCCGAAACTTTCTGTATTAAAAAACACGGTTAAATTCGAACTTGGGTTATATTCATTAATTTTTACAAGGAATACTCCATAATTTTGGGTTCCGTTAATGTAATCATAATCTAAAGCTTGGTTTTCTCCACTTATGCTTTCACTTTCAGTGTCAAAAATTTCATTAAGATATAAAATTTCATTATAATTGTATCCTTCATTACCTATATAGTCTATTCCATTGTAGCTTAAGGGAGTATAATTCATTATATAATAATCATAATAATCCCTACTAGTGTCGCTTATTGGAGTGTTTGCATCAAAGATGTTGTTGTAAATAATGTTATTATATGAGTATTTTATTTTTCCTCCGTAAGTCTCTAAATTTTTGTATTCAAGACTTGGATAATTGCTATTTGTTACATTAGCTATTTCATTCAGGCATGACTCGTTCAGCAAGTAATCCTCTCCTGCTCCTTGGGCTATCCATAGCCTGCAAGTGTAGTAGCAGGGCATTGTTGTGCCATTCGGAGCTCCCATCATTTCAAGAACTGGAGCCCACCAATCATCAACGTCATCGCAGGTTTCGAAGTCTTCATTAATTATTATTGTTGAATTGCCCATTCCGGATTCTCCCATCATTGAAACATCCTGCAAAACCAATGTTAAATCTTTTGTGCCATTTATCCATTCATCCTCATTTAACAGGCTTGTGTCATCTTCAGAAACGAATGTTGGAGACCTATCCAGCTCGAAGATATTGCTTGGGAGATATAATAATGTTGTGAAGTTAGAGTTATCATAAGTGAAGTAATAATAGCTTGACAGGTATGATTGAATCAAACTTGTTATGTTGTTTTTGTAAAAAGTGCTGTTTTGCACGATTTTCATTTCAAGCCCGTTAATATTATTTGTTAAAGTGTTGTTTGTTATATTTAATCCTGATGATTTTTCTATAATGATTCCTTTATTGCTTGAACTTAGTTTATTATTTAATAAAGTTATGTTGTTTGAGTTTGAAATCTCTACTGCTTCGTCAAAGCCTTCAATGTTGCAGTTAAGCAATGTGAATCTTTGGGTATTAATTCTTACTCCTGTCTTAAAACCTACTCCTATTAATGTTGAATTATTACAGTTTATTGTTGAATTGTAAGGCGCATCTATGAAATCATCATATCCATCTGATTCATAAGTTCCTGCGCAGACATTGTAGTAAGAATCAGCATTAAAATAATAGTTTCTTACTAAAGGAAGGGTGTATTCGTCAAAATCGTTGCAGTCAATATCTTCACTTAAGCAGTTGCTTAAGTTTCCATAAGCTCCGAATCCGTCGCCATCATTGTCAACGCAGATGGATTGATTAACATTAAGGGTTAATGGCAAGTAATCATAAACTGAAGTTGATATACTATAATTAGTTTCTCCTATTCCATCACCATCAGTGTCTTGCCCAGTATAATCACTGTAATAATTTCCTCCTTTACTTGCTCCACCTATAATATTTAATCCTGATGTTTTTGTTATGTTCCAATTGTTCATCTCAACTGATTCATTAGTATAATTTAAGAATGGCTGTGATTCACAAGATTCGCACTCAACCACTCCTTCAAAGTCAGGTGCGCAAGTCATGTTTATTGAGTAATCATTGCCATCACCATTTGAAGTGTAAATCTCTTTGCAGAAATACTTGCAATCATACCTTTCATTATAATTATTTACATCTTCGCAGCTCTCAAAATCATAATATTCATTATCAAAGTAAAAAGTCATATTCCCTTCATACTCATCATCTGCTAGGAAGAATCCGAAACTGTGGTCTCCATTTATGTATCTTGATTTTATAACATCAGTTCTTGACAAGTAATAGTCATCATCAATAATTAAAAATTTCATGCCTCCATTGTTTCCTGAATAATTAACTCCCCCATAAATGAGCATGAATAGTGATGCATTATATCCTGTCATGTAACCTTCATTATTGTCAATAGCATTATTTGGGTTTGACAAGTAGTTATTGTAAATTGTGTTGTTGTAGCTGTCAATTACATTTATTCCTGTTGAATTCATTATTCCATAATTAATATAAGGAGGATAAGCTAATCCTTCGCTGATATTTGCAAGCTCATTAAAGCATGACTCGTTCAGCAAGTAATCCTGGTTTTCTCCTTGCGCTATCCATAAATTGCAGGTGTAGTAGCATGGAATAGTTGTGCCATTTGGTGCTCCCATCATTTCAAGTATTGGAGCCCACCAAGCATCAACTTCGCTGCAATTATTGAAAGCTTGATTCATTAAAATAGTGGTATTTCCTATGTATCCTTCTGACATTAATGATAAATCTTGAAGTATTACAGTTAAATCCTCTGTTCCGTCAACAAAACTGCAGTCAGGTTCTATAAGTGCTTGAGTGTCTTCTTCAATCCAGCATTGAGGCTCTCCTCCGTATTCAGTGAAAACGTTTTCTGGAATCAGCATTGTCATTCCTTGGCTTCCGAAGCTTTCTCCATCATAAGTGAAATATTGGTTGCTTATAGTGTATGCTGACTTGTTTGATGTTGCATTGTTTGAGTAAAACATTGAATTCTCTGCATCTTCAATAAGTATTGAATTATAACAATCAATGAAAGTGTTGTTGTAGATGTTATCATTATATGAGTGGGATTCTATTCCATTAAGGCAGTCAGTGAAAGTGTTGTTGTAAGCTTCAGTCCTTGAATAAGTATTAATTCCTGTGTCAAATCCTCTTAAATTGCAGTTTTTCACAATGCTGTTTGATGAATGAGTCATCAGAAAATCAAGATTATAGCTTCCTATTATTAATGAGTTGTTGCAATCAAACGTTATCCATTCATGGTCTAAAGATACGACTCTGCTTTCATCATAGTCTGAGATGTTGAAATAATACGTGTTTGTGCAAATAGTATATGTTGTGTTGTATTCATAATTTCCATAATAGAATGCTAAAGGAAATGTGTGATTATCAAAGTCATTGCAGTCTAAAAGGTCAGGGTATTCGCAGTCGCTTAAATTTCCATCTCCTCCAAAGCCGTCATTGTCAATGTCAATGCAGTTGCTTGTTGTCATAACTAAAGGCAAATAATCATAAGTTTCATCATTTATTTGGTAAGCCTCTTCTCCTATGAAATCAGCTGTTGTGTCTTCTCCTTCATAGTCATTGTAGTAGTTTCCTCCAATGTAATACTTGCCTAAAATATTTGTTCCAAGAGTTTTTGTTAAATTGTAATGATTGCCTGATGAATTGTCAACTACATTGTTTACAGTGTCAAAGTAATTGTTGAAGATTATATTATTTGTTGATGAGTCGTTTAATATTATTGCAGTGCTGTTCACAAAACCGTATCTAATATATGGAGGATAAGTTAATCCTTCAGTAATGTTAAACTCTTCATTGAAGCATGACTCATTCAGGGTGTAATCATTTCCTGCACCGTTAGCAAGGTATAGTACGCAGGCATAGTAGCAGTTTGCTATTCCTTCTCCTCCTTCTATATTTTCATTCCACCACTCCTCAAAGTCATTGCATGATTCCATTTTTCTAGTTATAAGAAAAGTTGCATTGGCTGTGTTGTTTTCTCCTTCTCCGAAATCAACTTCAAGGAAGACTGCTGAAATATTTTTTGTTCCATCAGGGCCGAATCCTGAAACAACAGTGTCATCTTCAATGATTAATTGCATTTCAGAATCTCTTTCCATAATATCTTCAGAACCTATGAATGCGAATAAGCTTTCAGCTCCAAGATACGTGGTTGATTGCGTGCTTGACAAATACTCATAACTGCCGCTTGAAATGAATCTGTTGCCATAAATCAATGAATTATTGGCATTTGATATAACAATTGGAACTGTAGTGTTTATGAAATTATTTAATATTATTGAAGCATTATTTGATTCTTCCATGCTTATTGCTTGGAATGAATTAGAAATAGTGTTGTTTTCAATCTCGAACCTTTGGGCATAATTAGCCCATATTACTGTCTGGTAATTGCTTATGTTGCAATTTTTAATGGTTGTATCACTTGTAATATCAAATAATTCGCCTATTCCATCTCCAATTATGCTTGCACCATGGCAATCAAGGGTTATGTTTGAGCCATAAAACCTTATGCTTTTACCTGTTAATGTATAAGTTCCTGGGCAAACATTATAGATTGCACCTCCTGAACCAAAGCTTAATCCTTCAGCTAAAGGAATCATGTATTCATTTGAGTCATCGCAGTCAATAATTCCTGGATATTCACAGTAGCTTGTGTCACCATAAGCTCCGAATCCATCACTGTCATTATCATGACATATTACTTGAGTGTTAGTTAATGGCAAGTAATCATATTCTTCATCATTTATTTGGTAATAATTAGGGTAGTTGCTTATTCCATTTCCAGATGAATCAATTCCTGAGAAATCGCTGTAATAGTTTCCTCCTTTGCTTGCTCCCCCAATAATATTAGTTTCTGATAGTTCAGTAATATTGTAGTTGTTAAGATTAACAGAGAGGTTTATGTAATTTAGGAATGGCTGTGATTCACAATATTCGCACTCAACCACTCCTTCTATGTCAGGCTCACAAGTTATATTTATTGAATAATCAAAGCCTTCGCCGTTTGAAGTGTAAATTTCTTTGCAGAAATATTTGCAATCATACCTTTCATCATAATTATTTACATCTTCGCAGCTCTCAAAATCATAATATTCATTGTCAAAGTAAAAAGTCATATTCCCTTCATACTCATCTTCTGCTAGGAAGAATCCAAAGCTATGATCCCCATCTATGTATCTTGACTTTATAACACCAGTTCTTGATAAGTACTTGTCACGAGTTTCAAGCAAGAATGTTGTTGAATTCCAATTGCTACTATATTCTTGCCCATCATAGATGAACATGAAAAGTGATGCATTGTAGCCTGTCATGAATCCGGTGTTGTCATCTTCAACAGTTTCTGGGGTAGAGAAATAATTATTATACACTGTATTGTTGTAGCTATCAATGAATTCAAGGCTTGTTGAATTTATAACTCCATAATCTATAAAAGGAGGATAGTTTAATCCTTCAGTAATATTTGCTAATTCATTAAAGCATGACTCGTTCAGCAAGTAATCCTGGTTTTCTCCTTGCGCTATCCATAAATTGCAGGTGTAGTAGCATGGAATAGTTGTGCCATTTGGTGCTCCCATCATTTCAATAACTGGAGCCCACCAATCATCAACTTCTGAGCAATTATTAAATGCTTGATTCATTAAAATTGTGGTATTGCCTAAATACCCTCCTGAGACTAAGGATATGTCTTGAAGTATTACTGCTAAATCATCTGTTCCATCAACAAATGTGCAGTCAGGGCTTGTTAATGCCAGTGAATCTTCTGTAATCCAACAGTTTGCTTCTCCTCCATATTCAGTGAAAATGTTTTCAGGTATCAGCATTGTCATTCCTTGGCTTCCGAAGCTCTCTCCATCATAAGTGAAGTATTGGTTGCTTGCAGTGTATGCTGACTTATTTGATGCAAAACTGTTGGAATAAATTGTTGAGTTCTCAGTGTCCTGCAGATAAATTCCTTTGCTGCAATCAGTGAAATTATTGTTTGACACGTTAATGTTGCGGCTTTCCCCTTCAATTGCGTAATCACAATCAATGAACTTGTTTGAATGAATAGTTATTTCTTGAGAGTAAGCATCTATTCCTATTTCGCATCCAATTAAGGTATTATTGTAAAAAGTGGTGTTGTAACCTGAAGAGAAAGCCCTTCTGAATCCTATAACTATGCTATTTTTAATGCATGATGAAGAGTCCCAAATACTAAGCAATTCATAACTTGATGAGCCGTAAATTGTTGAACCATTAAAATCAACAGTTAAAAATGGCGCTGAAACTATAATGTAATTATCATTTTCATAGCTGGAATCATTGAAATAATAAGTGTCAGTGCATATAGTGTAAGTTTCTTCTGAATCTTCAAAATAGTATCCTGGGAACAAAGGAAGTACGTATTCATTTGAGTCATTGCAGTCTAAAACATCCGGGTATTCGCAGTTTGACAGGTTCCCGCTGCCTCCGAAACCGTCGCCATCAATGTCAATGCATGCACTGCTCGTGTTTGCTAAAGGCAAGTAATCAAGGACTGCTCCAGTGTCAGGTATTGAATAATTCATAGGCTCATCCCCAATCATGTCACCTGTGGTGTCAATGCCGTAATAATTGCTGTAGTAATTGCCTCCAATGTAGGGTTTGCCAATTATGTTCGTGCCTAAAGTCTTAGTAGTGTTCCAATTGTTAAGTGTTACATTGTATTCAATTGAATCAAGTCTTGGAGGGTAAGCGTAGCCTTCAGTTACATTAAAGCTTCCTATGAAGCATGAATCATTAAATGAGTAATTAGTGTTAACACCATTATTGATGAATACACTATTACATAAGCTGTAGCATTCAAAGTTTTCCATGTTGTAAAATTCATTGTTAACATCAGAGCATGATTCAAAGCTGAAATAATCAGAATCATAGTATACTGTGAGATTGAAAACTGTGCCTTCTGAGGATAATGAGCATAAAAAGACTCCGAAATTCATTGAACCCTCCATGTCTTCAGAGTCTAATATGTAATTATCATTTGAAATTGTTGAGCTTGAGCCAAAGAAACCAGCATAAGAGTTGAATAAGTATAGGGTGAAATTATTGCTTGATGTTCCTGTGTAATTAATGCCTTCGTAGCTTATTGGGCTGAATGATGAGAAGTAATCCGAAAAAGCTCCATCATTGTTATCAAAAGCTGGGTTTATTACATTGATAAAATTATTGTACAAAGAATTATTGGATGATTTCTGCATCACGAAACCGTATGAAGGCAGTTCTCCATAACTAATGCTTGGTGGGTAAGTTAGTCCTTCAGTCACGTTCACTAATTCATTATAGCATGACTCATTGAGGGTATAGTTTTGTCCAAAACCATTAGCAGTGTAAAGCACGCATGCATAATAGCAGTCAGGGTAACTGCCTGGAGGCATGCCCATTCCTGTAAGCTCGTTATCCCACCAGTCATTTACAACACTGCAGTTATTTACTTCCATATCTGTTAAAAGTGTTGTATTTCCACCGAACCCTAATGATGATAAGTCATTTAGAACAACTGAAATATTTTTTGTTCCGTCAGCTCCGCAGTAGCTGATTATTCCTTCCTCATTTGAAATTTCGCATGGTTCGCTGTTTGTTTCAAAAATATTGCTGGGTATGTAAATTGTTATTTCATCATTGTCATCAAAGATTGTTCCATTATAAGTCAGGTATTGATTTGAAGCATAATAGCCTGTTAATGAGCTGTTAATCCAGTTTGATTCAAAGGTTGAATTGCTGGTTTTTTCAATATTTAAAGCATAAAAGTTATCAATCAAATAATTGCCGCTTATTGTTGAATATGACAGGGAATCAATATTTATTGCTTCAGCACAATTCTTTATTGTATTATCTGTTATGCTAACAAAGCTTGTATAACTTGAATCTATTCCTGTTGAATAATTGCTGATTATGCAATTTTTTAATTCTGAATTATAGCTCCTGAATTCAATGAATTCTCCTTCTCCCTCACCTATCATTTCTGAATTATTGCAATCCAAAATTATATTATAGTTATCCACTTTAATGACTTGGTCGTCATCTTCATTTTGAGTTAAATAGTAAGTGTCAAGGCATATTGTATAATTTCCAGGAGTTGAAATGATTAAGCCACTAAATAAAGGGAAAACATATTCATCTGAGTCATTGCAGTCTAAAGCATCCGGGTATTCGCAGTTTGACAGGTTCCCGCTGCTTCCGAAACCGTCGCCATCAAGGTCATAGCATACGCTGCTCGTGTTTGCAAGGGGCAAGTAGTCAAAAGTGCTTATTCTTCCAGAAAAATCAGTTATGTTGAATGTTGAAGGATTATTCCCTATTGAATCCCCGGTTGTGTCAACGCCGTAATAGTTGCTGTAGTAATTGCCTCCAATGTAGGGTTTGCCAATTATGTTCGTGCCTAAAGTTTTGGTGGTGTTCCAATAATTTAGCTCAAAATTCACTGCTTCATAATTAATATAAGGAGGATAAGTGTAGCCTTCAGTCACATTAAAGCTTCCTGTAAAGCATGATTCATTCAATAAATAATCTTCTCCTGCTCCTTGCGAAATGAACGCGTGATTGCATAGTTCAAAGCAGTCAAAGTCTTCCTCATTATTCAAGTCAGCTTCAGCATCGCTGCAATTATTCCAGTCATTATTGCTGCTGTCAAAGTAAATAGTTACAGCTCTTGGGATTCCATTTTTTGTATAATTAGCAACCATTACTCCAAAATCATTTATTCCAGTTATATAATTATCATCCAAAGAATAATCATCATTTACTATTTCATTGTAATCATCCATTTCGCCATTGCTTGAATAATACAAAAATGTTGTAAAATTATAGTACTCGTCTCCAGTATAATCAACTCCATCATAGCTTATTGGGCTGAATGAGGTTAAGTAATAATAGAATGTCCCGTTATTGTCATCCTTTGCATTAATTACTGTATCT
Source organism: Candidatus Nanoarchaeia archaeon (assembly GCA_041652755.1). Classification (GTDB taxonomy): domain Archaea; phylum Nanobdellota; class Nanobdellia; order Tiddalikarchaeales; family Tiddalikarchaeaceae; genus JAQTTT01. The sequence continues at coordinate 19,495 of JBAZGS010000005.1, forward strand.
AAATAGTTGTTGTAAATAGTATTGCCTTGTGAGTGAATGGATACTATTCCATAAGTATTAATGGGTCCGTAATTCACATAAGGAGGATAAGTTAGCCCTTCAGTCACGTTCACTAATTCATTATAGCATGACTCATTGAGGGTATAGTTTTGTCCGAAACCATTGGCAGTGTAAAGCACGCATGCATAATAGCATTTAGGGTAATATTCTGAAGGTATTAATCCTTGCAAGGTTTCATTCCACCAGTTATCAACTTCATCGCAATTATTAAAGTCAGTATTAAATATTAGTGTTGAATTCGAATTTTCATTATCTAATGAAGTTAAATCAATCAAAGTAAGAGACAAGTTTTGTGTTCCATTAATTCCTCCACTATTTACAATGTCTCCATCAATTACAGTATAAGCGGGCTCGCCAATTGTTTCGAAAAAATTTATTGGAATAAAATAAGTTGCCAGCCCATTAGGAGATTTTCCTGCAAATATGGAGCCATCATAAGTAATGTATTGGTTTGAAGCATAATAGCCTGTAAGTGAGCTGGTTATAATATTATTATATATTAAGCTGTTAGATGCTTCGTCTAAAAATATTCCTTGGGTGCAATCAGTAAGGGTGTTGTTGTAAACATTTAATTCATTGTCATCTAGGACTATTCCTTGTGAGCAGTTAATAATTGAATTATTGTAAACATTTGAGCTTCCTGCACTTACTTCAATGCCGATTTTGAAATTTTTCAAAACACAGTTTTTTACAGTAATGTTTGAATAGCTAAGGTCTATGAATTCCAAATAATTATCTCCTGTTATTGTTGAGCCATTGCAGTCAAAAACAGCGTTTTCAGCATTAGTATTAATTGCAGTTTCATCATTTCCTAAATAAGCGAGTTCATAATTTCCTGGGCAAAGAGTGTAGTAAGCATTGTTTTCATCCAAATCTAATCCATAAGCAGCAGGCAAAATGTAAGGATTTGAGTCATTGCAATCTAAAACCTCAGGATACAAACAGAATGACAGATTTCCAGTGCCTCCAAAACCATCTCCATCAAGGTCTATGCATTCTGAAAGGTTAAGCTCTCTTATTGTAATATTATTGCTGCATGATTTATCTCCTATTTCTGAACTGCTTAATGGGTAAGCGCAGACTTGCCAAGTATCGCCTACGTGGGTTTCATTGCTTATTATATTATTATCTTCTTCGAATAATGCATTAACTTGCTCTGCTGAAAGTGAAGAGTTGTAGATTCTAATATAGTCAATTGTTCCGTTGAAGAAATTATCAAAAGGAGTGATAAAAGGGTCATAAGTTGCTCCAATAACCATTGGCATGTCATTGTAAAGGCTTCCCTGATTGTAAGTGATGTTATATTCAACTTCCAAGTTGCCGTCAATGTAGATTTTTCCGCCATTCTCGGAGTCCCTGTCAAAAGTCGCAACTATGTGGTGCCATTCACTGTCATTTATTGAAGTGTTTGCGCAAAAAGTGTCAGTCATCCAGTCTCCATTTTTGTTTATCCTTGCAGCTATTGTTGTATTGCTTCCGCAGTAGCTTCCTCCTTTGACAATGTAAAGCCAAAACGAGCCCATTCCGGGAGTATAATCGCTTTTGCCTATTATTACTTGGGTTGATTCTTCAGAATTTTCAGCTTTAATCATTGCTTCTATTGAGAAATCTTCAGCTCCAATATTGAAGTCTGATGAAATATTAATATAATCATTTTCTCCATCAAAAGAATAAGTGCTATTTTGATACAATGCTCCGCTAACACTACCATCATAGTTTTGCGAGAATTCAGGAGTGAAAGTTTCATTGCTTTCTGAGTAGAATGGAAGGTTTATTATCTGCATTAATGAATCATTTTTGTACCATTCGTAAAGAAGCTCATCAGAATTAGAGTATGAAACATTAACAATTAAATCTTCAGTTGTAAAATTAAGGTTGTCTTGAGTATAAATAGTTATTGAGTTAATTATTGGGCTTGTTTCTTCTTCAAGCAAAGCATAGATTGAGTGAGGGGTTAAATCATAAATTGCAATACTGTTTAGTTCAGGAAGGTATGTGAAATTCAAAGAATTCCATGAAGAATTTGAATACTCTAATACTCTTAAGTCAGATTCATCAATATCCCCTAATTCATCATCATTCCAGCTAAAATAAATTGAATCTAATGTTATAGAATCATTCATCACTGAAATGTTCACAAACTTGTTAAGTGAAGTATATCCTGAAGGAATACTTATGTTTTGGTTCCATTTTAGTCCATAAGATTGGTAATCTGAAAAATAATCATTTATTGAAATATTTGAAAAGCCGAACTCTTCATCAGAGTTTCCTATTATCACATTTTCAGCAATAAAATGCAGGTTTGAATCTTCAAGGCTTGAGTCAATAACTAAATCTTTGTTGGTGTTGCCAAAGAAATGGGAGCCATAAATTGAAGTGTTTGAGTTTAAAATATATGCTCCATAATAATTATTTGAGTAACCATAACTCCCATAAATTGAATTATTGTAAGAGTTAAGCATGTAGATTCCGTAAAATCCTGAATCATAAGCTCTTGAATTAATTAGTATATTATCAAATGAAAGAAAGAAATAGATTCCATAAATTGAGCTTGAGCTTGAGTTAAAGTCTTCAATCGTGTTTCCACCACTTGAGTCAATGAAAAGCCCTATTCCTGAATCATAAGCATAGTTGTGAGTGATTAAATTATTGCTAGGTCCAAGAATGTAAAGCCCATTATTTGAAGATGAGAAATTATTGTATGAAATATTTGTGTATTCAGTGTTTGATACAAGCATGTTTGTTTGCGAGTTCATGAGATTGTTTGAGTAAAATGAGCTATTGCTGCTGCTTAAAATATAAACATTCATTGAATCTGAATCATTGATTGTGTTATTGTTCATGTTCACTTGAAAAGATGCGTTTACAAATACTCCTTGAGTCCAGCTAGAATTTATTAATGAATCATTTATTTCCACATAAGTTGAATTCTGGATTATTATTCCTGAATAAGAGTCATGAATGTTGTTTAGGATTAATGCTGAATTGTTTGATTCATAAAGATGTATTCCATCCTGATTCGAGCTCATTAAATTGTTGTAAATTAAAGTGTTTTCGCTTGATACTATGTCTACTCCATAACCAGTATTGTCAGTTATGTTATTTGAGCTTAAGTTTAAGTTATTCGAATAGAATGCAAGAAATCCTCTTCCTAAACCATTAGATACTAAGTTATTGTAAAACTTTGTGTCTTCGCAGTATTGCAGGTAAGCTGAATACTCTCCGTTGTCTATGAAATTATTGTTGTAGAAATTGTTTCCAAATCCTGTCTGCATAAGGATTCCGGAAATATTGCTTCCTTCAATAGTATTATTATATATATTACTGTCATTGAAGTTTGACAAATCAAAACCGTAATAATAACCCGACACATTGCATCCTGTTACTGTCACATTGCTGGCATTCTGAATCTTTATTCCCCTGTCATAAAATTGCCCTTCTGAAACAATGCTGTTTCCCTGGCAGTCAAGAACTACATCTGATGCATTTATGTAAATACATGAACCAATCCAATTAAAAGTCTCATTTCCTGAAAGTGAATCATTAAGAACATAATATCCTGAAGAATCTATATTGTAACAATTGTTAATATTTATTATAGAAGAGCATTCTCCTCCATCAGTTATTGACCAATTAAAAATCCCTATTAAAATATCATTTCTTGCGCTTTCTCCTAAACAATATATTGAATTGCCTGCATTAAAAATTACTGATGATTGAAGTGAAGGCAAGCTTGCCCAGCCAATTAATAAGCTATCATAATTTTCAATAGATAATTCTACTCCATTAAACATATTTTCCATGGTTGTAACACTTGAAACATTCCAAGAGCTCAGATTTTGATCAAATGGTGAAGCGCCAGTAAACATACCATTCATGTCAGTAATTTTCGAAGTATCCCAATCACCAATATCCTGATTAAAAGATGAAGCACCAGCAAACATTCCTATGGTAACTGTAACTTTTGAAGTATCCCAATTACCAATATCCTGATTAAAAACTGAAGCACCACTAAACATATAACTCATATATTGAACATTTGAAGTATTCCAAGAACTCAAATCCTGATTGAAAGCTGCTGCACCACTAAACATACTGTTCATGTCAATAACTTTTGAAGTATCCCAATCACCAATATCCTGATTAAAAACTGAAGCACCATTAAACATTCCATTCATTCCAATAACTTTTGAAATATTCCAATTGCTTATGTTCTGATTAAAAGATGAAGCACTACCAAACATAGCATTCATATATTCAACATTTGAAGTATCCCAATCACCAATATCCTGATTAAAAGATGTTGCACCACTAAACATTGAATTAAAATTATAAACATTTGAAGTGTCCCAATTGCTTAAATCCTGATTAAAAGCTGCAGCTCCACTAAACATACCATACATATTTGTAACATTAGAAGTGTCCCAGTCATTCATGCTTGGCACAGTGCTAATTCCACTGTTTCTGAATGCATTATCAAGTGTTGTTGTTCCGTTTAAGTCCAAAATATCAGTTGCTGTTATGTTTAAATTAGCGCATCCGTAAAAATAGCTGCCTGTGTTTCCTAATCTTAAGCTTCCAAAGTTGCTTATCTCTAACAATTTCAGTTTATCTCCTTCATCATTAAATTCCCAGCCAATTATTGTTCCACTAATAGTCACATTATAAATTCCTTCTGAAGCATAAGTATGAGTTATGTTTTCACTATTATATGTTTGAATTATGCTGCTGCTTTCATCACCCCAATCAACTATAAAATCATAAGTTCCAGATGAAGATAAAGGAAGCGTGATTTGGGTTGAATTGCTTACCCCTGATTCTGAAGTATTCCAAGTAGATACGAAAGCATTTGCTATGCAATTTTTTCCTCCATCAGTTATTGACCAATTATAATTACCTATTAATATATCATTTCTTGCGCTTTCACCTAAGCAATATTTTGAATTGCCTGCATCAAATGACACTGATGATTGGAGTGAAGGCAAGCCTGCCCAGCTAATTAATAAGCTGTCATAATTAGCTGTTGATAAAGTCACTCCATTAAACATTTCACCCAGGCTTACAACATTTGAAACATCCCAGCTACTTAGATTCTGATTAAATGATGTTGCTCCATCAAACATTTTATACATAGTTATAACATTGGAAGTGTCCCAGCTGCTTAAATCCTGGTTGAAGGATGTTGCACCATTAAACACTCCATACATGGATGTGACATCTGAAGTGTCCCAAGTGTTTAAATCTTGATTGAATGACGTTGCTCCGCTGAACATGAAGTTCATTCCATGCAAGCTTGAAGTATTCCAGCCGCTTAACTCCTGATTAAATGCTGCTGCTCCATTGAGAATATAGCTCATATCTGTAACTTTTGAAGTATCCCAGCTGCTTAACTCTTGATTAAATGCTGCTGCTCCAGAAAACATGAACTGCATCTTTGTAACGCTTGAAATGTTCCAATTGTTTACATTCTGGTTGAATACATTTGCGTTTGTGAACATGTATTCCATAGTGCTAACTTTTGAAGTGTCCCAACTGCTTATGTTTTGATTAAAGTGTAAAGCGCCGCTGAACATGAAATTCATATTAGTAATATTTGAAACATCCCAGTCATTCATGCTTGGCACAATGCTAATTCCACTGTTTCTGAATGCATTATCAAGTGTTGTTGTTCCGTTTAAGTCCAAAATATCAGTTGCTGTTATGTTTAAATTAGCGCATCCGTAAAAATAGCTGCCTGTGTTTCCTAATCTTAAGCTTCCAAAGTTGCTTATATCTAACAATTTCAGTTTGTCTTTAGTGTTATTAAATGCCCAGCCCTCTATTGTGCCCCTAATAGTCACATTATAAATTCCTTCTGAAGCATAAGTATGAGTTATGTTTTCACTATTATATGTTTGAATCATGCTGCTGCTTTCATCACCCCAATATGCTGTGAAATCATAAGTCCCTGTTGAAAGCAATGGAAGCATGATTTGGGTTGAATTGCTTTCCCCTGCATTAGAAGTATACCATGTTGATACGAAATCATTTGATGAAATATGAACTGTGTCAGTGGTGTTCAATAATTCCTCAAATGTATCACTATTGTAACATATTACTTTCCACTCATAATCTCCTGAATTTGGGAATCCTGATTCATAAGTATAGTTCCAGATTGGCACATTGTAAAGCATGGTTTCTTCATCAGTGCCACCTATTGAAATGTTGCAATAAAATCCATAGCTTTCATTGTTCATTGTGTCTGTGTAATTTGCGTAAAAGGTCACGCTTTCTGAAACGAATTTTTCAGACTCATCAGTGTCGTCATAAATATATAATTCTTTTCCGTCAAGCTCCATGTATCCCGGGTCTTCAGGGGTGAGCTCAAAATAATATTCCTGCCCGGGTATTAAATCAGTCTTGAAAAGAGCCCATTCTCCATCGCATTCTTTTGCGTCAAAATTCCATTGCTCGCATTTGTAAAGATGCCTGCCTTGGGCTATGATTGAAACGTTCGCGTTTTCAAAATCAATGTTAGTTGGGTCAATCGCGTAAACCCTTACAGCATTGTAGTACTCATTAGTGTTTGCAGTAATCTCCTGTATTCCTAAAAGCTCGCTGATGTTTTGCGTTATGACAACATCATTGAAAACTATTCTCTTAATTGATGAGCTAGAGCTTTCAATTTCAAAGTCATAAACTCCCTCTTCTAAAAGCAAAGGATCCGTGACTGCATCATTTGAATAAATTTCATCCAAAGTTAAGGAGTCAGTTATTCTTATGTGAAAATCCTGCAAAGTGTTATCAGCGTTCAAGACTGAAACATCAATGCTGAATTCTTGTGGCGTTCCAAACTCAAACACTTCTTCACAAAAAGATGCGCTTACAAAAAGGGTAAGGATCAAAAGTGAGAGTAAAAATTTTTTTGCTTTCATATCATCTCCTCTTCTGTTTCTACATAGATTCTGAAATATTCATTGTTATAATTAGGTATTGTTATTGTTGAAGTTTCATAAGGCATTATTTCTTCTTTCGAAATCGAATACTTTTTCACGCTTCCTTTTATTTTTATCACCAACGATTCGGAAGCATCATGATGAAGAGTTATTATTAATGAGTTATTTATTCTGCTGACTGAATCAATGATTGCTGTGTAATCATTGTCAAGCTTTATTTTTTCATATGAAACATTTCCTTCAGAGGGTTTAATATTATTACTTGAAGCATTGGTGGTTAATGATTCTTCAGAATTATTTGATTGAGACTTTTCCATTACATAAAAAATTTTGTCAAGTTTGAGGATGGCGCCTTCATCAACTTCAATGGCTAAGGTGAAGTTAAAAACATTATTTATCAATGGAAGCGCACAAGTTTCTTCGCACACATCTTCAAACAAAACATTGTTCACTGAAACAACATCAGAAACATTCAACTCACTAACAACATCAGAAACATTCAACTCACTAACAACATCAGAAACATTCAACTCACTAACAACATCAGAAACATTCAACTCACTAACAACATCAGAAACATTCAACTCA
>JBAZGS010000005.1:27087-75889 GCA_041652755.1 Candidatus Nanoarchaeia archaeon
ATCAGAAACATTCAACTCACTAACAACATCAGAAACATTCAACTCACTAACAACATCAGAAACATTCAACTCACTAACAACATCAGAAACATTCAACTCACTAACAACATCAGAAACATTCAACTCACTAACAACATCAGAAACATTCAACTCATCAACAATAATAGTTTCAGAAGAGTCATTAATAGTGCCAGGCTCTTCATCAGTGTCTAAGGTAATGTAACCAGTTATTAGGCTTGATTGTGAGACTAAATCTTCGCTGTCAAAAACCAAGAATGACTGGTTTCCTAATATAAGATAAATTCTTGCATTGCCTTTGCCTTCAAGGCTTCCTGATAAAAATAAAGACTTCATGCTTAAATTCTCTTGTGAGGAATTAATGTTAAAACTAAGGTTTAGGTTTGAATCAATTGAACTATTCAAAAATTCTTCATAAGAATATTTTTCATTATTAAGGGTTAAGAATCCTGTAATTCCTGGATTAGAAACTATTATTACAATTATAAGGAAAATTATAGCTACTAATAGGGAGTTAATAATTACAGATTTAACCTTCATATTAAGGTTAAAATAACCAAATACTTATTAAAAAGTTATTGACTGTGTTAAAAAAGCAATATTTTTAATGATTGGAGGGGAAAATTATGGTATGCAAAAGAATTTTTTCATTTTTTTTATGGCAGTTTTTCTTATTCTTGGATGCACTCAAGCAGCAAGGATTAACCAAATAAAAGACTCGTCAAACATAGGCAAAGAAGTTGATGTTAATGGCAATATTAAAAGCAATGTTAGCTTTGAACACTTCAATGGTTACTATGTTGAAGACGCTACTGGAACAATACTAGTGGTCACTATGAATAATTACACATTTAACCAGCCAGTCAAAATAAAAGGGATTCTTTTAATGAATAATTCAAATGAGTATTATGTTAGCGAAAGCGAATAATGTTAGCAAAGTCATCTTAAAGATAAAGAAACTAATATAATTATTTCCTTTTATTTTTTTAAATATATGAAAAAGTGCGGGATTATTTTCTTAGGGTGCTTCCGAAAAGCTAGCTGCTTTTGTTTATGATAAATTTTTTAAAGAGATTTTTTTATTTAATTGTTTCATAACTTATGAAATTTTGAAACAACTCTTAATACTGTATTACTTAATTATCAAAGAATTATGCCTCAAAAAAAGCGGAGCAAATAAAAACGCATTATTATAAATTAAAAAATATTATTGAGCATGAAGGCATTAAAAAATTCTGGCAAAAATACTGATTATAAAAAAAAACATTTCCTAATCAAGCGCAACTGATTATTCATTATTCAATACTTATTTAAATAATTAAAACATTAATATGTTATGATTAAGCCGATTAAAAAAAAGAATTATACTTATATGATTCTTGTTGGAGTTGCGGCAATTGCAATTTGCATAATAGGATTTTTCATGTTCGTAGCATCAAGCAATATTTCTGACATTAAGAATGATGATTTTGTTGGAAAAACAGTTACTGTGAGCGGCACTGTTAGTAATACTATTAGCATTGGAAGCCTTTCAGGCTACACTTTAGAGGATTCAACTGATAGCATAAGCGTTTCTTCCGAGGCTTTGCCTGCAGAAGGAACCAAGGTAAGGGTTACTGGAGTGTTAATGCATGACTCTCTTTTTGGATACTATGTAAATATTGATTAAATCCTTTTTTTTGAAAAGTTTTATATAATATTTTTTATTGTTCATTGTACCAAAAAAAGGCTAAGTATTCTGTTCCTATGTGGATTGCTATGATTGGGTTGAGCTTTCCGCAATGCTTGGAATTTTTTATTATATCCATTGATTCTTTTTTTCTGTTAAAAATATTGTTCTCAAAGATGCATACTTTGTTATTGCCTATTTTTTCCTTTAGATACTTGTACAGTCCTGATGTCAATGCTCCTTGGCTTAGGTTTTTTTCTGCGCTTATTATCTTTCCTTCATAAAGTTTAAGCACTGGCTTAATTCCTGCTATTTTTCCAAGCATGCCCATTGTTTTTGATATTCTTCCTCCTTTAACTAAGTAATCAATGTCGTTGACCACAAAGTAAGAGTTTATCCTGTCACTGTGCATCTGCAGTCTTGAAATAAGTGAATCATAGCTTATTTTGCTCTCTATGTCATCAATGACTTTGCTTAATAGCAACCCATACGCTCCGCTTATCTGCCTTGAATCAAAAATTAAGATATCAGGATTATTTTTTGCTGCAAGCACTGCATAATTATAATCCTCTGTCAGCTTGCTACTTGCTGAAATAATTATTATTTTATTTCCCTTGTTTTGCTCTATTGCTTCTTCAAATTTCTGCTGCCCTGCTTCCTTTGTGGTAAAATCATTTTTCTTGTCTTTAAGCAACTCATACAATTCGTCAATTGTGCCGTTGAACGCTGAGTTATTAAAAAAAGTATTGACCTTAACAATAGTCACTTTTTCTTTGTCGGATTCTCTTACAAAATCAATAGTGCTGTCAACTATAAGTCTGATCTTGTAATTCCTAATGATTGAATTGCTATAGTTTTTAACAGTCAAATAATCCCCCACTGATTTTTTGTAATAATCATCATCCATAATAATTAAAAAATAATTAAACCAGAATTTATAATTGTTGTTTTATAATCAAATTTCATGTTTTTTAATAAAATTTATTCAGTTTTTAGAATATATTTTTTCGGCTGGCTCAGGAGTTTCTGGAATTATTTTCATGATTAAATCCCTGCATTGGTAGAAGTCAAAGCGTGCGCACCAGCTCTTGTTTTTTTCCAGCATTTCAAGTTCATAAGGAGTGATTAATATTGTTTCGTTTTCTTTCATTGCATAATTTGCATTTTTTTCAACAATTATTCCTAAAAACTCATTCTCGTTTAATATTCCAACTAATCCTACACCTTCTTTTAAAAGGTCAAGTTCTTTTTGTGTAATCTTGACTGAATAGTTAATCTCGTTTCTTGGCTTGTATATTTCAGCTTTCATGAGTGATGAAGAAAAAAATCTCTTTAAAAATATTGTTAATGATAAGGTTTAAATTGTTTAATTAAAAAAAATGGAAGCTTGTTTTTATGTTAGTGCAAAATTCTTAATGTCTTAAGTGTTAATTTTTTCACATTTATTAACTATTAAATGAGTTTTTATCAGCATTTTTTAGAAACTTTTTTAAGTGAGTTTATTTATTTAAAATAAACGGCAATGGAAAAAGAAGCTAATTTATTATATAATTTTGACAATTTAAGCAATTATTCATATTTTGATGATTCTTGTTTCGTCCAAAAAAATGTTGATAAGTTTACTTACAAGCTTACAGGTATGTGGAAAAAAATGGATTATTTTGGATGGATTCTTAGAAACAGCCATGGTGTTGATAGTTCAACCGGCTTGAATGATTATTTGGTTTGGTCAAATGATTCTGAAGCTGGAGACAGTGATGTTTGCGCAATAAAAAAAGGGAATATGGTTACTTTCAAGCACATGCCAGGCCACGGATGGCATAATATCATGATTAATACTTCACAAGTGCTTAATCAGGCAATATGCGGTTACTTGCTTACTGGTGATGAAATAATGGGTAAAGTAACCGAGCAGTACTGCAAAGGAATAACTGCAACTATGAAAGGAATGATGTATAATGAAAAAGATAATGAGCATTTTTTAATGGCTAGGAATATTATTCCAGAAAGCCATGAATTCGTGACTGATAATGGTTTTAAAAAAGCTATTGATTATGATTCTTGGAGGTGCGAAGAGAATCATTGGAATGCTCAAAGGTTTAATTATCCAAATAATCCTTACTTTGGGGATGTTTATGTAACAAACACTCGCTCAAAGGATGACTTGCCCCATATTTTGCGTGCAGCAGCTTTTTTGCCTGATGTTATTTTAAATGCTAAGCATAAAAAAGTGGCTAATGCTGCAAAAGAAGCTTATGATTATTTGCAAAATTTTTGCAAGGATGTGGTTGAAAATAAGTTCCATATACGCACAAAAAACGGTGAGGGTAAAGCTTATATTCCTAAAGGGGATTTGGCAAGCTTTGTGAATTATGGTAAAAAAATAGAAAACAATGCCAAGCTTACTGCAATACTTTTAGGGTATGAAAATAATGGACAACTCAGCGCCACTAAAGGTTATGGGGGAATCTATGAAACAATAGCTGCGAATGTTAATTATTATAATTACAAAATAATTAATGGGTTTCACATGACTGCAATACTTCATTCTTTAAATAATGAAAAAAATGAGATTGCTAATAAGTTGCTTAAAGGATTGAAAAAAAGAGCTGATTGGCTGATGAAAAGCAAGATTCATGAAAAAGCAAGGAAAAATGTTAGGTGGTTGCCTGACCTTTCATTGTTTTTGCTAAAAGCTGCTTCAGCGGGAATGCCTTTGAACATTGAGCAATCAAATCTCATATATAATGAATTTTCTAAAGCTATTAAAAAATACAGTGATTTTCGTCGGTGGAATTTATGGGACAGCTCAGTGCCTGATGGAGTTTATGGCTCAAAAGGAGGTTACATTCCCAAAAGTGACTGTTTAGTTAAGCCCATAGAATTAGGATTTTTTTTTGAATATGCTTACTCACCTTATAAAATTGGCAATGAATTAGTTAATACTGAAATAATTAAAAATAAATCAAAATGGTAAGAGAAAATTTATTCAATGCTGAAGTATTAATTATTGAATATGATTGAAAGGCCTAAAGTTGGTGTTGGAGTTGTTGTAATAAAGGAGGGTGAAGTTTTATTAGGTAAGAGAAAAAATGCCCATGGTGAAGGCTCATGGAGTTTCCCTGGAGGGCATTTGGAGCTTAATGAAGAGATTGAGGAGTGCGCGAAAAGGGAAGTCATGGAAGAAACAGGCATGTTGATTAAGAATCTTAGGAGGGGATCTTATACCAATGATATTTTTAGGGAAGAAAATAAGCACTATGTCACTTTAATAATTATTTCTGATTATGACTCTGGAGAGGTTAAAGTTATGGAGCCTGATAAGTGCGAAAAATGGGAATGGTTTAGTTGGAATAATTTGCCTCAACCTTTATTTTTGCCAGTGAGTAATCTTTTAAAGCAATGTTTCAATCCTTTAGAATGAAAATATGTTGCGTTTGTTTATATTATTATAAAGATTTTTAAATAAAAATATTATTTTATACTCTTATGAAAATTGATGTTGTTTATGCCAAGCAGTTTTATGAAAATGGAGCTCATGGTTGGGAGCATATTCAGAGAGTTTATACTAATGCTTTAAGGATTGCTGAAACTGAAAAGTGCGATTTGGAAGTAATTACAGCCGCTGCTTTGCTTCATGATATTGAAAGATATAAGGATACTACAGATATTACTTTGGATCATGCGGAGTTAGGCGCTGAAAGGTCTAAATTGTTATTGGAGGATTTTAGTTACACTGTAAAACAGAAACAAAATATTGTTTATTCAATAAGGGTTCACCGCTACAGCAAAGGCATAAATCCAAAAACTATTGAAGCTGCAATTTTGCAGGATGCTGACAGATTGGATGCTTTGGGTGCAACGATTATTTCAAGGATTTTTTACAATGCAGGAAAACGCAAAGGAATTATTCATGACCCTAATATTTCTCCGAGAGCTGAATATAAGGGCGCTGCTGATATTACCACTGCAATAAATCATTTTTATGAAAAAATATTGAAAATTAAGCCTGAAACATTCAACACTTTGAAAGGGAAAGAATTGGCAATGCCAAGATACGAGTTCACTGAAAAATTCTTAGAGCAATTTTTAAAAGAATACAACTTTGAAATATGAAATTTTTTAAAAAAAAAATGTTCATTAATTAATTAAATTCTTTGCATATTTTTCTATTGCTTCCTGTATGCTGTTTAAAAGTTTGGTAGCATTTACTGGTTTTTCAATGAATCCTATAACTGGTAAAGATAATTCAGGAGTCCAGCCCATTTTAACATCTTGCTCTGCTGGCGCGTATGCCTTGACTGATGTCAAATAAATCACATAAGTTTTAGGTGAAGTAGATTTAATTAATTTAATCATTTCTTTTGGCAATAAGCCAGGCATCCTGATGTCTAGTAAAATTATGTTTATAAGGTTAGGTTTTGCTGAGATTTGCCTAATGCATGCATTGCCGTCAATTGCTTCTGTTATTTCTTGCCCATTAACTTTTAATATTTCAACCACAATCTCTCTAACGGATGGATCGTCATCAACGATCATGAACTTCAGCTTCTTTCCGCCTAAAAATTTCTTTTTTTCAGCCATAATGTTTCTAATGCCTTTATTGTTTATAAATTATCTTCTTGGCAATTCCACAATGAATTCAGTGCCTTTGCCATAAACACTTTTTACTGTAATCTTGCCTTTGTGACAGTCTATTATTTTTTTAACCAACAATAATCCTATTCCACTGCCCCCTAAGGCTTTGGCTTCTTTTGATTGGTAAAACTTCTTGAACAAGTTATCCTTTTCCTCCTTGCTTAATCCTTTGCCAGTGTCTTTTACTGAAGCATAGGCTTTGTTGTTTTTTGTCCATGACTTAACAGTTATAGTCCCCCCTTTATCAGTGAATTTTATTGCATTATCCAAAAGATTAACAAAGACATCCCTTAGTCTTTCCACATCAAACTGTGCTGTTACTTCCTTCTTTAAATGGTTAATTATCTTCAGTCCTTTAAGAGTGCCAAAGGAGGTTTTATAGTCTATTACTTCGTTTATTAATTTAGATAAGTCATTTTTAGTAATGGTGAATGTTAATTGTCCTGCTTCTATTTTGAATACATTTATTATCTTATTGACCATGTCACGCATGCGGTACGATGAGTCTATTATTCTGCTTAAATATTTTTTTCCCTTCTTATCAGTTATTATTGTCTTTAATAAATCAGCATAGCCTAATATTGGCATCAAAGGCTGCTTTAAGTCATGAGATGTTAGCATGAGCAGGTTATTTTTCAGCTCTTCCAATTCTTTTTTCTCGTTTATATCTGAGATGGTTGCATAATAAAATATTACTTTTCCTTTGCTGTCTATTATGGACTTTCCTGATATTAATCCTACTTTTATTTTATTGTCTTTTGATATGAATTTTACTTCATAAGGCTCTGTTTTTTTGCCTTTCATTATTTCATTAAATTCTTTAATGGATTTTATTTTGCTTTCTTTGGTTAAAGGTAATGAGTATAAAAGTTTTCCTATGAACTCTTTCTTATTATATCCTAGCCAAGATAAGATTTTGTCATTCATTTTTATTACTTTTTGATTATTGTCAAAGATTATTATCAGTGCAGGACTTGTATCAAAAATAGTTCTTAATTCTTCTTCTTTTTTGATTAATGCATCTTGGATTTCTTTACGAAGAGTGATATTTCTTATATTGCATTGAATAACTTTTTTATCTCCAACATAATAGACATTGCTGACAAATTCAACATTAATTTTTTTGCCAGCACCTGTTTCAAGCGGCAAGTTCTCATACCTTACATATTTCTTGCTCTGCAATTCTTTGAATTTTTTTTTATTAGAAAAAACATCCTTGAATAATCCTATCTCCCATACATGCTTTCCTAAAAAAACTTTCTTGGAATAGCCTAACATATTAATCATGAAAGGGTTGACATCAACAATCATGCCAGTTTTAGCATCTAAAAGAAGCACCCCATCCTGTGCTGCCTCAAAAAGACGCCTATAACTATGCTCAGAATTCTTTAAAGATTCTTGAATTTCTTTATTATCAGTAATATCCTGAACTAATAATATTACCTGCTTTTGCTGAAGTATTGGAGAAAAAGTGCAGAGTATTGAGATTTTTTTCCCTTTATTATTAATGAGTGTGAATTCAACAGGCCCTAAAGTTTTTCCTTTGACTATTTCACTAAACTGTCCGATTACTTTTTTCAAATCCGACTTAAGCATCTTGCTTAAGTAAAGAAGATTTTTTCCTATGAACTTTTTTTTGTCATAGCCCATTATTTCAGTGAACTTGGGATTGGCATCTATGAACTTTCCAAAATTGTCAAGTATTAAAATTCCAATAGGCGCTTTTTCAAAAAGATTATAAAAACGTTCCTCAATTTCCTTTAATTTATTTTCAGCTTTCAGCATTGAAGCAATGTCTTTTTTAGAATTATATAAACTTAAAGATTTCATTAATTAAAAACAATATATCCATTGCTTATAAAAATAAGGGTTTGCCAATATTTTTTTTATTTTTATTGCCATGGCAAGCCGGGAAAAGCATCATAGATAGCTTTGTATCCTTTCACTGCTAAGATAAAATCATTTTTTAATATAGTTACTTGTATCTGGCTTGATTGCCTCATTTCTTGGGCTTTTGCCATAGTATCTGTAGCTGAGTATAAGGTCACAAAATCTGCGCTAGTAATTGAAAAGCGTATATCTGGATTAGTTGCAACACCCCCCGCTGTTGTTGGGTAATTATTTATTATTGTTGTTGTAAATGTCCTATTTTGGTCAGTTATTACAGTCTCAATCACTGAGGGATTTCCTAAGTAAGAATGCAATTTGTAAGCATTCATTTCATTCAGCAGCCAACTTGCATGATCACTATTTATATCTGAAGCTGATGCAAGTTCTGTTTTAAATATGTAAGGCTTTATAACAAATGTAGGTGATACTACAAAAAAGTATAGGAAAGTAAAAACAAGTATGATAAGAATAGCTCCTGTGACGATGTTACGCTTAATGTTACGCTTATTTTCCTTTGATTTTTCCTTTTTGACAGCTTTTGCCCTAACTTTTTTATTCACTTTTCTTCTTTCAAATTTGTTAATCATTTTATAGCGGCCCCGCAACTGTTGGAAGGAAACTTAGTATGCTTACAATAATCCATATAAATAAAGATATAAGTAAAGCCTTAATCCAACTAATACTATATAAACTTTCAAGAGCAACAAGCCATGCAATGCCACCAATAATAGCTGCTAATGAGCCAGTACCTAGGAAGTAATAGGATAATGTATAAATGACTGCGCCGATAACTGCTACCTTTACTGCTGTCTCAAGACTTTCTTTCTCGCCAAACATCTTTGTAACAAAATAAATAATACACGCAGATACTACTAAACTTATGAGAAAATTAAGAAATAGTATGATTAATAATGTTGCCATGTTAAAATAAATAGGCATGGATTAATTATAAATGTTTTCTAATACTCATCTTTGACATGTGGCTCTTGAAAGCACCTTAATTTATTTTTTTTTTGCTCCAAGAACTCCGCCGACAATAATCAGAACAATTCCGCCGACGAATAATGGAATCGCATACGCTTCATAAGGTATTGACGAAACATCAATCAATCCAAATAGCTGGCTTTCTGTAGTTGTAAATGCACCTGCAAATAATCCAATAGCTATCAAAACAACACCAATTATTATTAAATATTTATTCGTTTTAAACACCTTAATATTATATTAGATAATAATATATAAAACTTCCTAACTCTTTCTAAATACATCTTATTTGCGGAGGATATGATTCTAATTGAATGCAGTTGTTTGAAGTGCATCTATCACATGGATCTCCTTGCCAGCATATAGGTGTTTCTAAATCCTGAAATGATATGCATTCAAGCCCTTCCGAGCAAGGAGTTATGGCATCGCAGATGATTATCTCGAAATCATCGCTTAAAGGAACCATCTCATTTTGAGCAGTGCATCCAGCCAATATTAAAATGAGCATTACTGCATATGCGTTTTTCATTAACAAATTAAATAAATGAAGGGTTAAAAGATTTGCTTATTCTAATTTAAAAGTAAGTGTTACCAGCAAAAAAATAGCCAGCATGTGCTTTCCAAGTGTATATCATTAAATAAGCTGCATCTTGCGCGCCCATCTTGATATTCTTGGCATAAACCATAACTCTCTATTTCACCTGGCATATCTATCAGTATCTCTCCATCCACTAAACTTGTATTAAAATTACTGCTGTCCTCAACAAAATCATTAATTTGAGCTGTTTGAATTAATACATAACGATGAATTAACCAGTTGCCCTCATCCCTAAGATTAGATGTGGGGTAGAAAAAATTATGCCTTGTAAATGTAAACCCATTCTCAAAATATTCAAAAGCAACATTTTTCAACTCTTCATCTGTTAAATTAGCAATTGATTCATCAATCTGATCCCTTGCCTGGGAGACCATATTCGGGTATTCACTATCTACAGTCATCTCAAGATCTATCTTGCCAGTTGTATAGACTTTTTCACCTATGTTTACACTGACACAACCTGAAATAAATATCATTAATACGCACAAAAATAATAATTTAGTATTCATATATAATAATATAAGATAATGCGAATATAAAAACTCTTTGTACGCACATCCACCTGCAAAAAAAACTACTATAAGGATCCATGGAATGTTAATGCATGATTCTCTTTTTGGATACTATGTAAATATTGATTAAAGCTTTTTTTGAAAAGTTTTAATAATTATTAAAGTTTAAATATTTTATTGTGAATAAGTCAGTTTTTATTATGGGAGTGATTCTTTGCTGCGGCTGCACTGCTTTATTAGTGAGAGCTGATGATTCAGGAGCCACTAATGAGGGCATTATGAGTGTTGTTAATGCTAATAACTTATTTGCTTTATCTCTTTATCCTAAAATTACTTCATCTGAATCAGGAAATGTTTTTTTTTCCCCTTATAGTATTTCAACTGCTATGAGCATGGTTTATGAGGGTGTTAATGGTTCAACTGCTGATGAGATTAGCTCAGTTTTTCATTTTCCTTTAGATAGCACTATTCGCCATTCTTCCATTGCAGCTATTTATAATTCTTTGAACAGCCAAAGCAGCAATTATGTCTTAAGAACTGCCAATGCTTTATGGGTGCAGGAGAATTATTCAATACTCAATAATTTTTCTGATATTGCAAGGAATTATTATGCAGGTGAGGCTATGAATCTTGATTTTATCAGCAATACTGAGCAGTCGAGAAGCACTATTAATTCTTGGGTTGAGGAGAATACAAATAAAAAAATTGTTAATCTCATACCAGTAGGCAGTTTGAATGAATTAACAAGACTTGTCTTGACTAATGCTATTTATTTTAAAGGAAAATGGTTTAAGCAGTTTGATACTGGGGATACTCATGATGCAGATTTCATGTTAAGCAATAATGATACTGTAACTGTAAAGATGATGAGTCTTTCAGAGACTGAGCTTAATTATGCAGAAGCTGAGAATTTGAAGATTCTTGAGATGACTTACAAGGATAATAATCTATCAATGATTGTTCTTCTTCCAAACAGCAATGATTTAACAGAGTTAGAGAGCAGTCTTACTCTTGAAAATCTTAACTACTGGAAGAGCTTGTTGGTGGGAACTAAAGTGGATGTTTATTTGCCTAAGTTCACCTTTGATACTAAGTATTATCTCAATAGTGTGCTTTCAGAGATGGGTATGCCTTCAGCTTTTACTCCTTATGTTGCTGATTTGTCAGGAATTGACGGAACGCATGATTTGTATATTACTTTTGTGATTCATCAGGCTTTCGTGGCAGTTGATGAGGAGGGCACTGAGGCTGCTGCAGCAACAGCTATAGGTGTGGGAATGACTGCTATGCCTATAATGCATGTTTTCCGCGCTGACCACCCTTTCATCTTCTTAATCCAGGACAGAGTAACAGGCAATATATTGTTCTTAGGCAGAGTGATGAATCCTTTAGAATGAGTACAAGAATTTTTAGAAACATTGCTTACTATTGGTTTATTACTAATTAATTATGCCTTTAATTTTTATAATATTATTATGTGGTTGCATTGAAGAAAATAGTAATGTTATTGTTTTTGATTTTATTTCCATTCGTTTAAAAATTTTTTAATAAAATCAGTAGTAAATTTGTATTTTTTTTGCGCAATATCTCTTGCTTTTTTTGTTTGAAAAGTTTTAGGTTGAATTTTTAGTATTTTTTCAAAAAAGTGATTTATTGCTGTTTTTGGTGGCCCATATTTCTTGTAAGTCTTATGGGGCTTAATTTTAGGGTCATGCATTGGTTCATTATGGCCTCCCGCGTAGTGAAAAACTCTGCCTATAGTGATTGCGCCTAATGTATCAAGCCTGTCAGCATCCTGTAAAATCTTAGCTTCTACTGTTTCAGGTTTCATGTCTTTAGAGTACCTGTGAACTTTTATGCAGTGAATAATGTTTGACACTTGAAGGGGAGAGTAATCATATTTTTTTAGTATTTTCTCAGCCATTTTTGCGCCTTCTTGCGCGTGGCAAACATTTTTTTCATCCTCTAAGAATCTGGCAACGTCATGAAGCAATGCGCTTGCTTTAACTACTTCTATGTCGCATTTGAGAGTTTTAGCTAGTTCTAAAGCATTATAATAGACCCTTTTGACATGAAAAACATCGTGAGCTCCGTGAGTATAAAATTTTGACACATCTTTAATGCTTAATTTCATACAATTTATATAAGTAACACTTTTTTAAATTATTTTTTATTATATTCTTTCCATTCATTTGCTAGTTCTGGTTTAGTGTTTCCGAATAATTCTGTTATTATTCTTTGTTGTGCTTTATCAAAGTCTGTGTTTAGGCTAAAAGTTACTTTACTCGTTTTTCCTTTTAGGGTTGTTTCTTGAGTTAGGTAATCTCCTAGTCTTATTAGTCTGCTTGGGTTTAATTTTAGTAGTTCTTTTTTGGATTCGTTTGTTATTTCAAATAGTCCGTTATTGTATATTAATTCAGTTTCTGCGAAATCAACTAAGTCATTATGAAAATGAGTTAATGTTGTTAAGGGGTCATACATTATTGAACATACTTGTTTTTTCATATCTCCTTTATTATGTAAGTATTCTTCCCATGCAAGTAAGTGTTGATAGAATAAGTTGTGTATTTTATTTTTTGATTCTTTTAATGCTATTGCTACTGGCCCTTTAGTATAAACTCCTAATTTTTGTTTATTTGATGTTTCATATTTTTGGCTTGCTGCATGGCTCATTATAAACTTCTTGTTTTCTACAGTATTCATTACATACATGAATGAAGGAATATCTATTCTTGCATTGTATTCAGGACTTCCGGGTTTTCTGTAAATGCTATCTAATGAGGGACCCATTTGGATGAGATTAATTTTATTAGCTAATTCAGGATTAATTTTTAATATTGTTGCTAAGTTAGTTAATGCTCCTAAGCTAAAGTAATTAACTTGCTCTTGGGAATCGATTATTTTATCCATTAAATAATCTATTCCATTAGTAATGAAATACTCCTTTTTAGGATTTACTAATCCTGCTCTTTCCACTAAAGTGTTTTGATAATTATGAACTGGAGAGGGTAGTCCTGCTGCTACTGGAATATTTTCTTTTGAGTATCTTACAATTTTTGCTAAAAATGCAGCTCTTCCATAAGTTTTAGATTCATCACTAGAAATAAATAAACTGGGTTTGTATTTAGCCGGATTTAACACTGCCATTGCAGCAACACAAGTATCATCAACATCTTTACCTGCATCAAGATCATAAATGTTAACCATGGCATTTGAATAAAATACTTTATTTATAACTATTTGGGTATTTTAAAAAAAGCTGGATGATTATTATAAATAATTGTTAAATTAGAATAAAATGCTTTATCATTTAATATCTTTAATTTAATTTGTGATTCGGTGAAAGTTGGGGAGTTTTTACCAAGATTCGCATTCGGATTTGATTTGTTCTTTTGGATTAGTTATCATTTTTTTGATTAATCCTTTTTTGTCATTATAATATATAATGTCATCGTCATTGCTTATTGGTCCTTTGAATTCTATTCTCTTGGCTGAGTTTTCAAGGATTTTTAAATCACATTTCTTGTAAAATTCGCTATTTTTTCTTGCACATAAACCAACTCCTAATAGGTTTTTTTCTTTAAGGTATTCTGTTATGGATTTCATTAATATTTTACCATATCCTTTTCCTTTTTTTACAGATACTATATCTGCGACTCCCATTAAATCATACTTTTTTTTAAGAAAGAATACTTTATCTGGCTTAAGCCTACCAACTGATGCAATTTTATTATTATCATAAATTATGAAAAAAGTATTATCTTTAATAAAACTCCTTGTTAATGGTTCATCCCAAGGAAAAGCAGTAATTATGATTTTACTAATTTCTTTCAAAAGCTCAGAACTAAGAATGTTTCCTTTAATTATTTTAACACTAATCTTTTCCATAATTAAAAATAATTAAACCAGAATTTAAAGAAGTTTTTAATATTTTTTAATTCTTTTTTGTGATTCGTTTGGGATAAAATTACTTTATTTCAAAGTTGTCCAGATATAAAATATAGCAATTAAAATTATTACAAATATTATGATAACTATATCTAAAATGTTTTTTGGATTTTTATAATTGAATAATATTCTGTTACTTATTTCTGAAGGTTTATCTTCTCTTTTTTTCAGAGCATTATTTAATGATTCAAGATATTTTTGTTCTGCTTCTTTTTTTTCTGCGAATTTTTTACACTTAAAGACAATTTAGCACAGGATACACTCTTTCAACAATTGGGCATATATTGTTTTTCTTGTTTAGAAGGAAGAAGTAATAATTTTATTTTTACGAAACATTTTTATAATTAATTACTTTTTATTAGTAGAGTATGGTTAAGTGTGTTTTATCAGGAAGTTTTAGAAAGCATTTGCCTGAAATAACTTATTATTTTAATGAGTTAAAAATGAATAATTATCAAATATTGTCTCCGAGAGATGTTGATATACGAAAAGATGATAATGATTTTATTTTATTAAAAGGAGATATTGTTGATAAACCTGAATATATTGAGATTTCTCATTTAATTGCTATTGAGAACAGTGATGTTTTATTTGTTATTAATCCAAAGAATTATACTGGTTTTAGTACAATTTTTGAAATGGGTTATGCTTTTGGTAGAGGAAAACCTATTGGATTTTCAAATAATATTTCTGATGTTCTTAAGTATTATCCTTTGGCTTTTTCATTTGAACAAGATATTTCATTAATTAGTTCTAAATTTAAAAAAGCAGTATCCACTAAAAATTTATTCACTGAAAATGTTAAGTTTTTAGAGAATGTTCTTAAACAAGAATATGATAGTCCAGAGAATAGAATTAAAAAATTAAATAAAAATTGGGTTAATGTTCAAAAAGATTGTTTTATTTCAGGTTTTAATCATGCGCAAGTTAATGATTATCAAAACATTTTATGTGTTGGAGGTTTAACTGTTGATTATAGTAAGAGTTATAAAAATGAATTAAGAGATGTTTTATTAATACAAGATAATAATTGGAAAGGTAAATTTACCATTCTTGGGAAAAAAGTTTTGAAAAATGAAGATTTAATGCATGCATTGCTTAGAGGTTATAAACAAGAATTAAACCTAAAAAATATTTCAGTAAATGATTTTTTATGTTCTTTTAAACAATTAGATAATTCAGGATATTATGTTGATAATTTTTCGCAATATTTTAATGATTTTGAAGTTAGGATAAATTCAAAAGTTAATTTAAAGAATTGCGAATGGTGGAATCCTATTGAAGCCTTAAGAAGTGATGAAGTTGAACCTAATGCAAAAATAACAATAAAAAAATATATTCAAAAAGCAACCATAACTGCTTAAAATAAAAAACAATTCAGCACTGGATACACTCTTTCAACAATTGGGCATATATTGTTTTTCTTGTTTAGAAGGAAGAAATGAGGTTAATATCTTTTATTTATTTTTGTGATTCGGTGAGAGTTGGAGAGTTTTTTTTAGTTATATTTTTAATTATTTAAATATTGTTATGTAATTATGAAACAGCTTTCAGCAATAGTTTATGGGAAAGTTCAAGGAGTATATTTCAGAAGTAATACTGTTGATAATGCCTTAAAACTTGGCTTAACTGGTTATGTTGAGAATTTGAAGGATGGCAGTGTTAAAGTTATAGCTGAAGGGGAAGAGTCAAAGCTTGAACAATTACTTGATTGGCTTCATAAAGGCCCTAAAAATGCCAAAGTTGAAAATGTTAAATCAGAATATTTGAAAGCTTCTGGAAAATACAAGACTTTTGAAAGCAAATGGTCGGATGAAGCATTCTGGGAAAAATAAAACAGTTAATATATTTTATTTATTTTTTGTAGATGTTTTTTCTTAATCCTATTAAGGTTATTTGTATCTGTTTTATTTCTGGGAAAATATCTGCTATGACTCTATAAGATCCTATTCTTAGTTTGTAGTCAGTTCTTCCTGATAATCTTATGAAGTGATTTAATGGCTCCTTTTTAGATTGAATAATTTTATTAAATATTCTCTTGGCTGTTTCTTTATCCAAGGTTTCTAAGTATTCTGCTGCTTTTTTATCAAAGATTAATTCATAGCTCAAAAGCCGAGCCTCTTTTTGAGTTCGTTTTCTGAATAAAAGCTTCCGCTTTTGATTCTTTTTCTTGCATCTTCTATCTCTTGGAGGGTTTTAGAGCTAAGTTCTGGGTTTTTTTTGCAGTTTTTTGCTATGAACATTAATTTTCTTAGGACTTCATCATAGCTTTCGTTCATGCATTCTCTGTAAGAATCTAGTTCCATTTTTGTTTTGCCCTTTAATTTGATAGTCGTCTCTTGCATAAGTATATTTAGGTATACTTAAGTATATAAATTTAATTGCTTTACATAATATATTAAAAATTTTAATTAAATAAGGGATTAGATAAGGATTCCTTTAATATCTTATATTCATTTTTTTAGTTTTATAAGGTTATTTAATTATTTTTTTCTTCATTTATTGGTTTTTTGAAAATATCTGCATATTTTATCAGAGGATTCATGTGCAGCAACGCCCTTATTAGCAATTCAGGAGGCTGATTTTTTAATAATTATTGATGTTTCTTCTTTGTGCAAAGCTTTTAATATAATATTCTTTTTCTTGTTTTTTTATGGGAGGAATTATTGCTTTGGTTGGTTGTCCTGCTGTGGGCAAGAGCTTTCTTGCTGATAAATTAAGCAACTCTTTGGATTGCAGGCTTATTAGGGAATTGCCTGAGAAGGGTCTTCCTTTGGACATTATGAATAATTTAAGCGAGCAGAAAAATCTTTTTGATACTATTGTTTATTTTAGGAATCTGCAGGTGCTTAATTATAAGCATGCTTTGTCTTTTGCTGCCAATAATAAATATGTGGTTTTGGACACTCCTTTTTATCAGAATCAATTGTATGTTGACCTGTATGTTAAGGATAAGGCCAAGGCGAGCATCCTTAGGCAGTTAGGCGAGATTGATTTTTTGACGTATCCTCAGCCGGATTGCACGGTTTATATTAAATCTTCTGCTGATGAAATGCTTAATTTTTTGCATTCTAGGCAGAGCAAGAATACTTGGGAGGATGAGTCCTGGTATGAGTTTATTACTAAAATGGTGCCTCTTGCGGATGATTATATGAAAAGTATCATTAAGAGGATTCCTAATTTAATCCTTATTCAAAGGCAAGATTATGATTTTGCAAAACCCGAGCATGTAAATGAAGTCATCAGCAAAATCAAGAAAATGATATGAATCTTGTTACACTATTAATGCTAGAATATCAAAAATTATAGACATGTATAATAAACTGCTGCAAAGAAATTATTTCAGCAATTTGTTAAAATTTTCATATGTTGGATTAAATTTGTAAATTTTTTTGAATGCATCATCAAACTCTTCTTTATTGCTTATATATTTACTGCTGCATACTAAATCCATTAATTTATCTTTCCCTAATTTAGCTATCAATACTTCGATTGCAAAGCCTGACTCATAATATACTTCACTTCCGCCATTATCATAATATTCAAGAAATTCTTTGAATTCGGTTAGTTTTTTATTGAAGTTGTTTTGTCCTGAAAGATAAACAGCCAATCCTTCCCATAACCAATTGGGAAGATAGTTTTTTTTCAAAATTATATTTGTAAATACATGCACTAATTCATGTTTTATTACTGCAAGATAATCATTTTTTTTATATTTATGGCATGTTTCTTTTTCAAGGCTTTCGGGGCTGAAAATAAAGACAAGCCTTCCTTTTGTTGTGCCCATGCACCAGTCTTCTGTTTTTCTGCCTTCAAGCAGATCCATTTCTTTTCTAGTCCCGATTAAGAACAATAATGGAATATTCTTGTCCCATTCAAAATTAAAGTAGTTTTTAAGTTCATTAAAAGATTTTTCAAAATATTCATCAATTTCAGGATAATTTTCAGACAAATCAATTTTTAGAACCATATTTATTTTTTAAACAGTTAATATTAAAATAATTTCTCTTATCACTACATATTTAATATTTTTTAATTCTTTTTTGTGCTTCGGGAAAATGTGAGAGCTTTGGGAGTTTCGCCATTGCGCTTAATAACATATTTATTTTTTGAATTCTTTTTGGCATTTTATTGCAATATTTATGCATTCTTCGGGGTCGTAACCTAAATCATCGCACCACCTAATTGTTGAAAATATAACATTGCCTAACTCTTTTTTTAAATCATCATCAGTGTGCTTATTCTTATCTTTTATTGCATCCCTTTCCCATCTGCATAAGTCTCCAAAAACTTTACCTAACCTAACTATTATTTGCGACAAGTTACACTTTTCTTTCCATATATTTCTACCTTCTGACAATAACTGCTTTATTTCCATAACTAAAAACTATAAAACAATGAATTAAAAAATTTCCTTTTTTATCATTTTATATTTTATTTAATATCTTTTATTCATTTTTGTGCTTCGGGAAAATGTGAGAGCTTTGGGAGTTTTGGTTCACATCTTTTGAATTAATTACCAAGCAAGAATATTCCACCAAGGTTTTATGACTGATTCTATATCTTCTGTGTTCGCATTAATTATTATAGTAACTTCCATATCCTGGGGTAATATTCCTAATATTTTTGAGCTTTTAATCCCAATTATTGAATAAATCGCGCTGCCTTCTTCTAGTTTAATAGTTTCAACTGAATCCATGTAATCATTAGATATTTTTATTGCATTATCAGGTAACATGTTTATTTCAATGGATTCGTTTTTGGATTCAGCATATAAAGTTGAAGAGTTAATATTTAAAGGCAGCTCAATTTCTGCGCTAGCATTTCCTATATTAAGTGTTAATGAATCATTCTCTAAATTTACTGAAATTTCGCTTAATTCTTTTCCAATTATTGTTTCAACCATTGGCTCACCTTTCTCAGACATTGGAAGAGCATATCTTACTCCTTCCATTATTGCACTAACTCCATTATCTTGGGGCGAAACATAAATTCCTATGTCTTCTGATTCATCATACTCGTATTCAAAATTAAAGGAATAAACTCCTCCCATGCATGGCACTGAATTAAGTCTTGTAAAAATTCCGTTGTTTAGTTCAACTTTTGAGCCTGAACCAACATTCAGATTCTTCACAAACCCATTAAATGTAACTCTGACTTTTGCATTTGAACCGCAGCCTTCAATGTTTTCAATAGTGTAATCTGTTCCTAAGAAACTGCAAGTCTTTGAAGTGTTGTACATTTTTAAGCAGTATCCAAAAATCCTGTTCTTAAAAGCATAACTAAAATTAGCAGTCAAGGTTTCAGCAGCAGAGTATTCATGTCTTTTAAAATAATCATCAATTCTTTCATTTGAGTTTATAATCTCATTAACCCATTCCTGCTCGCTTCTTAGCACCACTTCAACTTGCACAGTCCAATTACCATAAGAGTCAAGTATGTAATTAAAACCTCCAATATCTGCCAATTTAGTTATAGTAATATTTTGGGTAGTATATTGAGTGCAATTGTTCATATCAGGCCCGTATGCTAAACAATTTTCTTGATTGTCATATTCTACACAATGAAGATTATATCCTCCTGAGCAATAAGTGCTGCTGAATTTTCCGCATTGGCCTTCGCTATAAAAAATAATTTCTCCTTTTGGACTTATTAGTGAAGTAATGCAAGTTGAATCTTCATAAGGAATTATAACATTCAAGGATAAGACATCATTTGGAAATATTTTATCTGTTGAAAGAATAAGATTGCTTTCAGCAGCATAGGATGCATTAAACATTAAAGCTAGGATTAAAAATGAAATAATTATTTTATTCATAAAAAAAATATTAACTAATTATATATAAATGTATTTTCAATAGCTTAGTTCTTCTTCCTTGTTTATCTTGCTTGGGTATAGTGCGGTTGTTTGGTTTTTTTCTGTGAATTTTTTTATAACTTTATAGGAGTAATATACTTTTTTATAATACTGCTTAATTAGTTTATTTTTATGACCATAAGACAAAATAAATTTGCGGTTGATGATTTGATAGCTCCTAAGAATGTGCTTTTAAGCGTTTTTTACAAGGATAATCTTAAGAGTTTAATTACTGGGATTATGGATGTTAATCCTGATGTTGTTTTTTATTCCACTGGAGGAACTGGTAAAGCAGTTATTGAAGCTGTTGGTGAAGGTAAGAATTATGTTTCTATTGAAAAATATACGAACTCTCCTGAAATGGAAGGCGGGCTTGTTAAAACATTGCACCCTAAGGTTCATGCAGGCCTTCTTGGAGAGAGGGGCAATCCTCAGCATGAACTCTATCTTTATGATACTATGAATAAATTAACTGGAAGCCCTGGTGTTTATTTTGATGTAATGGTTGGCAACTTGTACCCTTTTGAGCAAAAAATTAGGGAAGATGGAGCAACTGTTGAAGATGCAAGGATTAATATTGACATTGGCGGACCCACTATGATTATGGCTTCTGCCAAGAACTGGCACAGCGTTGCAGTGCTCACTTCACCTAAACAGTATAGTGGTTTTATTGATTCTTTAAATAAGAATAAGGGTATTACTTTAAGTGATAGGTTTAATTTAGCACAGCAAGCAATGGAATTAGTTGGACAGTATAGAAGCGCTATTGCTGACTACTTTTTAGCCCTTGACTTTAATAAAGATGTTTTGCCAACATTAAATATTAAAAAGTAATCCCAAAAAAGATTACTTATTATTTTTTTAATTCTCTTGTATTCTTTTTTTCTGTTCGGGAAGTCGTGAGAGTTGGGGAGTTTTTGCTTAAGTAGTATGGAATTAATAGCATTAGTGTGTGGAATGTTCCTGTTAAGAGTTGGAGCCATATTATTTCATAGTATTTTCCTATTATTGCTGTTATTATGTTTATTAAGTGTATTATTATGAAAAGGATGGGCAGTAAGTATTCTTTTTTTAGTGAAATTTTTGAATTCATTTTTCCTTTCCAAAAGATTAAAAGAAGTATTATTGGTGTTATTAAATGAACTCCTAGCATTATCCATTCTGCAATGCTTCCTTTAGTAAAAAAGGGTTCAAGCCATAAGAATAGTCTTGAGATGGGGGAAACTAAGGTTATTAATGCTACAATCATTGATATTATAGGATATATTACATATTTAGTGTTGTATTTGCTTTTTTTGTAAAAATATCTTCCTATTAATATTGCTGCTGCTGCAATTAAGCAAAACCAGTACCATCCTGTGAAATTATAAACAGGCTCTCCGTAAATATTTGCATCATTAGAAGTGATAAACCATGTCCATCTTCCTAATATTCCTTCTTTAGTGTTAAATACTTGTTTTATTGCCACAGGGTCTAGTGTGAAGTCAAAAATCATACCTGATATTCCTACAATGAAAGGCTTAATCCATGTTGGAATTTTCATGTAATTTGTCAGCCTTAATGATGCATAAATAATCACATATTCTATTAAAGGGATTGATAAAGGAATATTTAATATCATTATCAAAGCTTTTCCGTAATTATAATAGCCTGCCATTGTTGCAAAATTCTCATAAACTGCAGCATAAAGAAATGTAAAACAAACTAATTCTAACAATATCACTAAAGGCTTTTTCTCATTCTTTAATATGAAATAAATCGCCACACCTGAAATTATCAAAAGAATTAAATCACCTATTATCCACTCAGGTATTAATGTAGGGATTGTTTCAAAACCTGGATTCGTCTTGACGCTTGATATTGTTAATACTGTTAATAACACAATTACTGCAAAGACTATTCCAAGTAATTTAAGCAAGTTTTGCGGCTTCAAATCAGGATAAACTAAGCATCCACTATTTTAAGAATATACTTTTTTAATTAATATTTAATTATTTTTTTCTATTTATGTAGTCGTGAGAGTTAGGAAGTTTTTGCTCGCAACTTTTTAATTAGTATTCCAATTTTTTTTATAAATATGGTCTTCCATACTTAGTCCTTTTTGGGTGCTGCTTTGTATTTCTAATAGATTAAGTGCTGGTTTTTCTTTTGTTAATAATTGGTGATATTTTTCTTGTTCTACTTGAAGTGTTGATTGTTTTATGTGTTTTGTCTCTTTTTCTAATTTTAACCAGCATTCTCCCACTAGATTATGAAATAGTTCTAATCTTTCTTCATGTTTGTGTATGGATGTATTTGAGTTAGGATTTAGTTGCTGCAATAAATAAACCTTGTCTTTCAGTTTAGCTTTTGCTAGATAAATTGCATTTGAATTTTTTGATTTTGCATTCCATAAAACAAATTCTAAATTATGAAATACTGAGCATTCTTTTTCTTGAATAGTGATATTATTGCATCTGTATCCTAATTCCTGCATTTTTTTAATTATGTCATTTCTTGGAGATTCAATTACTCCTATTGTAATTAATTTAAGTTCATCATTACTTAAAATATCAATTGGCTGAATTAATACTTGTGAATCTTTAACATACGTTAAATTTTGCGCCTTTACTTGCAATATTTTATTGCTTTGATACCATTCTTCAACTGAGCCTTCAATACCTTTCTTGTTCCACCATCCTTGTAATTGTGGCTGCGTTATTAGTTCTGGTTTGTAGAATTTCACCCTCATAGGGCTTAATCGTCTTCCGCATTCGTATTCGCTGTTGCTCCTTATTTGAACAAGCTCTTTTCCATTAAATTCCCATTCTCTTCTTTTAAAGACATTCCTTATTGCGATATCTTGAATGTGTGTTGAATGATTATTTTGAATCAAATAATCAAGCCCTGAATCAATATCTGTTGAATCTATATCATAAACCTGACTTGCTGTATTTCTAAGCTCATTCCAAAGCATTTCATTATTATATGAATTTTGAAAATAAGACTCTTCGTAAGCTTTGCAAGCTTGCAGAAAATCCAAATCTTTATCACCAAATTGCCATGCTATTCTCCAATTATCTTTTCCATATTTGGAATCATAGTTTTGAAATAAGCTTTCCTTGTTTTTTCCGAATTGGCCAAGCCTTTTTTCAACAGTAACCCAAGACATAATAAATAGATAAAATATTGAACTTATAATTCTTTCTTATAACTCACTTTCTCTTTTACTTAACTATTTAATATCTTTTATTCATTTTGTGAGCTATGAAACTATTCATATTGAATATGTTTTTAAAAAGAAGAATTTACTTTTTTAAAAATGATACCCACTAATTTTGAGGTCAAGTCATGGATAATTTCAACCCTGCAACATTCCTGTCATGTTGAGTACTTTTTAGAAAAATTAGATGTGGGAAAAGAGGACTTGGAGAGGCCTCACGATTTGGTTGGGAAAGGAAATAAGTATGAATGGGATGCAATTAAAGGCTTTGCTCTGCAGTACCGCACTCCAAAGGTTGATTTTGAAGCCTATATTTTGCCCTCTTTGAACCTGCATAGACAGCAGTATCATCATAAGATGTTCAATCAGGAGAGCATTAATCCTTCAAGAGATAATTTGTTGCTCGGAGCTATTGATGCTGTCTGCTCAAGGCTTGAAAACAGGCAGTATCAGGGAGGAAAAATGGATTATTTTTCCTTGGAAAAGATGCTTATGAAAAATGAAAATTTTGGAAATAACATAATGCTTGATGTCATCCCCTTAATGAAAGGATTAGAGCAGCCAAAATTTGAAAGCATAACAAGCCTGATTAATTTCCCAAACATTGGCTTAAAAAATGATGTTTATAAAAAAATCGTGAACATAGTGAATGTTACTTTAGGAATGCTAAAAATCAAAGGATATGAATTGGATTAAATAATATCTCTTTATTTTTTTTAACTACCTATTTAATATCTTGTTTCATTTTTTCTGATTCAGGGAGTCTTTGGGAGTTTTTTGCTTAATTATTTAAAATAATAATATATAATGTTAAATATGATTAATTGCTTTTCTTGTAATAATAAGGATGAAGAAAGAGTGATTTTTCCAGCCAAATATTGGAAGGTTCTAATAAGTAATAATCAGTTTCATTTAGGGCAATCTATTGTTGATTTGAAAAGGCATGCTGAAAGCTTAAGCAAATTGACAAAAGAGGAATATTTTGAATTTGGAAAGATTGCAAAAAAATTAGAAAATGGAATAAAAAAAGCATTTAAACCAACCCATTTCAACTGGTTTTGCCTGATGAATAATGCAGTAAGAAACAAACAATCCCCTCATGTGCATTGGCATTTAGTTCCTAGATATGATAAAAAAATAGAAATCAATAAAGAAATCTTTATAGATGAAGAATATTGTTTCCCTTGTGATATGATGAAAGAAAGAAAAGTAAATAATGAAACATTAAAAATTATTAAAAAAATGATAAAAAACAATATTTAACTAGATTTATCTCTCTCTTTCTTTTTTACTTAACTATTTAATATATTTTATTTTCTTTTAATGAATCTATTGACAATTGCCACTCATTGGCTAGATTTATTCCTTTAATTACATCATTGGTGAGGAACTTTATGGGCTTGGCTGGGTAGATGATTAGGTTGGCTTTTTCTTTATTATTGACTTGGTTGAAGTATTTGGATAAAATGCTTAAATGATTCTCTAAGACATGGGCAGTTATTGTTTTCGGTTCTTTGCCTTGGATTATTTCTTTGGCTGATTTTGATGTGATTAAGTACAAGGTTTTCTTTAATACTGCCAAAGTGTCTTTGTATTCAGGCGCCTGAAAATATATTTGTTTAATTCTTTCCTGCTCAAAGGCTAAGTGCGAGGCTAAGAGTAGTGGGTTAATGACTGCTACTGCGTTCTTTGAATCCCTTGCCGTGATTCCTTTAAGCTCTAATTCTTTGATTACTTTGCTGACTAGCATTTTTGAGCATTTGAGGAAGTTGGCAATATCTGTTTGGTAGATTTTCTTATAAGAGTAGTGGAGGAGGTATTCGTAGATTTCAAGCGTTTTCATCAATGTAAACTATTTAGTTTACTTTTTATAAAGTATTCCATATTATATATGTTGCTGTTAACTCATCTTATTGGGTTTGGACTCTTAAGTTTCGTGCTTAATATTAAAGTGTCTATATTAGGTTTTATATTTTCCGTTCTTCCAGATATTGATAATCCTTCTTCAATCATTGGCCAAATGTTTCCTAAAATTAGCACTTTTTTATTCGAACGCTTCGGCCACAGGGGACTCACCCATTCAATCATTCCTTTGATAATATTAGGCATTGCAGCATTGTACAATGCTGACTTGCTTGAGTTATTTTTGGCTTACTTTTCGCACTTACTTTTAGATTCATTGAACAGTTTTGGAATCATGCTTTTTTACCCGAGCAATTCAAGGTTTGTTTTGTTTAATCTAGGAATAAGGGTTGGAAGCAGCAAGGAATTAGTGATGAATCTTATAATGATTGCTATAGTTTCAGCTTACGCGTATATCAAGAGGTGAAAATTGAATGCATGTAATAAGAAGGGAAGTGATGGAAAAAATACTATACAACCTTAATTTTAAGGTTAATTCAGTTATTGTTGGAAAGCCAGGCGTTGGAAAGACAGCACTACTGAAATACTTGGAGAGTTTCGCTCCCAACGCTTACTATATTAGCAGCAGCGGACCCAAACAAATCTTGTTGCAAGTTTTAAAGAAAGCTAAGATTCCCTGCAAATCAGGCGAGCTCGTAGCAGATTTGGAAAATAAAGCTAAGAAGATTAAAGATTTAGCGCTCTTAGTTGACGATGCTGACAAGCTATCAAAACCAGCTAAGAGAGTGCTTGAAGAACTAAGAGCTAGCATGATTTTAGCTACTGAGAAACCCTTAGCCATTAATTATGAAGTAATAAATCTTGAAGGCTTTAATGATGAAGAATTAAAAGATTATTTGAAAAGCTTCATGCTAACAAAGGAAATGCATGACAAAGTCTACTATTTTATTAAGAATTACTCTGACTCCTCACCTTTAAGCGTTAAAAGAGCAGTTGAGCTATACTCCAAGAACTTGGAGACTAAACAAGTCTTTTCCTTGTTCAGCTTCACTTCAAAAAAGATTGAACTCTTAACAATTGCCTCCTTCATGTCAATCGGTTA
Organism: Candidatus Nanoarchaeia archaeon; assembly: GCA_041652755.1. GTDB lineage: Archaea > Nanobdellota > Nanobdellia > Tiddalikarchaeales > Tiddalikarchaeaceae > JAQTTT01. The sequence goes on from JBAZGS010000005.1 coordinate 53,369, forward strand.
TTTACTAATGAGCTTAAGATATTTATTGTATTACCAAAAAGACTTTCATTTAGGCTACGCATTAGGCACCCTAGCATACATAATATTCTTTTTATTCAGAAGAAGGAAGTAAAAACCTAGTTAATATCTTGTTTCTTTTTTGAGATTCGGTTGGGATAAAGGAAAGTTTAAGAAAAATTAAATTAATATAATTATTATGAAAATTGTTCAAGATAAAGTTAAAAATTTTATTAAAAATAATAATTTAGAAACTAATGCTGAGAATCATTTTATTGATTTAGTCAGCGAAATTGGAGAGGTTGGAAAAGAATTGCTTAAAATGAGCAATTACGGAAGGAACAAATCTATTGAATTTAGGGAAGAAATAAAAGGAGAGTTAGGAGATGCTTTTTATTCTTTGATTAGTGTAGCTAATAAGTTTAATGTTGATTTAGAGTTAGAATTAAATAAAGTCCTTAAAAAGTATGAAAAAAGACTACAAAAAGGAAGTGCCGGATCAGAAAATGATTAAATTATAATCCTTCTTCATCTTTTTTTATCTTGCTTGGGTATAATGAGGTTGTTTCGTTTTTTTCTGATTCGGTTGAGATTATTTTAAATATTTAAATGGGGTTGTTTTATTTTTAATTTTTTTAATTCATCTAAACCTTGTTTATAATTTCCTTTTGTTATATTTCCATGATTTATTTTTTTATGTTGTTCAAAGGTTATTATTGCTAAATTTTCTATTTTATAATTATTATAATCATCATCAATGTGATGAACTATTAAATTATTAAAATCTTTATTTGAATATGTTTTTTTAAACCATTTAAGATATTTATTATAAATTTTTTTCTCAGCTTGTTCTCTATGAATTAATTTATTAGTTTTTTCACCATCAGAGCTTACATAACAAGGATAATAATTTTTATTTGGATTGTTCCATTCCCATACACCATATCCTAAAATATGGCTTTTTTTGGGTTTTATGTATTCTTGTATTTTTTTCTGTTCTCTTTCATTAACTTCATCTAATTCTTTTTCTAATTCTTCAATATCTCTTTTTTTATTTTTAATTAATTCTTTTTCTATATCTGAATCTTTTGAAATTTTTTGAAGTTCTTTTAACTCTTCTTTTGCTTTTATGAGTAAATCTTTGTGTGATTTAATATATTCAATTGTTTTTTCTAAACTGGTTTGTTTTTCTTTCTCAGTTTTCTGCTTTTCATGTTCAGTTGCTTGTTTTTCTTTTTCAAGTCCTTGTTTAAATTTAAAATATAAAAATATTCCAATCCCTAAACCTCCAAAAATAAAAACTAATAATATAATAACTGTATTTTTTAATGTGTTTATATAATCTGTTTGTCCTTTTATCATTGCTGTTTGATTAGCAAGAATCATTGCTTCATTTGTAGCTATTTGTGTATCTAATTCTGATTGCATTAATGCTTGTTCTATTAAAATTTGTTCTGGAGATTTAGCACATTCTCCAGTGCTTTGATTAATATAATTAGTCTTGCATTCTTCTAATCTGCAAATTGGTTTGGAGCCCACTTCTAATGATGCTTTTGTAACACATTTATCATTAGTAGAACATTGAACTTTATCTAAAGAGCATTTACAATCATTATGGTAACATAAAGATTGGTTGTTACATATTCCTTCTACACAATAACCTCCACCACAATCAGCATTAATAGAACATGATAATCCATCATTTGTGCAGTTATGTCCATTGCATATTTTACATGTTAAAAAGTTTCTTTGTATTTGATGCACTTGTTCTGAAGCATTAAAAGGATAATCAACATGATAAGATAAAGTATGTTCATTTATAATAATATCACAAGGAGTAGAACCATAACCTCCATCAGTTTCAACTAAATAATAATCTCTTGATTTTATTTGAAATTTAATAACATTTGAACGAGTACTGCAACTTCCAGAGACATCAACATATAATGTAACATTAATATCAAAATAATAAGGATTATGGATTTTAAGAGTAGCTAAATTTCTACAAGTTTGTCCTCCACCACAAAACCATTGATTACCTATAGTTATATCAGTTATATTCAAAGGACTACCTATAATAGATTGATTCCCATCATAAACTAAAAATGATTGATCCACTAATTCATGACTAACTTCAGTATACTGACAATCTAAAGAAAAAGACTTAGAAATTAATACTACAAAAACTAGCAATAATACTTGTTTTTTCATAACAAATTAACTAATTAAATCTATTTAAAAGTATTTTTATCAAAAATATATTGAAATAAAAGTTTATAAGGAGAAATAATTACTAAGATAATATATGACAAAAAAAGAAAGAAACTTTGGGGAATTGATAACTGGAGCATTATTTGTAGCAATTGCACCAACCTTAGCAGATATTTTACCTAATTTTTTAAAAACATTAAACAGTGATTTTGGAACAGGTTTAAATGAAATGTATCAAGGAATAAGTTATTCTATTTCAGGACTTATGTTATTAGGAGGATTAATTCTTATGTTATTTACTTTAAAAGAAATGCCTGAAAAAGTAAATAAAGGATTATCAAAATTATTAATTCTTTATACTTTAGGAGTAATCATTTTTTTAATTTTATTAGAGCCTTTAATATGGATTTCAGCAGTTTTATCATCAAATCTAAAATTAGAAATAACTTCAATTATTGGAGGGATAATAGTGTTTACTTCAATTATAATAAGTATTTTATTAATTTTTGTGTTAAATAATTGGATTAATAAATTATTAAATAAAAATAATAAATCACAATCATTAAATAAACAAAAAAAAATTAATCCTCTTTTATTATTTATGTTTGGAAAAGAAATTAATAATAATGTATTAAAAGAATCCATTTTAATTGTTTTTTCAGGAATTATGGGAGCTTATGCTTCGGATTATATAAATAAATCACAAAGTTTACCTTTTCCCTTAGATATTATTATGTTAGTTATTTCTGCACTTTTTTTAATTAGTGTTGGATATAGATTTTTAAATCATGTTTTTAAATAAAAATAAGTGAAAAAAATGAAAAAAAATAAAATTATTGCAGGTATATTATTAGTTATAATATTTTTATTTTTTATTTATATTGATTGGAAATCAATATTTGTTTTTATTGGAATTGTTGGGTGGATTCTTTATTCAGTTGTAATGTATAAAATTACTTTTTATTTTTTTGAAGAAAATAAACCTTATAATCTTATTTCAGGAGCATTTTATATTTTAAGTTTTACACTTTTTGTTATTTTAATATCCTTAGGAGTTAATTCAGCTATGAATATTTTTAGACCACCAAGCAACATTAATTCATTAAATAATTATTACAATATTTCAATAAATGTTAGTGTTGAAGGAGTTTATGATTTAACAAAATCAAATATATTAAGTATTACTATTATGTCAATTTTTTTTGCAATTTCTATCAGAATTCTTAAAATTTTATCCTCAAAGTTTAGTTCTGAATCAATAAAAAAAACATATAAAATATTCAAAGATTTTGCTTATGCTTCAATAGTTTTATTGCCTATTATAATATTATATAAATATACTTATATTCCTGAAACAAACATTATAAAATACATGTATCCTGAGTCAATTATTTTAATAGCATTATCAGGAATAACATGTTTTTTAATTGAATATTTATTGCCTTTTAAATATAAAGAACCTATAGAATTTGATGATTTTGAAATAGTAAAATTACATAAAAACTCAATTTATAAAAAAGAAAAAAAAATAGATTTTAAGTTATTTCGAAGATTATATAAATAAAATAATTAAGTTAATAAATATGGAAAAATTTGAAAATATCTTATTTGGATTAACATTATTATTAATTATAATTGGAAGTTTTTTAATGATTGAACCTCTTTATTTTATTAAATTAGATCCTATTGATTATTATAAAATAAGGGTAACTTGTGGTTCAGCAATATTATCTTTTGGAGCAGGAGCTTTGTGGTTTATTTTTAAAATTATATCTGAAAATAATAAAGAAACACAAAAACAAGAGAATTTAATTAATTCATTAAAAACAAAAACTAAAATTATACTAAAACAAATTACAGATATTGAAACAAAATTTGATGGAAATAAATTACCTATTTGGAAAATTAATTTAATTAATTCAGAATTTTACTTGATTAATATAAATAATAAATACAAAAAAAAATCAACAGAAATATTAAAAGAAATATTAAATAAAATTGATCAAAGAATAGAAATGACTAATAATTTGGTTAGTTCAATAATATATGGTACTTCAAAAAATATTATACCTAATGCACATACTAAAGACAATTATAACAATATTATATCTGAAATTAAAGTATATTTATTAATTATTTCTAGAATTTTAAACGAAATGTTGCCCTAATTTTAATCCTCCATAAAATATCCTATGCACACACTTATTCCCATTATTGTGAATGCGTTCCATGTGTCTTGCGTTTCTAGCCAATACATGAATGCTAGGAATAGGTAGAAGTGGTGCATTAGATTTAGTTTGAGGCAGAGTTTCATAATACTATCTGGGTACCCATATATGATATACTTTTGGGTACCACTTCCTTAAATATCCCTAATGCATAAATAAAACTATGAAACTACAAAAACAATCAACAGGAAAACAAGGAAACAAAGAATACTCAAAATATGTAATAGTCCTACCCTCCAAAGCAATAAAATCATTAGAATGGAAAGAAGGAGAAGAATTGGAATATGAAATAGAAGGAAATAAATTGATAATTAAAATTAAATAATAGAAGAAGGGCTCAAAGAATAACTGAAATAAAGCCAAGTAAAAGTTTAAAAAAAACAATAATTATCCAATTTCTATGGAAAATGAAAAAATTAATTTATTGAGTCTAATTACATTTAGTTTAATAATTATTATAATTTTAATTTCATTATTTATACCTGAAATAAACACTTGTTTAAAAGAAAATAGTACAACAATATTAATATTAATTGTTTTTTTATTAGTAATTAGTTTAATGCCAAACTTATCACAAATTGACTTTTTAGGAATTAGATTTATAAAAGAAGAAATTAAAAAAACTAATGAAAAAGTAAATAAAATTGAAAATAAATTAATTAATTATGAAAAAACAAATACTAAATCTTTATTGAGAACAACTAAAGAAACAACAGAAAAATTTAATTATAATGATCACGAAAATGTTAATATAAGTGAAGAGGTTACAAAATGAAAATAATTGGTAAAGATGGAAAAACTAAATATGATATTATTAAATCAACAATATTAAGTCAATTATATGTTGAATCTTTAATTAATTTATTAATTAATGAAGGAATAATAAATGAAGAAAAATTAAAGATATTTTTAGAAAAAACTAAAAAAGAATTGGAAGAAAGATACCCTACAATTATTGATTTTAGTAAAAAAGAATAAAAAATTAAAATAATTATATTAAATACTTAAAGACTGAATGAAATAAATTAATCATTAAACGCTCTCAAAAAGACTTCTTCAAAACTTTCAATTTCTTACGCAATAAAACAACTAGTTCGGGCTGATTATACCTGTAAATGTCAGGAATGTCCATTACGAGTATTTTCTTCTTCAAATATTGTTCAGGAAAGTGTATTTTTTAATAATAACATTATTTTTATAATATAAATTATATCCATTTATTAATGATTTCCCTACCTAGATTTAATGAAGGTTCTTCAAAAAAAACTATTGAGAAATTTAATTCTCCTGCAGAGGCATTACAAGAACTATGCCAAGATTGCCTAAGAATTCAATATCCTAATTTTTATGTTTTTTCTACACTTGGTCGTGATGGAGCTATTGATGGAATTCAAAATGAAATTTGGGTAGAATGTAAAATATGTTCTGAAGATAAATCTTCATCAGTAATACAAAAATGGAAAGATACTGAAAATTCATTAAAAGAACAATTAAAAAAAGGTAAAGAAAAATGTCAAAAACAATATATTCCTTGGTTTTCGTCAAAAAACCCCCTTAAAAAATATATTTTATTTACTAATGCTCAATTACCTAATGAAAATGCAGTACGAGAAGTAACTGATTATATTTCAAATGTTTTCCATGAAATTTCAGAATATAATATAGAACTTACACATTTAAAAGATATATCTATTAAAATTTTCCATTGGAGAAATATTATTCCTTTGATTCAAAATAATAATTCTTTATTATATAAATGGTTTTGGGAATCATGGCCACCTGGTATGATTCCTTTAAATATAGAAAAAAAAGAAGGTTTTAGAGCTTTTTTAGGATCTTCAAAATTATCTTATTATTCTTTTGAAAATTATGAAAAAGATACGGGTAAAAAATTACCAATAAAAACTGAAAAAGAAATTATTAATTCTTTTTTTGAAAATGAAAAAATTGGAAGAATTATTATTGGTCCAGCAGGTGTTGGTAAAACAAGATTAGCTTTTCAAATAGGAGGATTTGCAAAACAAAATGGATGGATAGTATTTTGTATTAATCCCTCAATTCAATTAAACGCTATTAATGATTTGTTTCAAAATTTAAAAGATTCTGATAAAGTACTTCTTATTATCGATTATATTGAATTAATGAATAATTTTAAAGGATTTGTAGAAGAAATTAATAATTATAATAAAAAATATGGTAATAAAGTTTTTTATATAGCAACATGTAGAAATTCTTATTATTATAGAGTAATTTTTGGTGAATCTACCCATGAAATTATTGAATTAAATATAGTTAATTCAAATAAAGATATTAAAGATTATATGTATAAAGTTGTTGATCATATTTTAAAAGGTTCTAATATTTTAAATTATGAACAATATATAACTATATGTAAAGGAATACCTGTATTAGCAGTATTATTAGTTTATTTATATGAAAATAAAAAATCTATAGATCTTGACGATATTTTGAATTTTAATGATTTTGGTAATTGGTTTTCAAAACATTTAAAATTAACTATTCCATTTATGGAAGATTCCTTTGTTGCAAAATTTATGCTTTGCCTTCCAATTTATGAAGATAAATTAATTAAATTACCTGATAAAATTGAAACTATAAAAAATAAACTTTCCTCAGATGGATGGATAGAATCCCATGGGCAAAATGTAAAAATAAAATATGCCATTCATGATGTTATTACTGATGAACTTGTTATTTGTTATTGCAAAAGTATTATACCTGAAATTCAATCTTTTATTAAAAAAAGTTTTGAATTTGCAATAGAATATGATAGTCTTTCCTCAGTATTGAATGCTTTTGAACGTATTTATGAAAATGAAGTATTATCTAACGTTAATTGGTATTCTTTAATATGTGATGAAATAAAAAAGAATCCTGATATATGGAAAAAATATAGATTAAAATTGTTAAATACTTCTTTATTAAACACTTCTCAAAAAATAATGCTTCTTAATGAATTTTCTAATTATTGGAATGATTTATTTTTAGAATCTGCATTTCATCAAGCAATAGGTTGGCTAACTGGTTGGGTATATAGATTAAAAGATGAAGATTCAGAAAAAACAGATTTTAAAAAAATGATTTATCCTTTTATTAAAAATATTTTAAATTATATAAAAAATGATTATATTATTTGTCGATCATTAGAACTATTCCCTAAAGAATTTTGTGAAATTGCATATAATTTTATTAAAAAAGAAGAAAATAAAAATAGTAATTCTTTTATTTTATGTGCATATATAAGAAGTAGTTATAATAATAGTGAATTTGAAGAATTACTTAATAATTGGTTTGAAATTAATTATTTAACATCTGAAGCTTATCACATTTTAAAAACATTATTTATTCATAATAGAAAATCTGAATTAGAAACAGAATGGTTTAAAAAATGGTTATCGAGGCATATTAATTCATCAAGAGCAACAACATTATTAAATTTATATCTAAAAGATAAAAATAATTTTAGATGTCTAAAAAAATATTTTTTGGATAATATTAAAGATAAAAAACAAAAATTTAGAAACCAATATATAATATTTTGGATTGATTACTCAGATGAAATCAAATCAATTGAAAATGAACTTATAGATCTTTCTACAAATGAAAATTCAGACAATATATTTGAATTTATTTATAAAATTTTACCTTCAAAGAAATTTAAATTTTCTAGTAAAATAACAAAAAAATGTCTTAATTTATGTAAAAAAAATATTAATAATAATAATTTATGGACATTAAAAAAAATTATTTGGAAAAATTTTGATATTTCTTTAGCTAAAGATTTAATTATGATATTAAATGAATTTTTAATAAATTTACAACAAAAAGAATTGAATGAAGAAGATTTTTCAAATATAAATTGCATAATTTACAAATTACTTAAAAAAACATATAATACTCCATTTTATTTTGAAATATTAAATTGTTTTTTAATTTGTTTAAATGACAATTATAGTTTTGCTAAAAATATTAATGTATATGAAGGAATTCAAGAGTATTATTTTTTTGATGCGATTAAATATATGTTAAATAAAGGAATATTAAACTTCAATAAAGATAATAAAAAAAAAATATTAAATTTTATAGATTGGTTTAGACGATGGACTCCTAAAAATAAAAAATTAGTAAAAAACTATTTATGTGATTTAAATAAAAAATACCCTTCAGATTTATGGAGAATTAATTAATAGGTTCTTATTAATTTTTTTTAATTTAAGTTTTTATTAAAAATATAGTCTCAACAATAATATTTTATCTCTCACTTTCTATCTTTCACTACCTATTTAATATCTTGATTCATTTTTTCTGTTCGGGGAGCGTGAGACTTAAGGAGTTTTTGCTTGCATCTTTTGAATTAATTACAATATAGTAAATAATTACTAAATCTTTTAGGAATTTTGTGACTATATAGACTGTTTTTTGACTATATAGTCAAACCTAATTATTTAATTACCATATAGTAAATAAATAAGGAGAATAATGCACAAAAAAGAAGCAATATTGACGCAAGAAAAACAACCAGAAACAACAAATAAAGATATTGACTAAATGGGCTCTAAAGAGCCTAAAACTGAGTCCTAAATACCTATCTACCAAGCCTCTTTTTAGCACCAAAAAAGAGGGTTTTTGGGACCCATTTAAAATGGCCCTTTTTAGAGCAATTTTTTGAGTTAGAAAAAACACAAAAAACCTATTTTCTATATATGGAATGCTACATGCCAAAAAGGTAAAAGTCCTTTCCTCCCTACTTTTCTATACAAGATATAGAGAGCTAATGATCTAGCCCACTGGCCAACGATGTTTCAAAGTCGTGCCAATTCCCATACAAGAATAGTCCGATATATATCCTCAAGCTTGTAATTAAATTATATCAGTATTTTAGCACCAAGAGAGGTATATATTTAGCCCACTATATAGTCAAATTTAGTGATAAAACTTTTAATAAATTCTTAAAACTTTTAGTGCTTATTGTTTTTGTTCAACTGAGAAATAAATAAATTTTCCATCTGTTTTTTTTCTTATCAAGTTCATTGCATTTAATCTGTTAAGCCTTGAGCTTGCAGTGCTTCTGCTTATTCCCATTAGTCTTGCTAAAGAGTCAGCTGTTTGCGGACCCTTATTGCCTAATGCGCGCAGCACTTCCTCATCCTTTATTGTTATTCCTTCTATATGAGTAATTGCCTTATCTATCTGTTCTGTGCTGCCTCCTAAGTCTATTATTTGGCTTCTAGTGCCTTTGAGTAAGCCTAAAATCTCATCTAATAGGGCTAATTTATCTAATTTTTTATTCATAGATTCCATTATATCGCTTAATTGCTCCAGTATTTGGCTATTAATGATTTTAGCCTGGCTTAAAGGGTGCTCTGAGATGTTTTTAACGCTGTCTCCCCAGACTTTTAATAATGCCTGAGTGTCAGATAAGTCTTTTACCACTATTTTTTGCTCAATCTTTTGAACTGTTGCAGTTGCGGGGCTAGATTCTTCTACTATTTCTTTTATTTTTGTCTTTTTAGAAGGTTTTTTATCTGATTTTTTCTTCTTTTTTTTATCAGATTTATTTACCATATTGTAAATAATATCTAGAAAGCCCATAGAAGCACCCCAACACATGTTGGCACATAACCCAACACATCCAACACTTTAGTCAACACTTCCAACATTTTAATCAACACATTAGACATATTAGTCAACAGATCCATCATTTATATTTTTTACTATTATATATACTATTTAAATATTTATAAACCAATATGTCGGAAAAAAATTAGTGAAAAAAGCAAAAAAATGACTAAAATATGCAAAAAATAGCACAATTATATAGTGAAAAAGTAAAAAGTGAGTGTGAGATATATATTGCTTAGTTAATAGATGAAGGTGCAATATAGGAGGCCCATTTTTTTGAGTTAATTTCTATAAAAATATAAGATTTTATTAAAAAATTAGGAATTATTGCTAAAACCTATTAAACAAGCCTAAAAACAAGCTATATATCGAAAAGTGAGACATATCTATTCAACACTTCCGTCAGTTGATTGTTATTTGTATTATATTCTTTGGATTATTTTAATATACTAATTAAAGAGTGAGAATATTATAGTCCAACACTTCCAACACCTTACTAGTTGCTTAAAAACCTAGCTTAGTTAGCATAAATTTGCTTGAAAATCAACACATCAGACACATCCAACACTGCCCTAAAGTGCATTTTATTCAAATTTTAAGCTATTTTATTAAAATGCACCCCTAAGGCTTAAAATTAAGATATATATCGAAAAGTGAGACATATCTATTATTTTTAGTAATTTTTTTAAATAGTTTAATAGTTTAAAATAAGATGCAGGTATTGTCTAAAAAAATAATAAAATATGTACCCCTTATTCATGAGTTTCATAAAAGTGAGAATAATCACTATGAACTAGGCGTTATTGACTTTCTTACTGGCTCAGTATGGCCCAGGTATGGCATGAAACCTCAACCTAATGCTTTAATCAAGTACTTAGAAAGCAAAAGTGTGATTAATTCTTATTTAAAATCAATTGATAAGCCTATTAGAATACTTGTTGGAGGCAATAGTGCAGGAAGTGATGTGCAGTTAGGCTTAAATCTTGAAAAATACTACCAAAATCAGGGTTTAAATGAAAAAGTGAGAGTTGACACTTTTTTGTATAACAAAGCAGGCAAAAAAGTAAAAGTGAATATAAAAAACCATAACCATTATAATCTTAGCAATTTAGAGGAGTTAACTGATTTAATCAAAAATAATAAGTATTTAGTGGATTTTGTGGACTTTGATGGCACATTAGTGGACTTCTGTTTAGGTAGAGGCTCAAAAGTTAAGCTAAAAAGCAGATTAATGCTTCAAAAAACAGAAAGTGAGAGTTTGAATATTTTTTCTAAATTTTTGGCTTTTGGTGTTAGAATGGCATATGCAGAGACTATGTATTTAGGTGATGTTTTTTATTCAGGGCTAAAAATGAGAGCAAGAGTTGGCTGGCCAGAAAAAGAGAACAATTTAAAGGTTTTTTTGGAAAGTGTGAGCAAGCTTCCAACCCAGCTAGTTATCTCAAGTTTCAGCTGCTTAGGTGGAGTAATTAATGCTATTAACGATTCAAAAGCAAAAGTTAAGCTTAATAGGCCTATTTATTATTAATCCAACACTTCCAACACATAAAGTGAGCATTGATTAAAAAAGTGATAATCAGAGTCATATCGGAGATTAAAATAGTGAATAGGAAATTAAGGGGTTTAAGAAAACATTAATAAAATCTTACCAAGTTAATTGTTTAATGAATGTTATTCCTCTTTGCTTTGACAGCATGGGTGTCAGGAGCAGCTGTTTCTTTGTCCAGTGTGAAGGTTTGAATATCTTAATTGACCCTAGTTTGGCTCTTGCAAACACCCGTAGAGGGGTTTGCCCAACAGATGATGAGATGAATGCATTCTTTAATTTCAAGAAAAGAATTGTTGATTTTGCAAAAAGAAGCGATATAATAATAGTGACTCATTACCATAATGGCCACTATATTTCAAGCCAGGATGAGACTTTTGATGAGATTTATTCCAACAAGATTGTCTTATGCAAAGACCGCTCAAAAAAATTGGATTTAACCCAAAGGAATAAGGGAAAAGAGTTTGAAATAACTGTTAAGAAAATTTGCAAAGAATATCATATTGCTGACCATAACTCGTTTGATTTTAAGAAAGTAAAAATTAGCTTTTCAGAGCCTGTTTGGCATGGGGCTGAAAGAAGCCAATTCGGCTATGTTGTCATGGTTTCAATATTGGAGAAAAAGTTCAAATTTATGTATTCTAGCGATGTTACAGGCCCTATTTTAGAAAGCACTGCGGATTTAATCATTAAGGAAAATCCTGATTTATTGTATTTATGCAGCGCTCCAACCCATTTGCTTGGCTTTGAAATAACTGATTCTAACCTGTTTTTTATTGAAAAGAATCTTAAAAAAATAATTGACAAGCTTAAAAAAACTAAAATAATTATCTATGACCATTACTTGTTAAGGGATAAGGATTATATGAAATATTACTCCAAATATCAAGCTTGGGCTAAGGCTAAAAAGAAGCGTTTCATTACTGCTGCTGAATTTTTAGGACAAAAGGTTAACCCTCTTGAAGCAAACAGGACTGTTAATGAAAAATATTAAAAAAAAATTAATTAAAAAAAAGTTTAAAGAAATTATTTTTTCTTAGATTGCTCTTTTTTAACTTCAAAATTGAATCCTGTTGATGGTGGGAATCTCATCTTGTTAGTGAAAAACTGCATATCATAAATGCATATAGTGTTAATCCCTGTTAGTAAATCCTTTTCCATCTTGCTTGGAAGCTTTTTTTCTTTTTCCCATTCCTTTTTTGCTTCTTCTACTTCTTTGTCATCTCCTTTTATTAAAAGCTCTTCTCCTAAAAGGAACTGCCCTAAAGCTTTATCAGAAGAATCTGTGTATTTTGTCAATAATTTACATTTTAAAAGAACGAATCCGTTTTTCTTATCTTTTAAATCACTAATCATGACATTGTTTTGTATCTTTTCAAGCTTCAATTGATCTTCAGTTTCAATTTTTATGCTGATTTCAGATATATTGTTTGCTACTATTTGCAAAGTTTACCACCCCTTTTAATTAAAGAACTTTTATAATATTGCGATTTAAAAAACTATTTATGAACATAATTTTGTCAAAAAAAGATCCTGTCGGCGCTAACGTTTCAAAGCTTCTTAAATACCGATATATTGAGTTTGAAGATTTCCTTAATTTTAGCGAAGAGTCAGACCTTAACCTGTTCATTACAAGGCATGAAAGTGCAAGCTTAATGAAATGTTTTTCTTGCCATTCAACTGGCAATTTTTCAAAAGCAGAGTATGGAGGCAAGGATTATTGCTTAAGCATTTCAAATGCATTACTGCAAAGCGCATGCCTGATTAAGCTTAAAGAGCTTTTAAAGCCATTAAAATTAACAAAATTAGCAGTATTAGAGGCAACTCATCATGGCCCAAGCATTAATTCTCCTTGCTTATTTTTAGAGATTGGAAGCACAGAAGAAGAATATGGCAATGAAACTTACTGCAAAATCTTGGCAAAGACTGCTGAGTACTTAAAAGAAAACTATGAAGCAATCAATAAAAAAGAAGGCATTTCAGCAATAGGTATTGGAGGAGGGCATTATTCTTATGATTTCTCAAAGCTTGTGAGCGAAGAATTATCTATTGGCCACATTTGCCCTGAATATAATCTAAAAGCTCTGAACTTTGAAATGTTCAAGCAAATGATTGATAAAACAATCCCTAAGCCAACCCTTGTTTTAATCAATAAAAAGATTAATAAAGAGGTTTTTGTAAAGTATTGCCAAAAGCTAAAGATTAATTATAAGGTGGTTTGAAAACGTGTGGGAATACATACTTTACAGCATATTCTTTGTGATTGGAACAGTCCTTTCTGATTATCTATGCTCAACAGTTTTTGAAAGCTCAAGAAAAGTGAGGCAAATAGTGTTTGAAATAATCCTTTTTTTAATAATCTCCAATTATTTATTGTTTAACACTAAAGTCTCTGAAAACGTGCTAATTGTCTCATTCATTTATTTCTTTTTTTCATTCATTTCAATGATTTTTTCAAGAGTTATGGGCTTTTTAGTCTTTGACAGAGTCTTATTAAAAATGGGTTTTGTAAAAAATGACAATAATAAAAATGCAATCACTCTTGCAAACAAGCTTATGGCTAAGTTTTCCAAAAGGGAAGTGATTAATTACTTCAATAGTTCAGGATTTTCAAAGGATTTAATTGAGCATTTAGAAAAGGTACTGAAAGAGTAAAAGTTCCGGGTTCCGGAACAGTTCCGTTCCGCTGTTTCATGTAGAACATAATTAAGCTCTTGATGCTAGAAACTCTTTTAATTTGGATAATTTATTCATGTCAAGGAACCATCTTCTTGAGTTCCCAACCATAACTGAATTGACAACCCCTTGCTCCTGCAGCTTATACATCTTTTTTCTAAGCCCTCTTAATGTAATAGAGTAAGGAAGATTTTCAAAAATCTTAGGAGTCTCTATGCTGCTTGAGGCATCAAAGCATGCCAATTGATAAAGTATCTGCAGAATGTATGCATCTTTCTTTCCGAGCCCGCTAATGTCAATGTTTTTGAAAGTGAGCTTTTCTTTAGTATCAGCAGAGGCTTCTATTCCTTTTTCTTCAATTAGTTCCCCTTCAAGTTCCTCTTTTGCTGCTTGTTCATGAGTGATTTTTGATTTAACCTCATTTAAAACATGTTTATGGTGCATTTGAGAAGCTTCCTTGTTAGCTATTTGTTCCGGAACTACTATAGTATTTTTCTCCTTAATTAGTTCCTTTAATTCCTTATTTTCATCTATCAGCTTCTTTATCTTCTGCTTATTGTCCTGTTCCAGCTCATGCAAATAATTTATCCAGTTCCAGCTTGTTTTCAGATTGCCTTCCATGTTTTTTAGGCTTTTGTCAACTTTAGATTCTAATTGCTCTATTCCCAATACTTTTTTTAAAAAACTCATTATTGATTTATTATTATTGGCTTATTTTTAAAAATTACTCAAAAAGTATTATGTAAGGATATAGTTCTTTTCTTGTCAAAACATAATCATTATTGCTGATAGCTACAGTAGTTCCCTGCAGTTCCGCACTTATAGGTTCAATATCAATCCCTACAACACAATACTCTAAGCTATTTGTATTATAGCATGCTCTTATTTGATTTTCAATCTCAACGAATTCAAAATAAGGATACGGAACAATTATTGTTCCGTTTATTGTTTTGCTAATCCCCTCATAATCGTAAGTTTTAGTGTAATTAACCAATAAAAACTCATTATATTCATAAATTGATGCATTTAAGGGAACTAAATAATCATTGATTGTTCCGGAACTATTAACTCTATAAACATAAGATAATACTTCATTTGTAAGGTTTGCCTGCCATTTTAAATCAAGTTCATCAATAGTTTTGATATCGTTTGTGATTCTTACAAGATTAGTTCTGCTTTTAAGCAAACTTGAGTGTATTCTTGAACTCTCGCTTGACATCAGAAAATAAGTGGCAATTAATAGTATCAAAAGTATTGGGCTTGCGAACTGCGCTTTCTTCATTATTGTATAATTGAATAGTTTTAAAAATAAAATACTTTTGCTTATTTAACATAATGGTTGATTATGAATTAAGGAACTTTAACGGTTTTAATGCATTAATCATTGACTGTGAAAAGTGCAAACGGTCCTGTTCTTTGGAGAATAATGAATGCTTAAAGTGCATAAGTGATTTAAATCTTAAGTTCTCTTTGCTTGAGCTTAAAAAAACTAACAGCCTTGTTTACTTTGATGGGTTCCTTAGTAAAAAGATTAAGTCAGGAATTTTTGAATTAGTTCCGAGCCTTGTTCCTAAGTTCCTCTTGTATTATCTTATTCCTGTTAGCAAAGGAGAAGTTTTGCAAGACTCTGAATTTTATTCAATAATAAAAGACGGCAATGAAAGAACCATAATATTTAATCCTTTGGAATATGATTTAAACATTAAGGATCTTGAGCGTTTTTCAAACAGTGTTTTAAGGATTCAGGAGATGGAGGAAAATAATGCTTCATCCAAAGTTCCGGAACTAAGCGATGAGCTGCTCGAGCTAGTTAGTTCATACACTATTGGTTTAGGAATTTTTGACAAGATTTTATTGATTCCTGAGATTCAGGATGTGTTCATTAACAGCCCTGGAGATTCTTGCGTTTTCTTCTTCCATTCAAAATATGGCCAGCTAAAAAGCAACTTGTATTTGAAAAAAGAAATGCTTAACAGGATTAGCACTTTTTTAAGGACTGACAGTGCCAGGCCTTTTGATGAATCGTTTCCGGTTATTCACACAAACATTAAAGGTTTTAATGTAAGGATTTGCGGAGTGACTTATCCTTTGACTCATGAGGGAATAGGCTTTGCTTTAAGGAAGCATTGCTCAACTCCTTTGTCAATTGCAAGAATGGTCCATGACGAGTTCATGGACTCAAATGTTGCTGCATTATTATGGTTCCTTATAGATTCTGACATCAAATTATTAATAACTGGCCCAAGAGGAAGCGGAAAAACCACCCTGCTTAGTTCCTTACTATTCCTTTCAAACAAGATTAACAGAATAATAATAATTGAAGATACTGCGGAACTTCCGGTTCCGAACCTAAAAGAGCTTGGTTTTAATGTTGAGCATTTAAGAACTAAAAGCTTTGAAAACGCTGATTCATTTGAATTCAGCAATGACACTGCATTAAGGACTGCTTTAAGGCTTGGGGAAAGCTTGCTGGTTTTAGGGGAAGTAAGGGGAACTGAAGCAAAGTTCCTCTTTGAAGCCATGAGAATTGGAGCATCTGGAAACAATGTCATGGGAACTATTCACGGAAGCAATGCGTTTGACACTTTTGACAGGGTGGTTAATGATTTGGGAGTTCCTCCAACAAGCTTCAAAGCCACTGATTTGGTTATTAGCTGCTCTTATTTGAATTCGAACAATATCAAAGGAAGGAAACTTTTTGAAATAACTGAAATCAAAAAGAACTGGTCAAGCAATCCCTTGAAAGAAAAAGGTTTTGTAAATATTGTTTCATTCAATCCTAAAATTAGAAAGTATTCTATTAATCTAGAAAATTCTTTGCTGATTAAAAGCATTGCATTTAAGAATGGTGTTAGTTTAAGAGCTTGCAAAAAAAGCATTAATGACAGAAAAAAAATACTTGATTTGATTATTGATAATTATGAAAGGTTCAATGATGATGTATTGTTTTCGAATGAGACAATTGTCAATATATCAAGCATGATTGGATGCAATAAAAAATTGGAGGAAATTTCAACTTATATTAATTCAATTTTTTTGAAAGGAAATGAAGATGAATTGATTGTTAGCGTCTTAAAATCCTTAAAAGCTTATGAAAAAGTGTCAGCTATTGATTCCAAAGAATTATTCAATCATGTTAATACCCTTTCAAGGATTAAATTTAATGAACTGCTCTCAAGTTTAGAGTCAAAAAGAATGATAGAAAGCTTTGTTAAGGGCCATAAAAGGTATTGGTTTATTCGCAGATGAAATTTTTAAATAACTAAGCAGTTATTATTTAATTAATGGGTTTGTTTGGTTTGTTTAAAAAAAAAAAGATTAGCATTAATAGCGCTAATTTTGCGAGGCTTGTTAAGTTTTACTGCGCTGAAAGCGGAATACCTATTGTTTCTCAGCTTAAGATAACTAAAGCTATTGCACGGGATTTTATTGATGCTCCTGGCAAAAACATTAATGAATTCTTTTTTTTGGAAAGCGAAACTGCTAAGGGTTATTTAATTAAAAACGGGCTTAATGCTTTGGATGCTGAGATTTTCTGGAGCATTATGAGGATGAACTCTGCTAATTTCTTACAGCCTTACTGAAAGCATTTGAGCCATATCATCCCTTATTAGTACATTCTCAAGCATTCTTAGCTCCCTTGAATTAATAGTGTTCAAATAATCATCTATTTTGTTATGTCTCAGGCTAGAAACCATGAAGTTCCTAAGCTGGCTTAATCTTCTTTTGAGAAGCTTTTTTTCAGTATGAGTCATTTTCATAAAATATTCAATAACCTCCCTTTAAATAAGCATGATTATTAAGCTTCCCCTATTCCTGTATGATTAAGGAGTTCTTCATAGGATAGACTTTCAGCCCTTTAGAATTCCTTAAACCCCCTGTTTTTTATATCCATTTTTTTCATAAAATCCAACTGAATAAGGCTGAGATCTGAGTTTTATTAGTTTACTTCCTTTTTTTATGGCTTCTTTTTCAAATTTTTTAAGCAATTTTTTTCCAATCCCTTTTTTATGCTGATTCCCTTCAACAAACAAGGAACTGATTCGTTCCGGAGTTCCTCTTATTGTGCCTATTATTTTTCCATTATCAACAGCAACGTAAAAGATTGTAGCTTTGCTGAAAACCTCATGTATTTTTTCAACAGATGAAATTTTGGGATTGAAAAAATCAATATACTCCTTAGCAGCTTTAGGGTCAAAATAGTCCAGGCTGTTAAATTTTTTGTAAGTTTTTGAAATCAGGCATGCAACTTCTTTTGCATCTTTGGCTTTGAATTTTCTGATTATCATAAGAATATAATAACTTAAAAATATAAAAAATTTCCCTAATTTATACTTATTTAAGATTACAAAAGTTTTAAAATAAATGAGTTAATAATTATAGTTCATGGCTAGAGTTATCGCGTTTGTTAGCGGAAAAGGTGGAGTTGGCAAAACCACCACAGCAGTTAATGTTGCCCAAGCCCTTTTTGATTCCAAAAAAAAAGTATTATTAATTGACGCTAATGTAACAACTCCAAATGTAAGCCTTCATTATTCCATTAATCCTAGCGGATTTTCCCTTCATGATGTTTTGAATGGAAGGGTTGGCATTGAGAAAGTTATTTACAAAACCGAGACTGGATTATTTGTTATTCCAGGAGGCCTTAGTTTTGACAACTTAAAAGGCAAGATAAAAAAATCTTTGGCAAGTAACTTGGTTTTTTTAATTGACAAATTTGATTATATCATTATTGATGCAGGAGCAGGGCTTGGAATAGAGACTCAGATGGCAATTAAGGCCTGCGATGAAATGATACTAGTCACTAATCCTGAGCTTCCTGCAATCACTGACGCTTTAAGGGCTAAAAAGCTTGCTGAGGATTTCAGAGTCAGCTTATTAGGAGTTGTTTTGAATAAAAAAACCGGGCTTGATTTTGACTTAAAGGACCAAAACATTTCAGATTTTTTAGAGCTTCCGATAATAGGGGATATTCCTTTTGATATCCATGTTTCAAAAAGCATTAAGGAAAGAATACCTGTTGTTACTGCTTATCCTTTAAGCAAAGCAGCTAAAGCCATAAAAAAATTAGTCAATGTTATCACTAAGGAAGAATTATATGTTGAGGACAAACCTGACAATGCATTGTTTAAATGGGTTAAGAAAATTTTAGGCTTAAATGAATAATTTTTTAAAAACAGTACTTTACCTTTTTAAGATATGGGTTTAAGCATTCGGGAATTGATAATCTGCAGCGACTATACTTGTATTGATAATTTCATAATAAACAAAAAGGATTCATTTGCTGATGAAGACAATAATGGCATTTTCTCAATAGTTTATGTTATGGACAATCTTTTAAAAAATTTTGATTCAAAAATAGAGTCTGTTTCCAGCATTACTTATGTCAGCAATGAGGTTTTTACTAAATATGAACAAATGAAAAAAAGTAATTATTCTCCTTTTAACATAACCTTGCCTTATGGTTTTGGCAGCTATTTTCACAGTGTTTCAAATGAAAAATTCAGAATTATTAGTGTTGATAAAGCAATAGTTGACAAAGACCCTATTTTTTTAACAAACCATCCTATTAAGGAATTAATTGCCCCTTTCTCGGATAAGTTTAGCTATAATCCATCTGAAGGTGTTTGCAAATTTAAGGATTTTGATTACTTGGCTAATTTAAAGCCAATGGATTTTTCTGAAAAATATTGTGCAAAAATTATTGCACTAAATGGGCATGTTCATAGCAAAGGCGAAGAAATTTTTTTGAACGGCAATGAAGAGTTTTATTTGGAGAATAAATTCTTTATCAAAAACCCTATGCAATTATCTGAATTCATTAAAGTTTTCAGGGAGTATGGAAAAAAATACAAAGTTAATATACAATATAATAACAATTTTGACTATTCTAATTTAATATTCTCCCATGAAGGAAAATATTACTTGTATTCTGAAGCAACAGTATTAGGAGAAAAATATGAAAAAGAGATTACTGTTGAAAAAGGGGATGAAATTTTAATTGAAAAAAAAGAGTTTTTTCATAATGACAGATTAGGCATTATTACTGAATTAGTGCCTGATTCTAAAGGGGTTAATGGCTCTAAAATATCGCTTATCAATTATTTTGAATGCTTGAACACTCTTAAAACGTTTCAGCACCTTGTTGATTCAAAAAAATTTAATTCCGCAAATTCTAATAGCTTCATCTCAAGCATTTCATCAAGATTAGGCTCTTATTTTTTAAATAACTAAAACTTATTATAAAATCATTATGAGTTCAAAAAAGCCGGTTTTTAAGGATTCTTTCAAGGATTATTTTAATACTCTTATTTCAGGAGAATTGGATGAATTTATTGAATCCTGCAAAAAACCTTTGCCTGAATCAATTAGGGTGAATAGCCTAAAAATCAGCGCTAAAGAGCTTAAGAATAATTTAACAGCTCAAGGCTGGGAAGTTATTGATGTTCCTTTTTATAAAAACGCTTTGATTGTTAAAAAAAGGAATGCTTCAATGGGCAATACTTTGGAGCATTTCATGGGGCAGTATTATGTTCAAGAGCAAAGCAGCATGATTCCTCCCCTAGTTCTTAATCCTAAAACTGCTGATTTAGTGCTTGATTGCTGCGCCAGTCCAGGAAGCAAAACTACCCAGTTGTCTGAAATGATGAATAATGAAGGAGTGATTGTTGCAAATGACATGGGTATTGGAAGAATAAGCATACTGTCCAGCAACTTAGAAAGAATGGGCTCTAGAAATGTTGTGGTCACTAATGGAGATGGAAAAAGGTTCAAATTATTCCCTGAAATGTTTGACAAAATCTTGCTTGATGCTCCCTGCACTGGCTATGGCGCAATAAGGAAAGATTGGAGCATTGCTAAAATGTTTAATCCTAAATCTTACAAGTTCTTGGCAAATATTCAAAGAGAATTAATGATGAGCTGCTGGACTGCATTGAAGCCTAAAGGTGAAATGGTTTATTCAACATGCACTTTAACAAAAGAGGAAAACGAGGATAATGTTTCTGAATTCTTGGACAATCATTCAGATGCTAAAATAGAAAATATTAAGCTTAAGGGCTTTGAGAATCATAGAGGAATAGGATTAAAGGAATCTATTAGGATTTGGCCTCACAGGATTGACATGGAAGGCTTCTTCATAGCTAAGCTGGTGAAAAAATGAGATATCATGAGTTAAGAAAAAAAGAAGTTGATAGTATTAAGGATTTATTATTTGATAATTATGGTTTTAATATGCCTAAAGATTGGATGCTTTATTATTTGGGAAAAAACAAGGTTTGGGTGCTTAAGAAAGAGTTTTTTGATTTGCCTATTCAAAGGTTAAATGTTGAAGTCATGGGATTTTACTTATGCCACTATGAGTATGATATTTTTAGGCTGAGCATTTTAGGCGCTCAATTGGTTGGAGAACAAGCCTCTAAAAACGTTTTAGATATCTCATTAAAGGATGCTTGGGAGTTAATTAGGGGCTTTGACATTGATAAAGAAACTAATTTAGATGCCACTTACATTATTCTTAAAAGCCCAATAGGGATTATTGGAGTTGGAAAAAACCATAAAACAAAGGTTTTGTGCCAGATAAAAAAGAACAGAAGAGTGAGGAATCTTAATTAATTTTTATCAAAAAGCTTATTAATCCTGGTTTTTACTCTATTATTTCATGATTTTGGAGTTAAACAAAGAGTTTGTTAAAAGAACTGCTGATTATATTGAGTCATTTTTTCCTAAATATTACGGCAGCATTGCAGCAACATTGTTTGAGAATAATCCTTTCAAGTATCCTACAAGAATACTTACTAATGGCGAAAAAATATCAGGAGTCTTGTCAGTTTATTACAATTTTTTTAGTGTTGGCAATGTAAAATTGCTTGCAGGAGATTATGGTTCAATGGAAAAGTTGATTGCTCCTTTAAAATCTTTAAAAAAGATTACAATAACTGTTCCTGAAAATTTGGATAAATATATTGAAACCCTTAAAAAAATAGGGTTTAGCCAAAAAACAAAGATTTACAGCAAAGATTTGGATGAGGAAATGCTTGGATTAAGCATGATTCCTTAAACCAATAATAATTTTTCTTTCGCAAAAAGGGCAAATAGTTTTAGAGTAAGCTGCATCTAAGTCCTCCACAAAAAGTGAAGAAAAACTAGAGTTAGAATTTGATGTGCAATTGATTATTGGATAAATAGTTTTTATTTCATGTTTTTCTTTGAAAGAATTAT